>DASXTP010000181.1:0-13259 GCA_036505355.1 Candidatus Eiseniibacteriota bacterium | reverse complement strand
ACGAGGAGCAGCTCGGTGACGTTCTCCAGGGTCACGACCCCCACCAGGGCGCCGCCGCTCAGCACCGGCAGCGCCGAGGCGCGACTCTCGCGCATCCGCTGAAAGACCTGCTCCAGCGGCTCACCGGCCTCGGCCGTCGGTCCGGTGCGGGCCACCACCTGCCCCACCGGCGTTTCCGCTCCGGTGCGCTGCAGGGCCACGATCAAGTCGGCGCGGGTCAACACTCCCACCGGCGCACCGTGATCCAGCACCGGAAAGTCCTGTTGGTTGCCGGCCATGAGCAGATCCACGGCACGCTGGAGGGGATCCGAAACGTCGAGTGATTCGAAGTCGGTGAGCATCGCCGCGCGAGCGGGCAGCCCGCTCAACGAGGCCCGAGTCTGCACCATGGCATGCTCCTCGCCAGCCGCGAGGAACACGAACAGCGCCACGAACATCAGCATCGGGTTGTAGAAGAAGCCGACGGTGCCGAACAGCAGGGCGATCGCCTGGCCCACGGTCGATGCGATGCGGGTCGCCTTGGCGTACGGCAGGCGCAGGGCGAGGATGGCGCGGAGCACGCGGCCGCCGTCCATCGGGAACGCCGGAACCAAGTTGAAGCCGAACATCAGGAGGTTGACCGCGAGCAGCGTTTCGGGCATGCCCCCACGCATCACCTCGACGGCGAACGGCCGGCCGGTCGCGCCGAGCAGCACCCATAGCCCCGCGGCGATGACCACGTTCACCGCCGGCCCCGCCAGGGCCACGACGATTTCCTGTTGGGGTCGGTCGGGCATGCGTTGCAGGCGCGCCACGCCCCCGATCGGCAGCAGCACGATATCGCGGGTCTTGATGCCGTAGCGGCGCGCGGCCAGCGCGTGCCCGAGCTCGTGCAGCAGGACGCAGGCGAAGATCATGAGCAGGAGCACCACCTGGGCCAGCGACTGGGCGGGTCGGCCGGCGAGTAGGCCGCGGGAAATCGCGACCCAGCCGACGAACAGGAGGAACGTGACGTGCAGCTCGACCCGGATCCCGGCGATGGTGCCGATGCGAAAGGACCATCTCACGCCCGGCAGTCTCGCATACCGGGGTCACCGCGCCAACGACTAGGCCATCCGGGGCTAAGCGGCGCGCCGATCGCCGCCGAATTCGTCTTCCGGCGGAGGGGCGTCGTCGGCTTCGGCGCGGCCCTCGAGCGCGCCCGGCTCTTCCATCCACGCACCATCGCCCGGCCAGAAATCCAGGTCGAGATCGCAGAAGTCGTCCCCCACCACACCCTCCTCAAGCAGCTCGAAGGGCGGCGGGGACGGGTCAGCGGCGGCGTCCGGCTGGCCGTCCCCCGACGCCAGCCCCCAGACACCCCGAAAGGCGGTGAGCGCTTCGAGATCACGCCGGGCGGCCGGGTGGCCCGGGTGGATCCACAACGTGTGAGCGAGCAGGCACAGGGCCTCGCGCACGGCTCCCAGCTCGAGACATGCCGAGGCCGCGAGGTAGTGCAGCTCGGGGTCGTGCGGGGCACAGGACAGACCCCGCAGGGAACGCACCAGCGCTTCGCGCTCTCGGTTGTGAAACAAGGCCGCCGCCGCCGCCGAAGCCAGCAAGCGTGCGGCCCTGGCATCCGGTGGCGGCTCGAGCCCCGGGATGTGGCGCTCGAGTTCGGCCACGATCCGTCGCAGCGACGCGCGCCCGACCGGGGCCAGTACCGCCCTGCGTTCCACCGCCACGTGCTCGGCCAAGTCGGACAGCGCGAGCCTCAGCTCCTCCAGCGGATGTGGGTCGGGTTGGTTCGCCATGCCCTTCTCCTCGCTCGTCGCGTCGACGCCCTGGGCTCGGAAGCTCGAGCGCCCACGCGCTCCAAGCCGTGGCCGAACGACGGTACGCCAGGGTTATCGGCACACAGCGGCGAACTCTGAGGGATTGCGCTCCGGTCGACCGGGCGCGAAGCCGACGAGCCTTCGAGCCGATCCTAAGAACCCAGGAGACCTATGCGCCGGACATCAGGCGACCCGGGTGGGCTCCGATCGGCCTGGTATACTGCGCCCTCGTCATGCGCTCGAACCTGCTTCTGCTTCTGGCGTTGGGCGCCTGTGGCTGCGCGCCGCGCCACGCCGCGGACATGGCGCCGGCCAGCGTCGGGCCGCGCTATTTCGGCGACACCTCGCCTCCCGCGGAGGACGTGTTCACGTTCAATCTCGGTGCCGAGCCCGAGATCTTCGATCCGGGGCTCGCCTCCGGGCAGCCCGACGGCCGTGTCTGCCGCCTCCTGTTCGAGGGCCTCACGCGCGAGGACCCGCGCACGCTCGAGCCGCTCCCGGGGCAGGCGTATCGCTGGGAGATCAGCGACGACGCCCTCGCCTACACCTTTCACCTACGCCCGGGGCTGATGTGGAGCGATGGCACCCGGCTCACCGCGCACGACTTTCGCTGGTCGTGGCTGCGGGTCCTGCGTCCAGAGACCGCCTCGCGATACGCGAGCTTGATCTTCCCGATCCGCAACGCCGAGGCGTTCAACAAGGGGAGCATCCGGGACGAGCGTCTGGTGGGCATCGAGACGCCCGACGACAGCACGCTGGTGGTCCGCCTCAAGGCGCCGACCGCGTACTTCCTCTACCTGACCCAGTTCTACACCTCCCTCCCGGTGCCCCACTGGGTAGTCGAGAAGCATGGCAATCGCTGGACGCGGCCGGAGAACCTGGTGTGCAACGGAGCGTTCCGGCTCGTGTGGTGGCGGCAGAACGACCACTTCGAGTTCGTCCCCAACCCGCGGTACTGGAACGCCGCCAGCGTCAAGCTCGACCGCATCGTCGCCTACGCGATCGATGACCTGAACACCTCGACCAACCTCTACAAGGCCGGCGTGCTGGACTGGAACCCGAGCGGCTACATCCCTTCCCAGTTCATCCCCTACCTGAGCGGCTACGCCGACTACCGGTGCGGCGACTACCAGGGCCTCTACTACTACTCGATCAACATCACGCGCAAGCCGCTCGATAACGTGTGGGTGCGGCGGGCGCTCAACTACGCGGTCGATCGCGACGCCATCGCCAACGACTTGCTCAAGCGCAGCCGAAGACCGTGGGGGAACTTCACGCCCTCGGGCTATCCGGGCTATCAACCGCCCCCAGGAATCCGCTACGACCCCGCCCGGGCGCGGGAGTGCCTGACTCGCGCAGGCTTCCCGGGTGGGCGGGGCTTCCCCAAGATCGCGATCCTCTTCAACACCAGCGAAGACCACCGCCGCATTGCCGAGGCAATCCAGGCGATGTGGAGGCGCGAGCTCAGAATCGAGGTCGAGCTGTCGAACCAGGAATGGGGCTCGTATCTGCAGGCGACGACGGCGCTCCAGTACGACGTCGCGCGCCGCTCCTGGATCGGCGATTACCTGGACCCGAACACCTTCCTCGCCTGCTTCGTGACCGGCGACGGCAACAACCGCTCCGGTTGGAGCGACGCGCGCTACGACGAGCTGATCCGGGCGGCGGCCGTCGAGGTGGACGGCGCGAAGCGCTTGCACATCCTGAGCGAGGCCGAAGCCCGGCTGCTGAGCCAGTGCCCGGTGATTCCGATCTTCCACTATTCGACCAACGAGCTGGTGAAGCCCTACGTGCGCGGGATCTACCAGACGCCGCTCGACATCCATCCGCTCACCGAGGTATGGATCGACCGCGATTGGCGCCGCCACGGGATCGAGCCGCCGTTCGCGGAGGCCCCGACGCTCCGGGCCCTGGCCGCGCGCGCCACGGCCGGCCCGACGGCGCGGGTCGCCGATCTTCGCTAGCGGTGACCACCTTCCTCCTGCGGCGCCTGCTGTGGATGGTCCCCACGCTGTGGGTAATCGCCACGCTCACCTTTTTCCTGATCCACGGCGCCCCGGGCGGCCCGTTCCAGTCGGAGCGCGAGATCCCCGCCGCCGCCAAGCAGCAGCTCTACGCCCGCTACGGGCTCGATCGGCCGCTCCCCGAGCAGTACCTGCGCTTCCTCGCCGGCGTGGCGCGCTTCGATTTCGGCCCCTCCTACAAGTTCCCGTCGCGCCAGGTGAAGGAGATCATCCTCGAAGCGCTGCCGGTGTCGGCCGAGCTGGGCGGCTGGGCGTTGCTGCTGGCGCTGGTCGTCGGCGTTCCGCTCGGAGTGTTCGCCGCGCTCAAGCAGAATAGCGGCCTCGATCACGCCGCCATGGCGGCCGCGCTGGCCGGGGTCTCGGTGCCCAACTTCGTGCTCGGCCCGGTGCTGGTGCTGGGCCTGTCGCTGTCGCTGTTCCTGTTCCCGCCCGCGTTATGGCAGGGTCCCCAGAGCCGCTTCTTGCCGGTCGCGACCCTCGCCACCGCCTACATCGCCTACATTGCCCGCCTGACCCGGGCGGGGATGCTCGAGGTGTTGCGTCAGGACTACATCCGCACGGCGCGCGCCAAGGGGCTGGCCGAGCCGGTGGTCGTCTTCAAGCACGCGCTGAAGCTCGGCATCCTGCCGGTGGTCTCGTACCTCGGCCCCGCCGCAGCGCGCATCGTGATGGGGTCGATCGTGGTGGAGAGCATCTTCTCGGTCCCGGGACTGGGGCGCTACCTGGTGAACGCCGCCTTCAACCGCGACTACACGCTGGTGCTGGGCGGCGTGCTCTTCTACGCCGCCCTGCTGATGTTCCTCAACCTGCTGATCGACGTCACCTACACGAGGCTCGACCCGCGCGTGGAGCTCAAGTGAGCGCCACGCTGGAGGCCGCGCTCGCCCCGCAGACGCTCGCCACCGAGCGGCCGCAGAGCCTGTGGGCGGACGCCTGGAAGCGGATGCGCCGCAACCGGGCGGCGATGGCATCGGGAGTGTTCCTGATCCTCATGGCGCTCGCCGCCTTCGGCGCACCGTGGGCCCCGGGGCTCGCCGACCCCGCGGCCCAGGACCTGAAGCTCGGCGCCACGCCGCCCTCGCCGCCGCACTGGTTCGGCACCGACGAGCTGGGTCGCGACACCTTCGCCCGCGTGCTCTACGGCGGGCGCATCTCGCTGCTGGTCGGGCTGGTGGGGACGCTCGTGAGCCTCCTGATCGGCGTGACCTACGGCGCCGTCTCCGGCTACCGCGGAGGCAAGCTCGACGAGTTCATGATGCGCGTCGTGGATATCCTCTATTCCCTTCCCTACATCTTTCTCGTCATCCTGCTGCTGGTGTTCTTCAGCAAGAGCCTCCTGATGCTCTTCGTGGCGCTAGGGCTGGTCCAGTGGCTCACCATGGCGCGCATCGTGCGCGGTCAGGTGCTGTCGCTCAGGCAGCAGAACTTCGTCGAGGCGGCGCGCGCGCTGGGGGCGAGCGATCGGGCGATCATCTTCCGCCACATCGTGCCCAACACCCTGGGCCCGGTGATCGTCTACACCACGCTCACCGTGCCGGCGGTGATTCTCCAGGAGGCGTTTCTCTCGTTCCTGGGCCTCGGCGTGCAACCCCCCGACGCCTCGTGGGGCACGCTGGTCTCGGACGGGGCGCGGGTGCTGGCGCTGTTTCCCTGGCTGGTGATCTTCCCCGGGCTCGCGCTCTCGCTGACGCTCTTCTGCTTCAACTTCCTGGGCGACGGGCTGCGCGACGCGCTCGACCCGCAGGACCGGCGCGACGTGTCGTAGCCGACCCGGTCGCGGCGGAGCCGGATCGGCTGCGCGGCATTCGCGTTCCTACTCCCGCCCCGCCAAAGCGTGGTCCAGCGCGCGGTGCTCGGGGAGAACGAGCACACGGACCAACGAGTTGTAGCGCCGATTGTAGCGCCTGCGCTCCGCAGACGAGTGCGGGCCGGGGTGCAGCGGCTCCCGCCGAAGTGCCGTGGACGTCACGGTGACGACGCCGGCAGCCGCCGAACCACGCCTCAGCGCTTGGGAACTCGCCGTATCAGCTCGTCGGTCCAGTTCAGGACGAGGTTCACGCTCGCCATCTCGTCCTTCTCGTCCTCGCCCTTGATGACCGCGAGAAAGCGCCCATCCGGGAGCATGTCCGCGTTTGAAATCCTCAGCTTCTGCCAGTCCAACGACACGCTGGGTTCGCCTACCGCCAGCGCCGGCTCGAGGCGGATCGGGACCGAGATGAGCCTGCTCGGCATCGCGTACGCATAGGTGACCCTGCGTCCATCGGGGTCCCACTGAGACCCGTAACCGCCCTCCCGAGAAACCCGAAGGCCACGACCCGCCAGCCTCCCATCGGGGCCCAGAGGGCAGACGTAGACCTCGTTCCTCCCGGTCTCGTCCGACGTGTAGGTGATCCAGCGCCCATTGGCCGAAAACCAAGGAGACGTTTCGTTGTACGGCGTCGCGAGGATCGGCTCGGGTTTCGCGAGACTCTCCCCGGGGACGGCCGCTCGCACCCGCACGATGTCGGCCGTTCCATCGGGCCCTCGGCGTTCCACCATCAGGGCCGACCCGTCCGGCGCCCAGGATCCAGATTGATACCGCACACCGGCGGACTCGGGCGTCGCGATCCTCCAGGGCGGCCGACGTCCCTCGGTGTCCGCCAGATAGAGACCGTCCTGCTCGCTCCGGCCTCTGCGCTCGAAGGCCACCCGCGCGCCATCGGGCGAGATGACGGGACTGGTGCAGTCCGCCTCGGGAGTCGCGACCAGGCGTCGCAACTCCGGCCGGGCGAGGTCGGAGATCCAGACCTCATCGAGGCCATCGGCATTCGTGACCCCGACCGCGAACCGGTTGCCGTGCCGGGCGATGCTCGGGGAGCCGTATGGTCTGCGCTCCGGGAGAAAGGGCTGCAGGTTGCCATTGGCGTCCACGATCGCGAGGCGGCGCCTTTCCCCCGCCAGGCCGCCGGGCCGATAGAGCAGCGCACCGTTTCGCGCCAAATCGAACCGAGCCGGGACGAGCGCGACGTCCGTCAGCAACCCGTCCACGATGGCGGCCGGCGTACCGTGGATCTCGAGATGCCCGAGATCGAATGGAGCGGCCAGCAGCACGTCACCGCGCGAAAACACCAGGTGCCCGGTGCGCGAGTACCGCGGGGACCCGGCATCCTCCGCCAGGAACTTGACCCGGCCGGTCTTCAGGTCCGCGACGCCGATGCTCGAGAACCAGCCGCGTGCCCCGTACGAGACCGACTTCACGAAGACTGCCCGGTCGCCTGGAAGCAGGTCACCCAGGGTGAGCTGTCCACGAAGGCCGCCGGTGAGGAGCGGAAGCGGAGGCCCGGCGGGGCTGCCGTCGGCGTGGAGGCGGGCCAGGCTCCTGCCCTGGTCGGCCAGCGTCACGAGGTCGCCATTGCGAAGCACGATCAGCGAGTTCCAACTGCTCTTCCAGGATCCGATCGCCGTGGCGGGTGAGCTGCCATCCAGGGCCACTCGGGTCAGGCGCAGCTTCGGGGCCCCGATCGCGACCGGCGCCACGAAGATCACCCATTTCCCGTCGGGCGACCGGCCGAACGTTTGGACTCCTTCGGTGCCCGGTAGCGGCTTCATCTCGTAGCTGTCGAGCCGCCGCACGTAAAGGCGGACGGGAGGCTCCTCCTCGCCATCCTGGGCGCGGGGCGCACCGAAGCAGACGAGTGACGCGCCGTCGAGGTCGAAGTAGGCGCTCAAGATGCGAAGCTGCGGCGGGAAGTCTACGGCGACCCGATTGACCCCGCGGCGACCTCGCCCCGCTGGGCCGAGCCAGGCCCACAGGGCGGCACCCGCGACGAGAGCGACCAGGGCGGCGGCGATTGCGACGCGCGCGGTATTACGCTGCGCGGCCTCGGCCCGTGGCCCCGCCGGGATTCGGCCCGATTCGGTGCGCCGCGCAAGAACCTCCTCCAGCTCGATCCGCGCGTCGCCGATGTCGCGCAGCCGCTTCTTGGCGTCCTTCTCCAGACAGCGATGCACCAGTTCCCGCACCTGCGTCGGAGTCGGCCCCGGCAGCGCCGACCACTCGGGTTCGCGCTCCAGGATCCGTGCGATCAGGTCCGAGATCGTCTCCCCCTGGAACGGCTGCCGTCCCGTGAGGCATTCGTAGAGCACGCAGCCGAACGACCAGATGTCGGTGCGCTTGTCGAGCGCCTTGCCCCGCGCCTGCTCGGGACTCATGTAGGCCGCCGTACCCAGGATGATGCCTGCCTCGGTCCCCGTGGCTGCGAGCGTCGGCGACTGCGACATCTGCGAGGACGACCTCGCCCCTTGGGCCACTCCCTTCGCGAGGCCGAAGTCCAGCACCTTCGCCTCGCCAGCGGGGGTGAGCATCACGTTGCCGGGCTTCAAGTCGCGGTGGATCACTCCGGCCTCGTGCGCGGCCTCCAAGGCCGAGGCGATCTGGCGACCCACTTCCAGGGCCTCGTCCAGCGGCAGCGCCCCGCGGGCGAGACGCGCCTCGAGCGTTTCGCCCTGGACCAACTCGAGGATCAGGAACCGATCGCCACCGGATTCCTCCACACCGTGGATGGCAGCGACATGGGGATGGCTGAGCGAGGCGAGCAGGCGTGCCTCGCGCTCGAAGCGGGCGAGGCGGTCGGGATCGGCGGCGAATGCGTCGGGCAGGGCTTTGATCGCCACTTCGCGGGAAAGGCGTGGGTCACGCGCGCGGTAGACCTCGCCCATGCCGCCCGCGCCAAGGGGCTCGAGGATCTCGTACGGGCCGAGCTTAGTGCCGGGAGCGAACGTCATGGACCCGGGACTCTAGCGCATGCGAGGCCCGGGTCGAAAACCCAGTCGACGCGACTGCCGGACTCCCGCCGGCTCGGATTCGCAGGCGGAACCCGGGCACAGGCTCCGTCTCACTCCCCCCGGCGCAGCCACTCGACGTAGGCCCACAGCGCCTCGAGGTCGCCGGCCACCAAGTGATGGCGATAGGCCGGCATTTTGAGCACCGCGCGATCGAGGAAGAAGCGCGCGAGTGGGTTGCCCTTGAACCGCGCGCTCACGCCGTCCTCCACCCACTCACGGAACTCGTCGCGGCCGCGAACCAGCTCGGGGAAATCCGCCCCGTCCCACGCCGGGACGTAGCCCTTGAGCGATCGGGGATTGGGACGCGCCAGGCGACCTCCGGCCCCGTGGCAGCTCGTGCAGCCCAGTGCCTTCGCGCGCTCGCGGCCGCGGGCCGCCAGCGAGTCCTCTGGCTCGGGGGTCCCGCTCATCGCCATCACGTAAGCGACCAGATCGTCGATCTGGCGCGCCGACAGCCGACGCTCGAACGCCGGCATGCGGAGCGTCCCACGCTCGCGCTCGGCCCGCCAGGTCTGGCTCTTGGCCCGCTTCGACGTGACGCCGTCCTCGATCCATTCCCGGATCTCGTCGGGCGACTTGGCGTACATCATGACGTCGGCTTCGTAGGTGGGGACGGTCTTGTCGGTACGCCCCGGGTTGGCGGCACCGCGGATGCCCTCGGGACCGTGGCAGGCGAAGCAGCCGGTGCGCTCGGCCAGCCGCCGGCCGCGCTCGGCGGCCGGCAGCCGTGGCTGGAACACCCGAAATGCCGCGACCGCGCCCGCGAGCACGAGCGCGGCCACGACCAGTCTGTAGAACCTCATCGGGTCAAAGGGCCGGAGGAGCGGGCGGCCGTTCCCGGCCGCGCCCCTGCGACCGTGGAGCCCCGCCGGCTACTTGACCGCCGCCTCGCTTACCTCCTTCGCCTCGGTGACGTCGATGCCCTTCATGCCGCTACGCATCATGACCTCACCGGTGACCGACACGGTCTTCCCCGCCATCTCCTTGAGTTGATTGTAAGGGTCCGGGTTGTCGTGGTTCAGGGTCAGCAAGTAGAGAGCTCCAGCCTTCGTCAGCAAGCCCATCGGCATGCCGCCCGCGATGCACTTGGTGGCGCAACCCACATGGTCTGCGCCGTGTGCACCGTGGCCGAGGTAGCAGCCGGTATCGATGAGTTCGCCGGTGATGGTCTTCACAGGATTCTTCTTCGCGGCTTGCTCGGCGTACGCTCCGAGCGCGAGCATCGCCACGGCCACGATCGCCAGCAAGACAGACGCACGTTTCATGGATTCCTCCCGGTTGGTGAGGGGTCACGGAGGGCCGTCGCTACGCGCTGGTCGCCCGCACGGAGCGGGCGGCCGACGGCGAGCCAAGCCCTATCTGCCTCTTTCGTAACGCCGCACGATGCGCTCTGTGACGGCTGATCGCAAGTGCTGGCTGAAGAGGCGGTGGGGAACGCCACAATCTGACAGGGACATGACAGCAGCACCCGGCCCGCCGGCGTCGCGTCCGAGCGTGCTAAACTCGCGCCCTCGAGCTTCGGATCCGCATGAACCTGGCCCCCGGCCGCACCCTTTCGCAATATCACCTCGTCGAGAAGATCGGCGAGGGCGGGATGGGCGTGGTTTGGCGAGCCACCGACTCCACGCTGGGCCGGGACGTCGCGCTCAAGTTCCTCCCCGACCTCTTCACCCGGGATCCGGAGCGGATGGCGCGCTTCGATCGCGAGGCGCAGCTCCTGGCTTCGCTCAGCCACCCACACATCGCCGCGATCTATGGGCTCCACCTGGCCGATGGCGAGCGATTCCTGGCGATGGAGCTGGTCGAGGGCGAAGACCTGGCGCAACGGTTGCAACGTGGTTCGGTGCCCGTGATCGAGGCCTTGCCCCTCGCGCTCCAGATCGCCCAGGCCTTGGAACACGCACACGAGCGCGGGGTGGTTCACCGCGATTTGAAACCCGCCAACGTCAAGCTCGGCGCCGAGGGCAAGGCCAAGGTGCTGGACTTTGGGCTCGCCAAGGCGTTGGAGGGCAATGTGGGCCACTCCGCCCCCACGGCGCCGTCTCAGTCGCCGACGATCACCGGGCCCATGACCGGCGCCAACGTGCTGCTCGGCACCGCGGCCTACATGGCGCCGGAACAGGCGCGGGGTCAGGCGGCCGACAAGCGGGCCGACATCTGGGCATTCGGCGTGGTGTTGTGGGAGACGCTCACCGGTAGACGCTTGTTCGAGGGCGAAACCATCTCCGACACGCTGGCGGCCGTGCTGCGAGCGGAGGTGGACTGGAGTCTACTGCCCGAGCAGACGCCGCAGCGCATTCAGGCGCTGCTCTTGCGTTGTCTCGAACGCAACCCGAAGCAGCGGCTGCGCGACATCGGCGAAGCCCGGATCGCGATGGAGGAGGTGATCGCGGGCGGGACTGGGGAAGCTGTCGCAATGCGGGAGACGGTTGCACCGGGGCGTTGGGGTTGGTCGGCGGCAATCGCCGGTGCGGGACTCCTCATCGGCGCGCTCGTCACGTTCGGCCTCACGCGCACGATGCATTCCGAGACCCCCGAAACCCCGTTACGCAAGTTCCGACTGGCGATTCCGGCCGAAGAGGGGACTGCGCCGTCTTCCCCCGCGATCTCGCCCGACGGACGGACGGTGGCCTATCTCTTCCACGACCACCTCTGGGTCCAGCCGCTAGACGAGCTGGAGCCCAAGCAGATCGCCATCGAGCCGGGCGCTTCGAGGCTGGCGTGGTCACCGGACGGCAAGACCATCGCCTACTTCGCGGGCACGCGCGTCATGAAGACGGCGGTGAGCGGTGCCGAGACCCAAGTGGTCTGCGACACCCGCGGCGCGCTGGTGGGGGGAAAGGGCATCTGCTGGAAAGATGGTGATGACATCGTGTTCTCGCGCGGGGACAGCGCCGGACTGCTCGAGGTCTCGGCCCTGGGCGGCGACCCGCGCCCCCTGCTCAAGCCCGATACGAGCGAGAGCGACTTCCACGAGCCCTCCGCCCTGCCGGGAGGTCAGGGAATGCTATTCGCCACCCACATGAAGCGTGGCGGCATCAACAACATCTCACTGTGGGCGCGCGGAAAGCGAAAGGTGCTCCTCGAGCTTCCTGGGCAGTGGATCCATGATCCGGCTTACGCTCGCCCAGGGTACATCCTCTTCCAGCGCGATCCGCCGACTCCGGGCGTCTGGGCGCTGCCGTTCTCCCTTGCACGTCTCCAGGTCACGGGGGAACCGTTCCCGGTCGCCCAGGGAGGATCGGCTCCGTCGGTGTCGGCGGAGGGGACGCTGGCGTTCGTCGCCAGCGGCGCGACCACGTCCACACAAATGGTCTGGGTGGATCGCGAGGGAAAGGAGCAGGGCGTCATCGGTCAGCCGGAGACGGGCGGGACCTGGTCGGTTTCTCTCTCTCCCGACGGCAGGCGGGTCGCGCGTGGCGTGGCCGTGAACGACAATGTCGACCTGTGGATCTACGACACCGTACGGGGTACCAGGACTCGCCTGACCTTCGACCCGTCGTACGAGGACTGGCTCTCGTGGTCTCCGTCGGGCGATCGAGTCGCCCACTATGCGGGGCCCGCGGGGGTTGCTGGCACCGAAAACAGGATCGTCTCCCGGGCGGCCGACGGATCGGGGAGCGCCGACACCCTGGCGACCGGCTCGTTCCCCGCGTTCACGCCCGACGACAAGCACCTCGTCTGCACTGCCTTCGAGAAGGGGGGCGCGGTCTCGAACGTCATGGAAGTCGCCCTGGATGGGTCCCAAACCCCGCGCCTGCTGGTGAAAGGGAACCCCCGGGTGTTCGGTGGCTCGGTCTCCCCGTCCGGGGCCTTGATGGCCTACGTGTCCACCGAGTCGGGCGTGCGGGAGGTCTTTCTCACGCGTTACCCATCGTGCCAAGGGAAGTGGCAGGTGTCGGTGGCGGGCGGCCAGTGGCCGCGCTGGAACGGTGCGGGCGACCGCCTCTACTTCGCGCAGGCCGAGGACATCATGGAGGTCGGAGTTAGCGGAACGACGGACCCCGTACTCGGAGCACCCCGGCGCCAGTTCACTCGTCCGTCGTTGGGAGAGCGCAGCGGCTCCGCCGGCCCCGGCCTCTATCCCGGCTTCGACGTGACGCGCGACGGCAGCCGCTTCGTCATCCTTCGGCCGGCGGGTCAGAAGGGGCTCGCTCAGGGCATCGCCGTGGTGCAGAACTGGTCCGCGGAGTTCCGCGGGAAGAAGGCCGCCGCGCCGCAGACCCGCTGAGCGATGGGATCGGCGCGGCCCTGAGAGATGCGGCTCCTGCTCCTGAACGGCGTCTACGGCGCGCCCGAGCACTTCGATTCACTCCGAGATTCTCTGGCGCCCGAGATCGAGACCCGGGTCTTTCCGCTACGGCGTGAAGGACTGCCGGACCCGTCCACGGGCACCGGCTTCGCGCCTCTGGTCGATCGTCTCGATCGGGAGATCGCGAGCTTCACGAGTCCGGGCGACGCGCGGCCGGCGGTGCTCGGCTTCTCGCTCGGCGGAGCGTTGGCGTTGGAGTACGCCCTCACTCATCCGGGGCGGGTCCCGGCGCTCGTCTTGATCAACTCGTTCGCGCGCTACGAGCATGGGCCGCTCCAGGCCGCCACGACGCCGATGCTCCACGGC
>DASXTP010000180.1:0-12515 GCA_036505355.1 Candidatus Eiseniibacteriota bacterium | reverse complement strand
GTGCCATCCGCGATGGCGATCGAGTTCCTGGACGAGCGCCCGATGGCGACCTGGGGCGTGTCCAGCGGCCAAACTCGGTGCTGATCTCCGACGTGGCCGGAGAGGAAGAGCGTCATCTCGAATCGGCCCCGGCCCCGGAGGTCTGGACGGTGAGGATCCGGTGCATGGAGCCTCGACTGTAACACATCCTCGGCGGTCGTCTTCTCGTCGGCGATTGGGCGACCTCCCCGCCATGGCGACGCCGGTCTCCGGTGCATCGTGCCGAGCGGCGGCGCCGATTCAGGTACAGTGCCGCGATCGGAGGACGGTTGCGATGGAGAATCCCCAGACTCGATGACCCACGGAATGCAGGGTCCCAAGCGATCCCTGGGGGGACGGATCCTCCGCTCGACGGCCGCGGGTGCGCTCGGCCTGTTGCTCCTGTTCCTGGTCCTGCCGTTGGTCAGCCTGCTGGTGCGCGTCCCGCCCCGCGTCTTGATCGCGCGGCTCAAGGATCCGGCCGTGATCGACGCCTTGCGGCTGAGCCTCGTCACCAGCGGGTGCTCGACCGCAGTGGTCGTGGTGCTGGGGCTGCCGCTGGCCTACCTGCTGGCGACCCGGGAGTTCCGTGGCAAGCGGTTGCTCGAGGCGCTGGTCGATCTGCCGATGGTGCTGCCTCCCACCGTCGCCGGCGTGGGCTTGCTGATGGCGTTCGGCAGAACCGGCCTGCTGGGCGGAGTGCTGGCGGCACTCGGGCTCAGCATCCCCTTCACCACGCTCGCCGTGGTCCTGGCGCAGGTTTTCGTCTCGGCACCTTTCTTCGTCGCCACCATGACCGCCGGGCTGATCGAGATCGAGCCGCGCTACCTCGACGCGGCCGCCACGTTGCGGGCGTCCCCCACCGCCGTCTTCTTGCGGGTCATGCTGCCGCTCGGCCTGCCCTCGCTGGTCGCCGGGACGGCGACCTGTTGGGCACGGGCGCTGGGCGAGTTCGGCGCCACCATCACCTTTGCCGGCAACCTGCCCGGCGTCACCCAGACCATGCCGCTCGCCGTGTATTTGGCGCTTCAGACCGACCTCGAGGCCTCGATCGCGCTCTCGGTTCTGTTGCTGGCGGTGTCGTTCCTCCTGTTGCTCGCATTTCGGGCGCTGCCGCTGCGCTCGGTTGCCGGGAGGCGTCGTGCTGCACGCGGTCGCGGTTAGGCGCCTCGCCGAGTTCCGCCTCGAGGCGGAGATCGAGGTGGATCGGGGGTCCACGCTGGTGCTGGTGGGCGAGAGCGGCGCCGGGAAAACCCTGCTCTTGCGGATGCTCGCCGGCCTCGAGCATCCCGACGCGGGGCGCATCGAGCTCGGCGATCAAGTCTACTTCGACGGCAGGGCCGGCGAGATGGTGCCGGCCTGGCGGCGCAGCATCGGGTACGTGGGCCAGGACTACGCGCTCTTCCCCCACCTCTCGGCGTTCGAGAATGTCGCCTTCGGCCTGCGCGCCCAGGGTCTGCGCGGCCGCCGGGTGCGGTTGCGCGTGGGCGAGATGCTCGAGCGTTTCGGCATCGGCGACCTGGCGCGGCGAAGACCCCGCGAGCTTTCCGGCGGCCAGCAACAGCGGGTCGCAGTGGCGCGGGCGCTGGTGATCGAACCAGCCTTGCTGCTGCTCGACGAGCCGCTGTCGGCCCTCGACCTCCAGACGCGGCGCACCCTGCAGAGCGAGCTGCGGCGGATGCTGGCCGAGCGCGCGGGGGCGTCGGTCTACGTCACCCATTCGCCGGTGGAGGCAGCCCTGTTCGGGGATCGGATCGCGGTGCTCGAGGGAGGGTTGATCACCCAGAAGGGCAGCCGCGACGAGCTGCTGCGATACCCGAAGTCTCCCTACGTGGCCGAGTTCCTCGGGGTCAACCTGTATCGCGGCACGCTCGGCTATCGGGACTTCGCCGGGCTCGTCGAGGTGCAGACGCCCGACATCACGCTCTCGGTGGTCGACCCGGGAGGCGAGGACGAGACGTTCGTGCTGGTGAACCCCCGCGAGGTCACCCTGTTCCTCGAGCGTCCCGAGGGCAGCGCCCAGAACACCTTCTACGGCCCGATCGGCGACTTGGTCCCGGAGCCGCCGTTCGGCGACCGCGTCCGCGTGGTGGTGGAATCGAAGCCACCCATCGTGGCCGAGGTCACGAAGCACGCGATCGAGGCGCTGGGCTTGAAGCCGGGTGTGCCGGTCTACGCCAGCTTCAAGGCCAGCGGCGTGTCCACCTACCGCTGAGTGGTTGAACTCCCTTTCGGAAACGCCCAACGCGCTCCACGAGACTCCCGCCAGCGTCGCCGGCACGAGCCGGCGCGCGTCGGCGGGTCAGGGAGCGTAGCCAGGAGGGCGGAGCGACCGGGTCTTGCGGAGCGCGTTGGACGTTTCCGAAAGGGAACCTCATGCGCCAGCGGGTCCGGAGCGACCGTGTCTCGCAGAACGCCTCGGGCGTCCTCGACCGGAGGCCGGGACGTTTCAGGCGCGCCTAGGCCCAAGAGGCCGTGCGCCGGACCACCTCGTGGCTGGCGAACGCCGTGGCCAGCGCCGCTCCGGCCAAGGTGGCCCGCTCGAGGTCGGTCTGGTTGAACGGCTCACCGTCCCGCTTGTTGCTGAGGCTCAGCACCCCGTGGAGCCGACCGCGGTAGAGTAACGGGACGACGATGAACGAGTCCGAGTTGTAGCCGCTCTCGGGGGCGCGCGGCAGTTGGTCCGCTTCTTCGCGCAACCGCACGAACAGAGGCTTGCGATGGCGCGCCACCCACCCGGCCACACCCTGGCCAACCCGCACCTTGACGCGGCCGGCGATCGCCGGGTCGATTCCGCACTGGGCCGCCATCTGCAGCGCCTCGCGGCTGGCGTCCAGCACCATGAGGCTGCAGCGCTCGATCTCGAAGCGGTCGCACAGCCAGACCATCATGTCCTGGGCGAAGGTGGCCGAGTCGTGTCCCTCGCCCAGCACCTGGAACACGCCTTTCATGAACTCCACGGTGCGCTCCAGCTCCATCAGCTCCCACTGCGTCTCGTTGAGCTGCGCGTAGGCGGCCGCCAGGTGCTCGGTGGCCGACTCCGACTGCTCCTCCAGCGCCATCACCGCGCTCTTGACGCGCTCGAGCTCCTGCTTGTAGGCGCCGGAGCTCTTGTCCAGCAAGTCGATCTGGCCGGCCAGCGCCTCGATCGCCGCGGCCTTGGCGCGGTTCTCCTGGTCGAGCTTGGACGAGTGCTGATCGAGCAGCTCGAGCTCCTTCTTGAGCCGCGCGGTCGATTCGTCTTCCGGCGCCGGCGCCGGCGCAGGGCCACGGCCGCGCGCGGCGCGGTAGAGCTGCTGCGCCAAGGCCACGGTCGCGATGCTCCGCAGCGGGACGATCTCGCCGAGCAGACGGTTGGTGAAGGCGTTCTTCTTTCCGCTCACCAGTACCAAGAGGCCGATCAGGTCGTCCTGGTAGCCGAGCGGCAGGCAGACGCAGGATTGCCAATCGGACAATGGGGTGAGCGGAAGCAGCTCCGAGGCATCGTGCGGCTCGGCCATGTAGCAGGGCGTGGGCCCGGCGTTGGTGGCCAGGGATCGCCGATCGGTGTCGTTGAAGAACGCGCTGGCGTGGAAGAGCTTGCGGACCAGCCGGTGCGGCAGCTGGGCGATCGGTACGACGATGCTGCGCCGCATCAGGCGTCCGCGATCGCGCTCGTAGACGTCGACCAGCGCGTCCGCGCTGACCTCGTAAAACGCCAACGAGGCCCGCCAATCGGGCTGCGAGGCCTCGAGGAAGCGAAGAAACTCGAGGACCACTGTGTCGATGTCGTCCGACTTGCTGAGACGCTCCGAAACGTCACGGAGATTGAACTTGGACATGCTCGCCCTCACGCACGGCCAGGCCCCCCGGCCACCTCCGTGGCCCGGTTGGCCCGGCATAACGGTAGAATCGCCTTAGGGTTGTCGGCACCGTTCGAGTTCCGCTTGAGCCCGTTTCTCGGGCCCGCGTCGACCTCGATCGGGGGCGGCGCGGCGGTCCCGAATGGGCTTGCAGCGGCGGGACCGATTGATACAGTCCCGCCGCCGCCGGCCCACCGGTCGGGCCGGCTCGAGCAGCGGAGGGACCACCATGCGGGTCGGTTGGAACTGGGTTCTCGTGCTTGCCGGGGCGTTGCTCATCCTCATCGAGGTGGCACTCGGCGGATTCGCCGGCTTCGACCTGGTGCTGATCGGCTCGGCGATCCTGCTGGGCGGGGCGGTGGGCCTGCTGGTCGGCAGCCCCGCGACCGGCTTCATCATCGCGGCCGCGGCGAGCCTGCTCTACGTGGCCGCCGGCCGCCGCTGGGTGCGCGCCCGGATCCGGGGACGCCACGTCCCGAGCAACGTGGACGCGCTAGTCGGGATCCAGGGCCTGGTCACCTTGCGGGTGGCCGAGCATGCGCCCGGGCAAGTCCGGGTCAAGGACGAGACCTGGCGCGCGGTTCCGGCGCCGGGCGCCGGACCTTTTGAACCCGGCGCCGTGGTGACGGTGGCCGGCATCGACGGCGTGACCCTTCAGGTGAGGTGAGCGAGATGATCGGGACTCTGGGGATGCTCCTGCTGATCGTGGTGCTGTTCATCACCCTGGTCGCGCTGGCGAGGAGCGCGCGGGTGGTCGCCCAGTACGAAAAGGGTCTGGTGCTGCGGCTCGGCCGCTACCGCTCCACGGTGGATTCCGGGTTGACCTTCCTGGTGCCGATGATCGAGGACATGCTCAAGGTCGACATGCGCGAGCGGGTCATCAACGTCGAGCCGCAAAAGGTCATCACCAAGGACAACGTCTCGGTCACCGTGGACGCGGTGATCTACTACCGCATCAGCGATCCGGTGAAGGCCACCTTCGAGGTGCAGAACTTTGGCTATGCCGCGACGACGCTGGCGCAGACCAACCTTCGCAACCTGATCGGCGACAAGTCGCTCGACGAGACGCTCACCGCGCGCGACACGATCAACGCCAACCTGAGAGCCGTGCTCGACGAGGCCACCAACACCTGGGGAGTAAAGGTGACGCGAGTCGAAGTGCAGAAGATCGACCCACCGGCCGACATCACCGAGGCGATGTCCCGCCAGATGAAGGCCGAGCGCGACAAGCGCGCCAACATCCTGGAGGCCGAGGGCGTGAAGCAGGCGGCGATCCTGTCGGCCGAAGGGGTGAGGCAGTCCGAGATCCTGAAGGCCGAGGGCGACGCCCAGGCCAAGGTGCTGCGCTCGACCGCGGACGCCAAGGCGATCGAGCTGGTGTCCAACGCCGCCGAGCAGTTCTTCAAGGAGCGTGCCGAGGTGAGCAAGCGGCTGGACGTGCTGAACACGGTGCTGGCGAACCAGACCAAGTTCATCGTCCCGGCGGGTTCGGACCTGGTGAACGTGCTGGGGCTCGACGACCGGAGCGTGGTGCCGATCAAGAAATGAACGCGCCGCCTGTCGCGGCAGGCGGCGCGTGTCACGTTACCGGCCGCGGGCATCCATGCTCGCCGACCGGAAAGCCCAGCTGATCCCTGTGGGCCGGGTGGGTTGACCCGCAAGCAACGCGCCAGCGGGGCCAGCCACGTCCACGATTCGCCAATCCGTTGCCGCCGAACGAGAAACCATCGGCGGCCAGCGCGGTCCGTGACCTCCGGAGCCCGCACCGACCCGCCGGGTTGGGTATAAAAGGGGCGCCCACGGCTCGGGATCAGCCGTTTGCGAGGTCCCGCTCGCCCTGAATCATCCCCCTCCTCGGGCGCTCTCTGCGGGGACGCGGGCCGGCGGGCGCGAGGCAGCCAGCGCAGCCCCCGGATCCGGCTACACAGCCCGCTCCAGCGCGGCGCGAATCGCGCTCACCGCGAGCGCGCCGTGGCCCACCGCCAGCGCCATCGCCAACACCGGGGGATGGGTAACGTCACCGGCCGCCCACGCTCTTCGGTGCGACGTCCGCAGCTCGGCGTCGACACGCACGTAGCCCTCCGGGTCGCGATCGAGCGTGCCCGTGCACCACTCGGAGTTCGGAACCACCCCGATCTTCACCACCACCCCGGCGACCTCGAGCGTCGAGTTCCCGCGCGGCCCCTCGAGTCGCACCGCCCGCACGCCCCGATCGCCCTCGATCGACAGCACCCGCGTGTGATCCAGCACCTCGATCCCGGCGTTCTGGGCGACGCGCTCGCGAAAGTCGCGGCGCGCGCGAAGCTCGCCCCGCGCCACCAGCGTCACCGGGCAGCCGACCTCGGCCAGCAGCAGCGCGTTCTCGAATGCGGCGTCACCGCCACCCACCACCACCACCGCTTGGCCTGCGAATCGTGCCCGATCCTGGGTGGCCGAATACGATAGGCCGCGGCCTTCGAGCTCGCGCTCGCCCGGAATCTCGAGCCGGCGGCGGCGCACGCCGGTCGCGATCAGCACCGCAGCGGCTTCGATCCGTTCCCCGGTCGCGCAGCGTACCGCCGGGCCATCGGGCTCGAACGCCACGGCCAAGGTCCGGTAGCGCACGTCCACACCCGCGGCGGCCAGCTGGGCGTGGAGCCGGTCGGCGATCACCGGACCTTCGACCTCCGCCGCCCCGGCGAAATTGAAGGGACGGAAGTGGACCTGACGTAGCTGCCCCCCGGCATCGGCTTGGGCCTCGACCATCACCACATCGAGCCCCAAGGAGCGGCCCCACAGCGCCGCCGACACGCCCCCGAGACCGGCCCCTACGACGAGCAGCTTGGAAGCCACTAGTCCCCGAACAACTGCGGCGACCGCCGGCGAGCGAGCACGTCCGCCACGTTCGGAATGGTCTTTGCGGGCACTACGATCAAGGCTCTTGTCATCGTGGCCGTGCTCGTCGGCTCTGTCGGCGATTCGCGCAAGCGACGAGACCCCCAACGATTCGAAACTGGTGGCGGTCTGCGGGTCGCGAGATCCCGCCCATCTTCTGGGACAACGGTTCGACGTGGGCCGTATGATGCCGGCCCTGCCGCGCCCGCATCAAGAGTTCGATGGAACTGCGGGCCGTCGGCGGGTGGGTCGCGTTTATGGGGATCGCGGAGGTGGCATGAAGTCCGAAACGGAATCGCCGGACATCCCGTCTTTGCGCTTGCTGATCACGGGGTTCGAGGCCTCCCAGGTGGTCTACGTAGCGGCGCGCCTCGGCGTGGCGGACCTACTGGCCGAGGGGCCGCGCACGGCCGAGGGTCTGGCCGACGCGCTGGGCGTGGACGGACGGGCGCTGCACCGCCTCGTCCATGCGCTGGCAGCCCTTGGTCTCCTCGTGGATCTGGGCGGAAGCCGCTATGCCATCACCGAATCGGGCTCCCGGCTGCGCGACGGCGTGCCGGGCTCACTCCGGGCCGTGGCCCTCCTCTCCGGCGAGCGCTCCTACCGCGCCTGGGGCGGGCTCCTTCACAGCGTGAAGGCGGGGGAAACCGCGTTCCGGCACGTGTTCGGCGTGGGCACCTTCGACTACATGGCCGCGCACCCCGAGATCGCCGGCTTCTACAACGAGGCTCAAGCAGCGGGGGCCGCCGAGCGGACCGCCGCCGTGGTCGCCGCCTACGATTTCTCGGAAGCCGGACGGTCGTGGACGTGGGAGGCGGGCACGGCACCCTGCTGGTCGCCTCCGAAAACAGGCCCGAAAACAGTTCTGGAGCCGCGTCTGCTCCAAGCGTAGAATGCGCGCCTCGCGCGGTGGCCGCCTCCAACCTTTCCGCGCGAAGCCGTTCCTCTCGTCCCGTTGCATCGGCAGCTCGAGAAATTTGGCACCTGGGCCGACCTCATGCCGATGATGGACTCGCCGCAGCAGCGCCGTGGGCTGGCCCTGGCCGGACGCGTATGTTCTCTCGGCGTCCTCTGTCTGGGCCTGATCGCGCCTCGCCCAGCGCCGGCCGCCACCGCAGGGATCTGGATCTCCCGCCAGGAGATCCAGGCACTACCGATGAGCGGCACCGCCTGGGACGCGCTCAAGGCGCAGGCCGACCTTCCCGCGGGGATTCCGGACGTCAGCAATCAGGACCAGATGAACAACGTCTACGTCCTGGCCAAGGCGCTGGTCTACGTCCGGACCAGGATCGAGAGCTACCGGACCGAGGTCCGCCTGAACTGCATGGGCGCGATCGACACCGAACTCGGGGGCCGCACGCTGGCGCTGGGCCGAGAGCTGGCCGCCTACGTGATCGCGGCGGATCTGGTGGTCCTGGAGCCCGACGAAGACGTCGCGTTCCGGGCCTGGCTGCGCCGGACGCTCACGGAGATCCTGGACAACCGGACACTGCAATCCACGCAAGAAGATCGGCCCAACAACTGGGGAACCAACGCCGGAGCCAGTCGGGCCGCGGTCGCCGTGTACCTCGCGGACGCCGCCGAGCTGGCCCGCACCGCCAAGGTGTTCAAGGGCTGGCTGGGGGATCGGGCTTCGTACGCAGGGTTCAGCTACGGAGACCTGTCGTGGCAGTACGACGAATCGAAACCGGTCGGCATCGATCCTCTGGGGGCGGTAAAGAGCGGCGAATCGATCGATGGCGCGCTGCCCGAGGAAATGCGCCGCGGGTGCTCGTTCCAGTTTCCGCCCTGCCCCACCAACTACCCCTGGGGCGGGCTGAACGGGGCGGTCGTCTGCGCGGCCATCCTGAGCCGGCAGGGCTACGACGCCTGGAACTGGGAGAAGCAGGCGCTGCGCCGCGCGGCCCAGTTCCTGTACGACCTCGACCGTCGGTATCCGGACAGATCCACGGTGACGGAGTCTACAGCTTCGCGATCGCGAGCGGCTCGACGACGCTGGGCACGTACAGCTCGAAGGAAGCGAACACCCATCATCCCGAGTTGGTGATTCAGGTGGGCTCGGGAGCGGCGGCCCCCGTCACCGCCCTCGGGCCGGGCGCCGGTGCCGGGGATGCGGCCGCGGGGGAAGGTCCCGACATCGGGCGCGAGGTGAGCGCTGGAGGATTCGGCTTGGACGCCGGCTATCCCAACCCGTTTCGCGCGCACACCCAGATCCGATTCGCCCTCCCTCGGTCGGGGAACGTGCGCCTGATCGTGTACGACGTCATGGGACGGGCGGCGAGGGTCTTGGTGGACGGCCACACGAGCGCCGGAACACACCAGGTCTCGTGGGACGGCCGCGACGATGCGGGGCATTCCGTTTCCAGCGGCATCTACCTGCTGAGGCTCGAGACTTCGGGTCTGGTTTCGACGCGGCGGCTGCTGCGGCTGCGCCCATAGAGAAGAGAGACCGCACGCGGAGCGCTTGCGCGGCTCGAGCCGCCGGCCCGGCTCGACGTCGTCCCGACTGCCCCGTCCCCGACCTGCTTCCGTGCCCAAATCGCTCCCGGGGCAAGTTGCGCCCCAGGGTCCGCCGAGAGCGATGATCCGTCCCCTTCAGCCCCCGGCGGGCCCCCGACCCACCTCCCGCGCGACCTCCCAGAAGGTCTTGATCTCGGGCGGCGCGAAAGCGTGACGCCGCGCCAGCTCGTCCAGGCAGGCGCGTCGCTCGGGTCCGTGCTCGGTGGAGCTGTTCCCAATGTCCCTCAGGCGCACCTCCACCGTGGTCCCGGGAACCCGACGCGGCGCCGTCACGGCGCCTGCCCGCAGCAGAAAGTCCCAATCCTCGGAGAACCGGAACGCCGGATCGAAGCCCCCGAGCCGCTCGAACAACGCGCGCCGCACCCCCCAAGCGCTGGGAGGAATGTAGTCGTCGCGACGCATCAGACAGGGGTCCCAGTCGCGGGCGATGACGCGACGCTCGAGCTCGATGCGCTCGCCGCCGTCGCCCAGCCGCTCGCGAATCACGGCGACGTCGCGGAACGCGAGCTCCACCTCGGGCTCCGCGAACGCCGGGCCGAGCCCCGCCAGGTGGTCCGGCAGCCATCGATCGTCGTCATCCAGGAAGGCCAGCACGTCGCTGCGCGCCCCCTGCGCCGCCAAGTTGCGCGCCGCCCCCGCTTGCCCCATCTGGGAGGGCAGCAGCGTGACTTCGAGCAGCCCGGCGCCTTCCGCGGTCTCGAACGCCGGCACGTCGCCGTCGTCGGCGATCCGGACCTCGAGCGGGCTCAAGCGTTGGGCGGCGATGCTCGCCAACGCGTCCCGGAGGAGCTGCGGGCGATCCCGGGTGACCACGATCGCGGCGATCGTGGGCGGCTTCATGCGCGTCGGGCTTCGGCCGCCGGAGCGAGCGGCAACGCTCCCGCCCAGCGCGGCTCCGCCAGCTCGCCGCGCAGTACCCGCGTCTCGACCCGCCCGGGCTTGCGGACGCCGCGCATCTCCATGCACAGGTGGCGCGCTTGGAGCACCACCGCCACGCCGCGCGGCTGAACCAGCCGCTGGAGATGGTCGGCCACCTGACTGGCAATGCGCTCCTGGAGCTGCGGGCGATGCGCGTAGTGATCGAGCAGACGGGCCGCCGCGCTGATCCCGATCAGGCGGCTCCCCGGCAGGTAGGCCACGTGCCCGCGCCCGAAGAACGGCACGAAATGATGAACGCACAGGGAATAGAAGGGCAGGTCGCGCACGACCACCAGCTCGTCGCCGTCGTCCAGGCCCTTGGGCTTGGGAAACGTGACCCAATGGGGCTCGTGCTCGGGGTCGAGTCCCGAGAAGAGCTCGGCGTAGAGCTCGGCGACCCGCGCCGGCGTGGCTTCGAGCTCGGGCTCGGTCGCGGGGTCCAAGCCCAGGGCGCGAATCAGCTCGGCCATCGCCCGTTCGACCGCCGCGCGATCCAGTCGCGCAGACTCCGTCTTCACGCGTACCCCCGCGGCGACCGCTCCGGCGGTTCCCATCGCCGGCGAAGAACACAGGGCCGGTCTCTTACGGACCGGCCCCGTATGGGATCTGGAGCGGAAGACGGGATTTGAACCCGCGACAGCCACCTTGGCAAGGTGGAGCTCTACCGGGCTGAGCTACTTCCGCTCAGGAATTCCAAGGCGGCCGGCAATATATCGAGCAGCGCCGGGAGGCGTCAAGAACCGCCCCCGCGCCACCGCGGTGGTCCGCACAGGTGACGTGACTCCCACACGTGTCGTGACTCCCCGGGCCCGTCCCACGCGATGGCGCGTGCACGCCGACGCGAGAACCCCTATATATCTCCTCGTGCCGGTGCTCGTGCAGAAGTATGGCGGAACTTCGGTGGCCGGTCCCGGGCGCCTGCGCGCGGTGGCGCGTCGGGTGGCCGCCGCGCGCGGCGCGGGGAACGCCCTGGTGGTGGTGGTCTCGGCAATGGGGCAGACGACCGACGAGCTGTTGCGGCTCGCGCGCGAGGTATCCGAGCGGCCGAGCCGGCGCGAGCTGGACATGCTGCTCACCACCGGCGAGCGCGTGGCCATGTCGCTGCTCGCCATGGCGCTGCACGACCTCGGCGTGGAGGCAATCTCGTTCACCGGCTCGCAGAGCGGTATCCTCACGGACGGCGCCCACAGCGCGGCCCGCATCGTCGAGGTCCGTCCGGACCGGATCCGCGCCGAGCTGGAGCGTGGGCGCGTGGTGATCGTCGCCGGTTTCCAGGGGGTGGACCCGACCACCAAGGAGATCACGACCCTGGGGCGGGGCGGGTCGGACACCACCGCGGTGGCGCTCGCCACGGCGCTCGCCCCGGCGAGCTGCGAGATCTACACCGACGTGAGCGGAGTATGCACCGCCGATCCGCGCCTGGTTCCGGACGCGCGCCGGATCGGTCGGCTCGGCTACCGCGTCTGCTCGACGCTCGCCCACCTCGGCGGTCGCGTGCTGCACGCCCGCTGCGTCGACCTGGCGGCGCGGCATCGTGTGCCGCTGACGGTACGGTCTGCGTTCGAGGATGGCCCCGGGACCCGCATCGAGGAGGACACGGACATGGAAGAAGCCGGTGTCGTGGCGGTGACCCACCGCACGGATTGCGCGATCGCGGTCGCCGAAGGCAACCCAGGCGGCCGCGGGGAGACCCGCGGGATCATCGAAGCGGTCGCCCAGGCGTGGCCCGAGCTCGAGCTCACGGCCCACGAGCAGGGGGCGGGCGGCCACACGCTGGTGGTCTGGATCGGAAGCCCGGCCGATGTCGCGGCGCTGGAATCCGACTTCCGCCGGCTGCGTGGGCCGGGCGGGGAATGGCGACTGTCGGTCGAGACCGGGGCGGCATTCGTGTCCCTGGTCGGGGTGGGCCTCGGCGCGCGCGACGTGGTGTGCGCAGAAGCGGCCCTCGAGCGCGCCGGAGTGCCATGGATCGCGCTCCGCACCATGCCGACCGCGCTGGTCTTCCGCGTGCCGGCCCCGCAGGCCGAGAGCGCGGTGCGGGTGCTGCACGGGGCGTTTCTCGGGGGGTGAACTCGGGTGTCGTGACCCCGGGATTCGACGCTTTGGAACAGGTGGGTCCAGCAACAGGCCCCGGGGCCTGTTGAGGATCGAGCTGCCCCGCCGAGAGCCAAGGGCCCACCCGCCCGGGCCAAGGGGCAACTTTCCCCGCCTATGAAGACGGGTTGTCAACCTTCATGTATCGGCGATCCGTTTGGACCGCGGCCGTCGCTCACCAGCCGTCTATTCGGGGTCAAACTTCTGCCCCAGGTTTCGCTGCGGAGCGAGCAGGGTCCCACACGGGGC
>DASXTP010000179.1:0-11832 GCA_036505355.1 Candidatus Eiseniibacteriota bacterium | reverse complement strand
CGTCGGAACAGGCGGCCTCCCTGCTGCGGTCGCTGGGCATCCAGCCCGCGCCCGCGCCGAGGCCGGCGGCGACGCCGGCCACCGAGCCCGCAACCGCGCCCGCTCGAAAGCCCAAGGCGGTGGCCAACCCGGCCCCCCGGCGCCCCGCGGCCCGCAAGCTCTCGGACCGCAAGGTGCAGAAGAAGGTGGCCCGAAAGGCGGCCAAGGCGAAGAAGAAGGCCAACACCTGACCGCGGGGTAAGGGCCACGGGACTTGAGTCCCCGCGCGGCGCGTTCGTCGCTCCCGTGAATCGGCTTTGGCCGCGCCCGGCCCAGTCGAGCCGGGGGGATTCTCCTTGCCGATGGCTCGCAGGCTCAAGCATAGTCCGACACCCACTTTTCTGAGGAGCCTTGAGCCCGATGACTCTCCCCGCGAAGCTGCGCATTGGAGTGCGCACCGGCCGACTGGCGGCGGCGCTGGCCCATGAGGTCCAGGAGTCCTTGGAGCGCGCGCATCCACATCTCCGCGTGGAGCTGGTCAGGATCTCGGGGGCGGGCGATCACGTGCACGACGGCCCGGCCCGGTCGGCCGCTTTTACGCGCGACCTGGACCAAGCCCTGGCCGGTGGCCGCGTCGATGCGGCGCTTCACGATCTCCAGGACCTTCCTCCCGGACGACCCCAGGGGTTCACGCTGGTGGCGGTGCCGCGACGGCGACATCCGTTCGACGTGCTGCTCACCCGTGACGGCCGGATCCTCGACGAGTTGGAGGCGGGGGAGCGCATCGGGGCCTCGAGTGTGGCACGCCGCGCCCAGATGCTGGCGTACCGGGACGACCTCAAGGCGGTGCCGGCGACCGGCAGTCTCGAAAGCCATTGGCAGCAGCTCGAGGACCAGACCTTCGAAGGCCTGGTCATGGCCGCCACCGATGCCGAGCGGTTGGGCTGGCACGATCGGGTGAGCGAGATCTTCACCACCGAGGTATGCATCCCGTTTCCGGGTCAGGGGGCGCTGGCGGTCGAGGCGCTGGCCGAGCACAAGGAGGTCCTGGCGGCACTGAAATGCCTGGAGGACGCGGCCAGCCGGGACGCGGTGACCGCGGAACGGGCCTTTCGGAACGAGCTCGGCGGCCACGACGATCTGCCGGCCGGGGCGCTCGCCAACGTGGTCGATGGTCGCCTGGTGATGGAGGCGGTCGTGGTGAGCCCGGACGGCATGGAAGTCGTGCGCGACGAGATCGAGGGCCCGGCGTCGCAGGCCGAGGTGCTGGGCGCCAAGCTGGCAGTACGCATGATGGAGCGTGGCGCGCAGGAGATCATCGAGGCGGTCTCGGGCGAGCTGGAATGAGCCGGAATCGTTTCGCGCCCGCCGGTGCCCGGATCCTGGCCGGGCTGGCCTTGATGCTGACCGCGGTGGGGAGTGCGGGATGCGGTTCGTGCGCCAAGCCCGCGGATACCGCCCGCGAGCCCCAGACGCGCTCCCAGGCCCTGATCGATGCGGGCAATCAGGCGTACCGAGCCGGCAACTATGGCTTGGCGGCGCGGCGCTACGCCGCCGCGGCGGAGGTCAAGAGCGACGACCCGGCCGCCTACTACGGGCTCGGGATGGCCCTGGCGAAGCTGGGGCGCGACGAGGAGGCGCGCAAGGCGTACGCGCGGGCGCGCTTGCTGACCCGGAACCAGAGTCACCCCTGAGCGTGTCCTCGAGGCGGTATCCCAACGGGGCTCGATCCACCGATGCACGATCTCAAGTTCCTGAGGCTGAACCGCGAACGCGTTGAGGCCGGCGTGGCCCTGAAGGGTATGGCCGTCGACCTCGGTCGCTTCTACGCCGTGGTCGAGCGACGGCTCGGGTTGCTCCACCAAGCCGAGGAGCTCAAGGCGCGGCGCAACGCGGCGAGCGAGGACATCGCGCGCCGGAAGAAGGCCGGTGAGGACGCGGCAGGCGACATCCTGGCCATGCGCCAGGTGGGGGAGCAGATCAAATCGCTCGAGGTCGAGCTCCGGCGGCTCGAGGAGGAGAGCGAGGCTTTGGCGGCCTGGATTCCGAACCTGCCGCATGCCTCGGTACCGCCGGGGAGCAGCCCGGCACAGAACCAGGTCGTGAGCGCCTGGGGCTCGCCGCCGCACTTCGATTTCGCGCCTAGGCCCCACTGGGAGATCGCCGAGCGCCTGGGCTTGCTCGACTTCGAGCGGGCTCCCAAGATCGCGGGTTCGGGCTTTCTGCTCTTCACCGGGCGCGGCGCCCGGCTCGAGCGCGCCCTGATCAACTTCATGCTCGACTTCCACACCCGGCGCCACGGATACACCGAAGTCTCGCCGCCGCACCTGGTGCGCCGGGCCGCCCTGTTTGGCACTGGACAGCTCCCCAAGCTCGAAGGGGACATGTACCTGGTCGGGGAGGACGACCTGTTCCTGAACCCGACCGCCGAGGTGCCAGTCACCAACATGTACCGCGACGAGATCCTCGAGCCGGGCGTAGTGCCGGCGTACCTCACGGCCTACTGTGCCTCGTACCGCCGCGAGGCCGGCACCTACGGCAAGGAGACCCGCGGCATGGTCCGCGTGCATCAGTTCGACAAGGTGGAGCTGGTCAAGATCGTGCCCCCCGAGACCAGCTACGAGGAGCACGAGAAACTGGCGCGCGACGTGCGCGACATCTTCGAGGCCCTCGAGCTGCCCTACCGGATGATGCTGCTGTGCAGCGGCGACCTCAGCTTCGCGGCCGCCAAGTGCTACGATTTCGAGGTCTGGGCGCCGGGAGCCCAGGCGTGGCTGGAGTGCTCGTCGTGCTCGAACTTCGAGGACTTCCAGGCGCGCCGCATGGGAATGCGATTTCGGCGCGAGCCCGCCGTCAAGGCCGAGTATCCTCACACCCTGAACGCCTCGGGCGTGGCGCTGCCGCGCACCTTCGCCTCCCTGCTCGAGAACCACCAGACGGCGACCGGTGCGGTTCGCATCCCCCAGGCGCTTCGCCCCTACCTCGAGGGGATCGAGGAGATTGCAGCCGCGGAGTAGCCGGTGAGAGGCAGCCGCCGGTGGCGAAGATCCTCGAGGTCCTCCGACGCTTCCCCGCCGGCGCGCCCGCTGTCCCGCTCGGAGTTGGTCCAAGCGTCGTTGTTCCTGGGCGCCAGCTTGCTGGTCGCGGGAGTGTTCGTGTTCACCAGTCAGGTGATCAGCCGCCTCTCGGAGGAGATCACCACGACATCGCGGGTCCTGGCTCGCTTTTGCGCCCAGGCCTCGTTTCCGGCGGCCAGCGATCCCGAGCTGCGAAGGATTTTCTCCCAGGTCATCTCCAACGTGGAATTCCCCATCGTGATCACTGACACGCTGTCGATCCCGCGCGCCTGGCGCCAGGTCGACGTCGACCCCAGTCTGGTGTCGGAGGCCTCGATCGACAGCGTTGCCGCCGGCCTGCCGGTCGCCCCCGTCATCCGCGAGCGGCTCCGCCGGGTCGGGGAGCGAGCCGCCCAGCTCGACCGGAAGAACGCCCCCATTCCGATGGTCCAACCGTTCACGGGTGCGCACCTCGGCCAGGTGCACTACGGGGATCCACCCGTGCTCGAACGCCTGCGCTGGATGCCGTACATCTCGGCCGGCGGCTTGGTGTCTTTGCTCGGGCTCGGATTCTGGGGCCTTTCGGGCATGCGACGGGCCGAGCGGCGCTCGATCTGGGTGGGGATGGCGCGCGAGACCGCGCATCAGCTCGGCACGCCCCTGTCGTCGCTGTTGGGCTGGATCGAACTCATGCGCTCGAGAACGGAGGAAGATCCGGAGCGCGCCGAGGTTCTCATCCCGAGGACCGAGCTGGAAGAAACGCTCGGGGAGATGGAGCGCGATATCCACCGTCTCACCAAAGTGGCCCAGCGCTTCAGCCACGTGGGCTCGGCTCCCGACTTGCAGCTCCAGGACATCCGCCCGGTGGTGAGCGACGCGGTCCAGTACGTGCGGCGCCGGCTGCCCCGCGGCGAGCGCGAAGTGGTGATTCGCGAGCGTTATCAGGAAGTGCCACCGGTGCGGCTGAGCCGTGAGCTGCTGGAGTGGGCCGTGGAAAACTTGCTCACCAATGCGGTCTCGGCGATCGAGCGGCGGCCGGGGATCATCGAGGTCGCGGTCGAGCGCCGTGAGGGCCGGCGCGGCGTGGACGTGGTGGTGAGCGACAACGGCCGCGGCATGAGCCCGCGCGAGCAGCGCCGCGCCTTCGAGCCCGGCTACACCACCAAGCGTCGCGGCTGGGGGCTGGGGCTGGCGTTGGCGCGCCGGGTGGTGCAGGAGTATCACGGCGGGCGGCTCTACTTCCGCCGCAGCGTCCCCGGCGAGGGCACGAGCGCGGTGATCAGCCTGCCGGTGTAGGGAGCGGCTTCTGGCGGCCGACGGTCCCTGGGCGCCGCGTTTGGGGGCTTCTCCCCCTTGAGATAGAGTGCTCCGAATGTCGCTCGATCCCGGGACTCGACTCGGCCCCTACGAGGTTCTCGGGCCCCTGGGCGCCGGGGGCATGGGCGAGGTCTACCGCGCTCGCGACACGCGCCTCGACCGCGTCGTGGCGGTCAAAGTGCTTCCGTCGGACCTGGCGGCGACGCCCGAGCTGCGCGCCCGCTTCGAGCGCGAGGCGCGCGCCGTCTCGTCGCTCAACCACCCCCACATCTGCGTCCTCCACGACGTGGGGCATCAGGACGGAGTGGACTTCCTGGTGATGGAGCTCCTGGAGGGCGAGACGCTGGCCTCGCGCCTGGCGCGCGGACCGCTGTCCACCCCGGACCTGCTGCGCTTCGGGATCGAAGTCGCCGACGCGCTCGACCGCGCCCACCGGGGCGGCATCATCCACCGCGACCTCAAGCCGGGCAACATCATGCTGACCCGATCCGGCGCCAAGCTCCTGGACTTCGGACTCGCCCGCGCCGCGAGCCTCGGGGGCGGGCCGGGCGGGCTGTCCCAATCCCCGACGGTCGCACGAGCGCTCACCGAGGCAGGCACGATCGTCGGCACCTTCCAGTACATGGCGCCCGAGCAGCTCGAGGGCAAGGAAGCCGACCCGCGGACCGACGTGTTCGCGCTCGGGGCGGTGCTCTACGAGATGGCGACCGGAAGGGCCGCGTTCGAAGGCAAGAGCCAGGCCTCGCTGATCTCGGCCATCATGTCCTTGGAGCCGCCGCCGATCGGAGCGTCGGCCCCGATGTCTCCTCCGGCGCTGGATCAGCTCGTGCGCGGCTGCCTGGCCAAGGATCCAGAGGAGCGCATCCAGACCGCCCACGACGTGCGACTCCAGCTCCAGTGGATCCGCGATGCGGGGTCGGCCATGGGCGTGCCGGCCCCGGTCGCCGCCCGCCGCCGCGGCCGGGAGCGCCTCGCGTGGGCCGTGGCGTCGATCGCCGTCGCCGGCCTCGGCGCGGCGGCCGTGCCGCGTCTCGTCCAGCGGCCGGTCGAGCGCCGGCTGATGCGCTTCGCGGTCACCGCCCCCGACAACGCGACGCTGCCCCTGGATCCGGCGTTCTCCGCGATTTCGCCCGACGGCCACCGGCTCTCTTACGTGGCGGCGGACTCGAGCGGGACGCTTCACATCTGGGTGAGGCCCCTGGAATCCCTGACGGCGCAACGCCTCGAAGGTACCGAGAACGCCCAGCGGCCCTTCTGGTCGCCCGACAGCCGCTCGATCGGCTTCGACGCCGACGGGAAGCTCAAGAAGGTGTCGGTCGCGGGGGGCGCGTCCGAGGTGTTGTGCGACGCGCCCGACGCGCGAGGCGGCAGCTGGAGCCAGGATGGCACGATCCTCTTTGCGCCGGTTGCGGCGGGGCCGCTGATGCGGGTCTCGGCCGAGGGCGGCGAGCCGGTCGAGATGCTGCGGCCCGATTCGACGCGGCACGAGACCGCGCTGCGCTGGCCGCGCTTCCTGCCCGACGGGAAGCACTTCCTGTTCATCAGCCTGCCGCCTCACCAGGGAAACTACGACGTCTACCTCGGATCGCTCGGCTCCGGGGAACCCAAGCGCCTGTTCGCCGCCGCCACCGCCCCCGTCTACGCCGAGCCGGGTTATCTCGTATTCGTGCGCAACGCGCGCTTGATGGCCCAGCGCTTCGACCGCCGCCGGCTGGCATTGATGGGCAGTGCCGTGTCGCTCGGCGAAGCGCCCCCGCTATCGATCAGCGCCGGCGCCCCGGCCGCCTCGGCTTCGGACAACGGCATCCTGGCCCACCCGGCCGCGGGTTTCCCCAACACCGAGCTGGCGTGGTTCGACCGCGCGGGGAAACGGCTGGGCACGGTGCCCCTTCCGCCGGGGCGCTACGAGGGGCTGAGCATTTCCCCGGACGGCCAGCGGGCCATCGTGGAGCGTCGCAGCTCGCCGAGCGCGACGGATCTGTGGATGGTCGAGCTGGCCCGAGGCCTCGCCACTCGCTTCACGTTCGGGTCGTCCCTCGTGAACAACGCCGTCTGGTCGCCTGACGGGAGCCGCATCGCCTTCGGCGGAAGCCGCGCCGGACCGCGTGACATCTACGAGAAACCCGCGAACGGAGCCGGCGAGGAGAAAGCGCTCTACCAGTCCAGCATCCCGTTCAAGAACCTCTCCCAGTGGTCGCCCGACGGGAAGCACCTCGTCTTCGATCAGCCCGATGCCGCGACCGGCTGGGATGTGTGGCTGCTCCCGGCGGACGGCGATCGCACGCCCACACCGCTCGTCCGCTCGCCGTTCAACGAGACGGGAGGGCAGTTCTCGCCGGACGGGCGCTGGATCGCGTACTTCTCCGACGAGTCCGGAAAGCAGGAATGCTACGTCCAATCGTTCCCCGGGCTGGGGAGCAAGTACCAGGTCTCGACCTCGGGGGGGTTCGGCTCCCAGTGGTCGAAGGACGGGAAGGAGCTGTTCATCCTCTCCTTGGACGGCACGGTTCAACTGGCGGATGTCCAGACGGCGCCGAGCTTCAGCGCGAGCACGCCGCGGTCGCTCTTCAAGGCGCGCCAGGACCTGGCGGGCTTCGCGTTGACGCCCGACTTGCAGCGCTTCCTGCTGACGGTTCCGGTGGGGCAGGCGGCCCCGTCCTCGATCACCCTCGAGGTGAACTGGGCGGCGGCGCTCAAACGCTGAGCGGCGCAGGCCACGGCCGCCCCGGCAGGGCATCCCCCGTCGGCACCCGCGACGCCCGGCTCGCCAAGGCCCGGCTCGCCCGCTCCCCCGAACCTCGCCTCCGGCGTCAGCGCCCGGTCGGTGCCACGGCGTGGAGCCCCGCGAGGGCAAACAGCTTGTCCGTGTCGACCGAGAACCCGAAGTGGGCCCTCACCTTCGCCTCCTCGACGAGCTCGGTGCGGTTCGCCCAGGTCATGGAGATCGGAACCGACACGGCCGCTCCCAGAGGGATCTCCGCCTTCACCTGGAATACCGCCACCTGATCGCTGGAGTCGTTGGGAAACTCGAGCCGCAGCCCCACGGACATCGGGAAGAACCCCGGGTCGTTCGGGGAGCGGCGGAGGGGATTCCGCCGCTTCCATTCCAGCAGACCCGCGAGCGAACTCGCCCGCAGGTTCTCCTCCTGGCTCAGAACGGCTCGCCGATTCCGAAAGAACGAGATGCCGGCGTTGAGCGTCACGTCCACGCCATTCCGGTTGAACAGATAGAGCAGCTTTCCTTCGGACCAGTCCTGCCCCCCGCCGACGCTGTGGTCGGTGATTTCCAAGGTCAGGACCTGGCTTTTTGTTCTCTCTTCGATCCGGCGTCGCGCCGATTCGCGGGCGGCGTTCCAGGCCGCCTGCGCCCCCTGCACCGCGTCCACCGCCTGGTCGATGGCCGAGCGCGCCCCCGGATTCACGGGAAGCAGGCCGGAGCGGACGCGCGCCACAACCCGGGCCTGGACGACCGAGATGAGCTGGTTCGCGACCATCTCGACCTTGTCCGCGTGGCCGGCCTCCGCGTCGACGACCAATGAGTTGAGCCGCTGACGCGCGAGCGCCTTCGTCTCGTCGGAGAGATCGCCGAACCACGGGCAGGTGTCCCCGACCGTTCCTTCGAGATGGACCTGCGCGCCGCCCCGCCGGCTCAAGGCCTCCCGTAACGAGTCACGCCATTCGTGGTCGAAGGCGCGCGTCATCGTCGCCCGCCCGCCGAGCAGCTTCCATCGCGCGGACCACTCCCTGGGCCGGTCGAAATCCGACGGAACCTCTCCGGACGAGGTCAGCGGGAACGAAGCGGACGCGCCGACGTCGTCCCACGGCGATCCGACCCCTCCGGTGAGCGCATCCGCGAACAGGGCGGTCGACAGCGCGCTGGCCGAGGTCGAAAGCGTGAGGGAGCTCCCCGAGGTGTCGGCGGTCAGGGCGCCCTTCTCGAAGGCCAGCGCCAACCACTGGGGGATGCCCGGCTTTTCCGCCAGCGATGTGGTTCCCAGGGACGAGGCGGAACCGCCGATCTGCTTGTCGAACCGATCCAGCTCGGACGAGCGCGGGTCGGGAACCACCGCCTCGGGATGAAGCCCTTCGTATACTCCGAGCGCGAGCATCTGATCCCAGTCGCGGAGCGCGTCGTCCACCGCCCGAGCCCGATTGCCGAGCGAATCGGAGCGGACGAACGCACCCGCCGCGCTCCAGGCGCGGTCGTAGAGGGCGGGAGTTGCCAGGAGGGGCTCGGCGCGAGCGGCGCCGAGTGCGGCGACGAGGGCCCCGCCGATCAGCGCGGCGGTCGCGAGCCGATTCCTCGGGTTCACGACGCCGCCACGCGGTAGACCAGTCCGATCTGCTCCTCGCCCTCCGTGTCGTAGACATCGGCGACGTCGAAGCCGTGTCCCTCGTTCCCGGAGGTCCGCACGTGATAGTGGTCGCTCGCCCGGGTCCCCGGCGGGTACTCGAACGAAAGACGCACGCGGTGGTCCTTCCCCGGATCGCGGGTCACGGTGAATGTCCAGACGATGCGGTCCCGGGAAGGCCTTGACTCCTCGAGGACCGTAGCATAGCCGTTCGCGACGGCTCGAGGCGGATCGAAATCGACCGAAGCGACCTCGATCTCGACCCGTTCGCCTCGGGTCACACGGTAGGTGGTGGGATCGATGCGTTCCATGCGCGGCCACTCGCGAATGATGGAAGCTCTGGATGGCAGGGAGCCGAGCGTAGCCATTCGTGGAAGATGCAATCAAGCGGAATCCGGACACACGGTACGCACTTGGGCGGGGTTCCAATCCTCTCGACGCCCGCGGCGTGGCGACGCAGCCGCTACGCCCGCCCAGGCCCGGCGCTCGACTCGAGCTCGTCCCGCTCGAATCGGCGGGAGTCGGTTCCGAGCGGTGCGGAGCCGGTACGAGGGGCAAGAAGACCGGTTGCGTCCAGCCGGCTGGAGGCTAGGATTCCGACGCTCGAGCCCCAGGCCGAATCCCGTCGAATGGCCCGTGCCGTCCGTGGCACTCCAACGACGATTCGCCTTCGGACCCAGGTGTGAGACACGTCGCACAGCCAGGGAGGTCGGACATGCCAAGGACACGCGCGCGGTCCCTACCGCGCCGGGACTGGTCGTTTCTCGCCTACATCGCAGGGGACAACGATCTGAGCGACAACGGCCTCGAGGACATCCAGGAGATGTGCGACATCGGGTCGTCGCGCCGTCTCCACGCCGCGGTCGAGATCGACACCCGAGGGGAACACACCGGCTCCATCCGCTACGAGATCACGGAGCCCGATCCGACCGGAGTCGCCCACCGGACCGTCATCGAACGCCTGCCCGAGCGGGACACGGGGGCCCCGGAGACCCTGCGCGCGTTCCTCAAGTGGGGCCTGACGCGCTACCCGGCCCGTGAGCGACTGGTGGTGGTCTGGAACCACGGGGCCGGCTTCCGCACCGTTCGTCGCGACATCGCCTACGACGACTACGGAACCTCGCTGGATATGCCCGAGATCGAGCGGGCGATGCACGCGGCGGGGATTCGCCCGTCCCGCCGCGTCACAATCCTGGGCTTCGACGCCTGCCTCATGAACATGCTCGAGGTGGTGCATCACCTGGCGGACCAGGTGAAGATCGTCGTCGGCTCGCAGCAGACCGAGCCCGGGGACGGCTGGCCCTACGACCGGGTGATCGAGGCCATGAAGAAGCCCAAGCGGCCGGAAGCGCTGGCGAGATCGATCGTACGCACCTACATTCAGGACTACCGGCGGCGAGGAGACTCCAACGTGACGCAATCGGCGGTGGTCGCCGAGCGCACCGAGCCGGCCGTGGCCGCGCTCAGCGACCTGGGGAAGGCGCTGGTCGGCATTCTCCCGGACGGGCGGGGTCGTCTCTCGGGCGTTCGCTCGAAGGTCCAATCCTACGAGTTCGCTGACTACGTGGACCTGATCCACTGCGTCCGCTTGATCCGCGACGCGATCACGCGCCGCGGAATCAAGGGTCTGGCTCGACGCGTGGAGACCAAGACTCGGAAGGCTATCCTCGCCAACGGATGGTACGGCCGGGGCGTATCGGATTCCCATGGCCTCTCGATCTGGTTTCCCTCGGACCGACGTACCTACCTCGACTACCGTGGGAAGTACCTGGCGCTGAACTTCGCGCGGAAGCATCGAGGTTGGATCGAGTTCCTGGACGCCTTCCACGCCTGAGCGCCCGCGCCCGATTTGGGCCCCATCCAGGCGCGGGATATGATGGACTACGCGCGATCCCCGCCGCTTCCACCGCGGTTCGGATCGCCGCACCGACCATGCCCGAAGACACCCGACGCAAGATCCTGTGGGCCGACGACGAGATCGACCTGCTCCGGCCCCACATCAGGTTCTTGGAGCAGAAGGGCTTCGCCGTCACCGCCGTGCCCAACGGCGAGGACGCCCTGGCCGAGCTTTCCCGCAGCCGTTACGACGTGGTGCTGCTTGACGAGATGATGCCGGGCCTGGGGGGGCTCGCCACCCTGGACGCGATCCAGGCGCGCGATCTCCCGCTGCCCGTCATCCTGGTGACCAAGAGCGAGGAAGAAACCCTGATGGAGGAGGCGATCGCCAAGCGAATCGCCGACTACCTCATCAAACCGGTCAACCCGTCGCAGGTCTTCCTCGCCTGCAAGCGCGTGCTCGACGCCGGCCGACTCCAGGAATCCCAACGCGCCCGCGACTACGTCGGCGAGATGCAACGTTGGCAGTCCCTGGACGCGCAGCGCCTGACTTGGGAGCAATGGGTGGAGCTGGCGGTCGACGTGGCGCGCTGGGACGTGCTGTTCGACGACCGCCCGGATGCGGGCCTCCAGCAGGCCCACCGGGACTTCCGGCGTGCGCTCAACATCGACTTCGGCCGCTTCGTCGAGGAACACTACGGCCGTTGGGTGCACCGCCAAGAGAAGGGGCCGTTGCTGTCCACCGACGTGGTCGCTCACGCGGTGGTGCCCCAGCTCCAGGCCGGACGCCGGGTGGTGTTCATCGTCGTCGACTGCATGCGGATCGATCAATGGTTCACCCTCGAGCCGTTGCTCGACGAATACTTCGACCTACGGCGCGAGTACTACTGCTCGATCTTGCCCACCGCCACGCCGTACTCGCGGAACGCGATCTTCTCGGGCCTGTTGCCTGCCGAGCTGGGCCGGAGCCACCCCGAACTGTGGCAGGAAAACAGCCGTGACGATCGGACCAAGAACCGGCACGAGCGCGAGCTGCTCGAAATCCAGCTCGAGCGACTGAAGGCAAGGCCACGCAAGCCGATGAAATACGTGAAGGTGTACGACGCCGAAGAGGCCCAGCACGTGCGACGGCAGATCAACTCCTTCGCCGGGCTCGGTCTGGTAAGCCTGGTGTTCAACTTCCTCGACATCCTGGCCCACGGGCGCCTGGAGAGCGAGATCCTCCAGGAGCTGGCCCCCGATGAAGCGGCGTTCCGGGCCGTCACCAAGGCGTGGTTCACGCACAGTCCGCT
>DASXTP010000178.1:0-19612 GCA_036505355.1 Candidatus Eiseniibacteriota bacterium | reverse complement strand
GATTCCGGTTCCACTTGCGCGCACAGAGCGCCATGGCCGACCGGCAGGGGCTGGAAGCGGCGCGAGCGATCCTGCTCGAGATGGAGCGTTTCTACCCCCAAGACAAGGAGATGCTCTACGACATCGGCGACTACTCGTCGCATTTGAACGAATTCCCGACGGCGATCCACTACCTCGGGAAGGTCGTCGCCATGGACCCGGACTTCGCACGCGCGCTGCAGCATCTGACGCGCGTCTATCGCGACATGGGGCGCCGCGATCTGTTCCTGAAATGGGCGCGGCGCTACGCCGCGGCGGATTCGGTCTGGGATACCCATATTCTCCTCGGCAATGCGCTGATCGCCGCCGGGGATACCGCGGCGGGGATGGAGACGCTGGTGCGAGCCCGCGCCCTGGAACCCGAGCACGCCGCCGACTTCACGCTTTTCATTGCCAACACCCGGTTCCTCCAGGGACGGGTCGCGGAAGGCCTGCGGGAATGGGACAGCCTTTTCGTCACGACCTCGACACCGTCCCATCGCGGCTACTTTCGCGAGCGGGCCACCGATCGCATCCATCAAGGGGCCTATCGGGCCGCCTTGGCCGACCTGGACCGATCAGCCGAGCTGGCGCGTCAGGCCCACGACGCGGTCGGGGAGGCCATAGCACGCATGGAGGCCGCGAGCTTGTCGCTGGTCGGGAGGAAGGACAGCCTGGCGGCGTTCCGGCAGATCGGACGGTGCGCGAGCCTGGGGGACTCGATCACCTACCGCTACGCCTACTTCAGCTACTGGGCCTACTGGGGCGGCCTGTTCAAGCTCCATCTGCTGAACGGGGATCTCGTCGCCGCCGAAGGACTGGCGAGGCAGAAATTCGCAGTCGACAAGTGGTACGGTTCCTACGTCGAATCGTACTTGCATGCCGCTCGGGGGGAGTGCGCACAGGCGGCCGCAGCGGCTAGCCAAATTCTCGAATGGGGCCCGGCCGCCGAGAACATCCCGCTGTTGTATTTCTTGGCGCGATGCCAGTTCGAGCATGGTCACGCGGACGAGGCGGTGGAGTCCCTGCTCAGGTTGCAGACGCTGTACTCGCACTTGACGCTGGGCACACCCTACTACGCCAAAGGCCTGTTGCTCCTGGGCAAGGCTTACGAGCGGAAGGGCGACGCGGAGTCGGCGGCCCGGAGCTACTCCAGACTGCTCGAGTTGTGGAAAGAGGGCGACCCGGATCTCCCCGACCTGCTCGAGGCAAGGCGGCGGCTCGAAAGGCTCAAGCCGCCGCTCGCATCGGTAAGGTAACGCGGGTCCTACGTCCCCGGCACCGTCCCCACGACCTGCTTGGTCAGGTCCTGCTTCTTGGGGGTGAGCACCCGCATATCGCCACGCTTGAGCTGGGGGTCGTCTTTCAGATCGACCTGGAGCTTGAATCGCTTCTCCAGCTCGGCGAAACGGCGCGCCTCCTGCTCGACGAAGAACAACGCCACCTCGGGCGATGTCCGAACGACGATGCGCTTCTCGGTGCCCATCGCGGCCACCCGCCGCATCGCCCGCTCGAGCTTGACCAACATGGTCTCCGGCGAAGGCACTTTGCCGAGACCCGCGCACGACGGGCAGTCCTCGGTGTAATAGTGGAGCAGGCTCGAGCGCTCCCGCTGCCGCGTCATCTCCACCAAGCCCAGCTCCGATACCCCGAACGCCTTGGTACGCGCACGATCCTTCCGCAACTCGTGTCGCAGCTCGTCCAGCACGCCGCGCTTGTTGGCCTCGCTCTCCATGTCGATGAAGTCGATCACGATGATCCCGCCGATGTCACGCAAGCGGAGCTGCCGCGGGATCTCGTGCGCGGCCTCGAAGTTGGTGCGGAAGATGGTCTCCTCCTGGTTCTTCTTGCCGGTGAAGCGACCGGTATTGACGTCGATCGCAACCAGGGCTTCGGCGTGATCGATGCAGATGTACCCGCCCTTCTTGAGCCACACCTTGCGCTCGAAGGTCTTCTCGATCTGGGTCTCGATGTCGAAGGCGTCGAAGATCGGCTCGCGGCCCCGGTAGAGCTGGACTCGCCCCCGCAGCTCCGGGGACACCGCCTTGAGGTAGGCTTGCACCTCGGCAAACGAATCCTTGTCGTCGACCACCACCTCCTCGACCTCGTCGGTGAACAGGTCGCGGATCAAGCCCGCCGTCATCTCGAGCTCCCGATGGACCAGGGCCGGCGCCCGGGCCGCGCCCGCCTTGCGGTCGATTTTCTGCCACAGCTTGTGCAGGTGCTTCACGTCGGCCGAGAAGTCGGGATCGCCCTTGCCCTCCCCCACGGTTCGGGCGATCAGCCCCACGCCCTTCGGTTTCAGGTCGCCGATGATCGCCTTGATGCGCTGGCGTTCGGCGCGGTCCTCGATGCGGCGCGAAACCCCGACGTGGTCGACGCCCGGCATGAGCACGCAGTAGCGGCCGGGCAGGCTCACCTGCTGCGTCACCCGCGGGCCCTTGGTGCCGATCGACTCCTTGGTGATCTGGACCAGGATTTCCTGGCCCTTCTTCAGGTGATCCTCGATCTTGGGCACCGCGCCGCGCCGGCGGCGCGAGCGGTCGCCGTTCTCCTCGAGATCGGAGATGTCCTCGAGATCGGAGAGCGATTCCGCCAGGTCCGAGACGTGCAGGAATCCGGTCTTGGGCAGCCCGAGGTCGACGAACGCCGCCTGCATCCCCGGCAGAACGGCGTTGACGCGGGCCTTGTAGATGTCCCCGACGTGGCGTCGTTGATCCGCCCGCTCGACCAGCAACTCGGCGAGCTCGTCGTCTTCTAGAATGGCGATGCGGGTTTCGTACGAATCGGCGTTGATGATGATCTTCTGTTTCAAGCGGTTCCTTCAGGGCACAGCGCGACGCCGTCCTTCACCGGCGGACCATCAGCAGCTCGAACGGGCCGAGACGGCGGCCACCCAGCTCCGCCCACAGTGCAGTACGCTCGACGTCCGCAGTGCGGACATCGCAATCGGGGAGCAGGATGGCGAGGAGCTCTTCCGGCCGAACCACGGCGCGCGGGGTGAAGCGGAGGTGCGCGTCGAGAACCGCCGGGGGCTCCTGAGTACCGGCCTCGAGGGCCGCAATGGAAGGACGAGCGTCGAACTCGCGGGCTTGATCTTCGCTCCGCCGGCGCACGATCACGTGCTCCCGGGACAGCAGCCCGGCGGTCCCCTGCGACAGCACCTCGGCCAGGCGGTCCGGCCGAAGGCCGGCCTCCTCGAGGAACGTGCGTGGGAAGCGCACCCGATAGGTGGCCCCGTCGAGCTGGCTCATGAGCGAAGGAGTCTTGAACAAGATGGGCCGGAAGTCGATCACCCGGAGCCCTTCGGGGAGCACCGCGTTGAGTCGTTCCGCGAGATCCACCGCGGGCGGCCGGCAGAACTCCATGTCGAACACTTCGGCCCGTGAACGATGGCCCAGGGACAACGGTGGCCCGAACGACATCTTGAGGTGCGGATGATGTCCTTGGGTGAAGGCCAACGGCAGATCGGAGCGGCGCAGCGCCCGCTCCCAGGTGCGCAGCAGATCGAGGTGCGAGGTGAAGCGCATCCCCGCATCCTTCGCGAACTCGATCCGAAATCGCGTGCTGGTCGAGATCCCCTGCGGCGTGTGCACCCGACCGTTGAGCCGCGGCGCCAGACGATGCGGACGCGACGCGGCGGTCTTGCGCCGGCCGAATCCGTTGGCCGACCCGGCGGCCCGGGCGCGGCCGACGTCCACCGCGGCGTGGGGTTGCTTGACCCACGGCCGCTGCGGACAATCGGAGACTCCGCAGGAGAAGCAAATGTCCTCGAGACGGCAGTCGTCGGTGATCGCCGCCCGCTCGGCGCGCAGCTTCTCGCGGACCAGGAACTTCTTGGTCACCGGGGACTGGACCAGGTCCCACGGCTGGTCGAGCTCGGTCGAGCGCTCGACCAGATAGCGTTCCGGATCGATTCCGAGATCCCGGAACACCGCCATCCAGGTGTCCCACCGCAAATGCTCGGTCCAGGCGTCGAATCGGCAGCCGCGGCGAAACGCCTCCTCGACCACCTGCCCTAGGCGGCGGTCGCCGCGCGTGAACACGCCCTCCAGCAAGGAGGTCTCGGCGTCGCGGTACTTGAGCGTCAGCGGCTTGCCCCGCGCCGCATCCCGCAGCACGGCCAACCGCCGCTTGAGCTCCGCGGTGCTCACCTGCTCGGCCCACGCGAAGGGCGTGTGCGGCTTGGGCACGTGAGGCGAGACGCTGACCGTGACCCGGAAGCCCTTGTTGCCTTCGGCGCGGGCGCGCTGCCAGGCCCGAGCCCCGAGGTCGAGGATCGCACGCAGATCGCTGTCATCCTCCCCCGGCAACCCGCACATGAAGTACAGCTTGGCCCCGGTGTAGCCCTCGCGGGCCGCGGTGCCCACCGAGGCAAGCAGCTCCTCCTCGGTGTGGTTCTTGTTGATGACGTCGCGCATCCGTTGGCTGCCGGCCTCCGGTGCCAGCGTGATCGAGCCCTTCTTCTGTGCGGCGATCCGGCGCGCCACCTCCGCCGGCACGTTGTCCGGCCGGGTCGACGGCAGCGCGATCTGAACCCGCGAGGCGCACAGCGAGTCGGCGAGGGCGTTGACCTGGTCGACGATCTGGGTGTGGTCGGTGCTGGAAAGCGACACCAGCGAGACCTCCTCGAGGCCGGTCGACGAGAGCCCGCGCAGCACTTCCTCCACCACCTGTTGGCCCGGCTTCTCCCGCACCGGCCGGTTGATCATGCCGGCCTGACAGAACCGGCAGCCTCTCGTGCAGCCGCGCATGATCTCGACCGAGAGCCGATCGTGGGTGATCTCGCCGATCGGCAGCAACGGGGCGGCCGGGTAGTAGTCGCTCTTGAGCTCTTCGACCCATACCGAGCGGACGCGGGTCGGGTACCCGGGGCGGGCCACCGGCACCAGCCAGCCCTCGGGCGTAGTTGCGGTGTCGTAGCCCGACGGCACGTAGACGCCGGGGACATGAGCGAGCCGGGTGAGCAGCCACGCCCGCGACCGGCCCTCGCGCTTCGCGGCGCGGACCAGATCCACGACCCGATGGATGACCTCTTCCCCGTCGCCGATCACGAAGGCGTCGATGAACTCCGCCACAGGCTCGGGGCTGAATGCCTGGCCCCCGCCGGCGATCACCAGCGGATGCCGTTCGTCGCGCTCCAAGCTGCGCAGCGGCAGCTCCGCCAGGTCGAGCATGTTGAGCACGTTCGTGTACTGCAGCTCGTACTGGAGCGAGAAGCCGAGGATATCGAACGCCGAGGCGGCGGCGTGCGACTCGATCGAGAACAGCGGAATCCCGCGCCGGCGCATTTCGGCCTCGGCATCGGGCCACGGAGCGAATGCCAACTCCGCCGCGCAATCGGAGCGTCGGTTCAGGACATGGTGGATGATCCGGATCCCGATGTTCGAGAGCCCGATCTCGTAGGCGTCGGGGAACGCCACCAGAACGCGCACCTCGGCCTGCTCCAGCGGTTTCCTCGGTGCATGGAGCGCGTTGCCCAGGTACCGGTTTGGCTTGGAGACGCGGGGTAGGAGCTGGTGCTGGACTCGCTCGGCGACGGTCAGGGTCATCGGTACCCGGAGGTTCCTCGGTGCCCGCGCGTTCGGCGGCCCCTCGAGGGTCCGCCCGCCACACTCGGCGTGTCACAAGCTAACACACGCTCCGGGGGCTGCCAACGGGCCGCGGAACCGCCGCCGCGCCACCGCGGAACGGCGTGCTCGCCCACACCCATGCGGTCGCCGACACCGCGGTTGACGCGCTCCGGGGTCCTGCCCATCCTGACCTCTTCATGACGCGTTGGACGGAGGACCGCACCTCGGGATCGAGTGACGTGGCCGGCGTGTTCTTGGCCGAGCTTCAGCGTTGGGCGACCGTCGACACTTCGACCTCGGTGCCGGCGCTGCGTCAATCGCTGCTCGCCGAGCTGCGCCGGGCGCAGTCTGCGCAACCCAGCTTGGCCCTGGTCCACCAGCTTGCGGCGCGGGCGCTGAGCGTCGTCGATGCGGGGCTCGGCCGCGGCGATCGGCTCGTGGATCTGCGCACGCATCTTGCGGAGTCGTGCGGCGCCGAGTCGGCCGACCTGGTCGCGGCGCGGCAGGCAATTGCTTGCTCGGCGGCCGCGCTCGTCGCCCAGCCCGGCAGCTGGATCGCCACGCTCTCGGGAAGCACGGCGGTCCGCGACGCGCTCCTGGAAGCCCAACGCCAGGGCCGCGCGCCCCGCGTGCTGCTGGCCGAGAGCCGCCCGCGCCTCGAGGGCCGCGCCCTGGCGTCGGCGCTCGCTCAAGCCGGGATCACGGTGTGGTTGGTGGTCGATGCCGCGCTTCCGTTGTTGATCTCGCAGGCCCAGGGGCTGTGGCTGGGTGCCGACGCCGTGACCGACCAGGGGGTCCTCAACAAGGTGGGCTCGTACGCGGCGGCGTTGGCCGCCCGGGAGCACTCGGTGCCGGTCTACGCCCTGGCCGAGCGCCGCAAGTTCCTGCCCTCGAATACCGCAGCCTTGAAGATCGTCGAGATGCCGCAGGCTGAGATCTGGGAGTCGGCCCCCGAGGGAGTCCAGCCGCGCAACGTCTACTTCGAGCTGGTACCGCTCACGTTGCTGCGCGGCGTGATCGTGGAGGACGCCGTACTGCCGCCCGGCGAGGCGGCCGCACTCGCGCGCGAGCGTCCCCTGCCGGAAGAGCTGGCGAGAGGATAGGAGGCGTCACTGGCACGGCGCGCGGCCCGCCGGCGCGCCGCGAATGAGCTCAGGCCGTCAGACCGCTACTTGGCGGCGCGCAGCTTTTGCTCGAGTTCCTGGGTCCAGTTGATCACGACTTCCATGTTCGTGATCTCGGCCTGCTCGTCGTCCCCACGCAGAATCCCCACCAGCGTCCCATCGGGGAGCGGTCGCGGGCTGAGGATGCGAAGCTTCTCCGTGTCCAAACGCTCGGTGCGCGCGCCCACCGAGAGCATGGGGCTGGTATGAATTTCGGCGGACATCAGCCGCCGGGTCCTGGTGCTCCCATAGAGGATCTTTCGCCCATCAGGGGTCCAGCGTGGCGAGTTGCCTCCGGCCACCGAGACCTTCACCGGGGGCCCTGTCAATCCGTCGCTGCGGAATTCACTGACATAGACTTCGAAGGAGCCCGATTCGTCCGAATGGTAGGCAACGAGCCGCCCGTCGGGGGAGAACACGGCTCCCGCCCGGTTGGCCGGACTCGCCACGAGGGGCCTCGGTGCGGGAACGGAATCGTTCGGAGCCATCGGAGAACGAAGAGGAATCAACAGCACGTCGCTCTTTGCCCCGATTTGTTGCGTAGCGAGGAGCCAAGATCCGTTCGCCGACCACGAGGTGGGGTTCGCGAATTCGTCTCGACGGGCCGGCTTGTATACGCGATGGGGCGCGACGCTCGAACTCAGGTCCTGGATGTAGACACCATCGTCCCCCGACAGTCCACCGCGCTGGAATGCGATCGACCCCGCATCCGGGGACCACACCGGATACCAACAGTCCGCCTCGGAAAGGTAGATGACGCGCCGTAGCTGAGGCCGATCGAGCTCGGAGACCCAGATCTCATCGATCCCCTGGGCGTTGGTGGCGACGACCGCTATTTTCTTGCCGTCCCGCGCAACCGTAGGAATCTGCTTCATGGCCAGGCGATCCTCGGACCATGGCCGCACGACGCCGGAGCCCTCCACGATCGCTAACCTGCGCTGCAGTCCCATGAGCCCGCCCGAATTGTAGGAGAGCGTGCCGTTCTCTCCGACGACGAACCTTCCCGGGCTCGCGGCCTCCGTGCTGCTGAGACCTCTCATGATGGGAACCGCGGCGCCGGTCACCTGGAGGCGCCTCAGGTCGAAAGGCGCCGCCAGCAGGACGTCGCCACGCGAGAAGACCAGAGTGCGGGGAGGAACGAAGCACGGGAAGCCGGCGTCATCGATCAAGAGCTTGGCCCTGCTCGCCGCAATGTCGAGAACTCCGATCGCGGAGCTCCAGCCCCGGGGGCCGTAGTGGCTGCCCATGAGCAGAACTCCGCGGTCCTTGGGCAGCGGTCTCCACATGCCCCAACCGCCATCGTAGGCGCCCACGTCCAGCTTGACCGGAGCGCTCGGCTCGCCTCCCTTCGCGCTCAACCTGACGAGGCTCGAGCCCAGCTCTTGGGTCACGAGGATATCTCCACTTTCCAGCCGCGCCGCGCTCCCCCAGTCGTCCTTCCAATCCGCCACCGCGACCGGAGGTGAGCTACCGTCGATCGTCACCCTCCAGATCCTGTTCTGTGTCGCCCCGGGGCCCGCGGGCGCCACGAGGTACTGCACGTGGCTATCGAACGGGAAAACAACGCGGTTGAGATTCTCCGTGCCGGGTACGGGCTTCCATTCGTTGCCGTCCAGCCGCCGGATGTACCAGCGGAGGCGCACCGGATCGTCAGCATGCCCTTCCTTCGCCCGCGTCCCAGCGATCAACGTGGTGCCGTCCGCGGAAAGAGCGGTCGACATCGTTTGTTGATCCGCCGGTGTAGAAATCGAGAAGTGCCCGACCCCGGTAAAGACGCCGGAAGCATGTCGTCCCAGGGCACCCGGACCGATCATGCCCCGCGTGACCCAAGCGACGACCAGCCCCGCGACCGCGCCCAATACCAGCATGCGGATCGAAGCCAAACGTCGGGGGCGCGCATCGCGTGCGGCAGTGGTCGCAGCTTGTACCGACGAGGTTCGCGCCGCGAGCGCCTCTTCAAGTTCGATGCGGGCGTCGCCGATGTCCCGCAAGCGGCGGCGCGCATCCTTTTCGAGACAACGCTCCAGCAAATGCCGGACGCCCCCCGGCGTTTGGCCAGGCAGCGCGCCCCATTCGGGAGTCCCCTGGAGGATCTTCGCGATGGTGTCCGAAACGGTCTCGCCGGCAAACGCCTGCTGGCCGGTCAGGCATTCGAACAAGACGCATCCAAACGCCCAGATGTCGGTGCGTCGATCTACCGATTTGCCGCGCGCCTGCTCCGGGCTCATGTAGGCGGCCGTACCGAGGATCACGCCCGAACCCGTGCCAGCGACGGTGAGCGTCGGCGAGTGACTCGGATCGACGTCACTCGAACCCGGCGCGGCAGCACCGCCCTTCGCCAACCCGAAGTCCAGCACCTTGACCTGACCCGTGGGCGTGAACTTGACGTTCCCCGGTTTCAGGTCTCGATGCACGACACCGCTCTCGTGCGCCGCTTCCAGTCCGGCAGCGATCTGGCGGCAGACCTCGAGCGCTTCGTCCAGCGGCAGCGCGTGGCGCGCAATGCGATGGAAGAGGGTCTCCCCCTCGACGTATTCGAGGGCGAGGAAGCGCCGCCCGTCGTCCTCCTCGAGCCCGTAGATCGCACCGATGTTGGGGTGGTTGAGCGAAGCCAGGATCCGCGCTTCGCGCTCGAAGCGTGCCAGCCGTTCGGGGTCGTGGGCGAACGCCTCCGGCAGCACCTTGATCGCGACCGGGCGGTCGAGCTTGAGGTCCCGTCCGAGATAGACGACACCCATGCCACCGCGTCCCAGCTCGCGCGCGATGGGATATGGACCGATGCGCTCGAGCGCGGTGCTCATCCACACCTCCGCGAATACCGCCGCGCGTTGGGAAACCGACCGGAGGCCGTGGATGCTCGCTGCCCGCGCACAGGAATGGGCCGTGGCCGCGGCGGACCGAATCGGCACCGCCTCGCAGACGAGCGGCGCAGGGAGAGACTACCGGGCCAGCTCAAGGAGGTCCAGAGGCTGGCGCCGCGAGGCCACCGAAACCGCCCCCACCCCTCACCGTTCGATCAAAGTGCCAACCGCCCAGACGTAACCGTCCGGGTCCTGGAGCCACACTTCGCGCCAGCCGTGCGGCTTGTCGCTCGCCGGCGCCAGGATCGCGCCCCCCGCCTCCTGTGCCCGAGCTTCCAATCGATCCGGGTCGAGTCCCAACAGGCGTAGCTCGGCTCCCAGGCCCCGCCCCTGCCCGGCCTCGAGGCGCGGAAACCAGGGATGCCGATCGTACGTGTGGTCGGCGTGGAGCATGAAGTCCAGGCCCCCGATCCGCAGGGCGGCAAAGTCGGGATCGCGGTAGCGCTCCTCCGCACCCAGCACGTGCCGGTAGAACTCGGCCGACCGCGCCAGATCGGTCACCAGCAGGTTCACCGTGAACTGCGGCAGCGAACGCCCGTAGGCGTCGGCCGGCATCCACGGGTCACCGATGCGCTTCTTGACCACGAGGCCCTCCCGCCCGGTTCGCGACCAACGCTACCCCTTGACCACCAGGAAGGGCTTGAGCTTCGCCACCCGGCGCGACAGATCTGCGCCCTCGCACACCCGCACCACATGGGCCGCGTCCTTGTACGCCTCGATAGTCTCCTCGCGCAGCGTGTCCCGCCCTTCGTAACGCACCACCACGCCCAGCTCGCGCAGCTCGGCGACGAGATCGCGCCCACGGGTTTCGCGCACCGCCTGGGTGCGGCTCATCTGGCGCCCCGCGCCATGGCAGGTCGAGCCGAAGGCATGCTTCATCGAGCCGGGACGACCGACCAGCACGAAGGAGTAGCGGCCCATGTCGCCCGGGACCAGCACCGGTTGTCCGATCGCCCGATACGCGGCCGGCACGTCCGGGTGTCCGGCCGGGAACGCGCGCGTCGCGCCCTTGCGATGCACCAGGCAGCGCACCGTCCCGCTCGAGAGGTCGTGCCGCTCCAGCTTGGCGATGTTGTGCGCCACGTCGTACACCAGGCCGAGCCCCAAGTCCTCGGGGCCGCGGCGCAGCACCTCCGAGAACGCGCGCCGCACCTCGTCGGCGATGCACTGGCGGTTGGCCCAGGCGAAGTTCGCCGCGGCCCGCATCGCTCCCAAGTAGGCTTGGCCCTCGGGCGAGCCGATCGGGGCGCACGCGAGCTGGCGGTCCGGCAGCTGGATCCCCCAACCGGCGAGCTTGCGGGCGACGTCGCGGACGTGGTCGGTGCAGACCTGGTGGCCGAGCCCGCGCGAGCCACAATGGATCATCACCGTCACCGTGCCGAGCTCAAGCCCCAGCACCCGCGCGATCGCCTCGTCGAACACCTCCACCACCTCCTGGACCTCGAGGAAGTGGTTCCCCGAGCCGAGCGTGCCGAGCTGGCCGCGTCCTCGTCCCTTCGCCCCGTCGCTCACGGCGCCGGGATCGGCGCCCGCGAGGACGCCTCTCTCCTCGCAGTGGTCCAGGTCGGAGGCCGTGCCCATCCCGCGCCGCACCGCCCACCCCGCGCCTTCCCGCAGCACGCGCTCCAGCTCGCCCGGACTGAGCCGCACCGAACCCGAGGCCCCGACTCCGCACGGCACCTCGCGATAGAGCTGGTCGGCGAGTGCTTCGATGCGCGACTCGAGGTCCTGGCGCGAAAGCCGACTCCGCATGAGACGCACGCCGCAGCCGATGTCGTAGCCGACGGCGCCGGGCGAGATCACGCCCTCGTGCTCGTCGGTCGCCACCACACCTCCCACCGGCAGGCCGTAGCCCCAATGGGCGTCGGGCATGGCGATCGAGGCCTCGAGGATGCCGGGCAGGTGGGCGGCGTTCCTGACCTGCTCGGGGGTGCGGTCGGAGAGGATCTTGTCGAGCAGCGGCCGGTCGGCGATCAGGATCCCGGGGACCCTCATGCCGCCCTCGCGGGGCAGCATCCAGCGGTATTCGTCGAGCTGGACCGCGCCGGAAACCGTGACCGTGCTCATGGGGGAACTGTGCGCCCCCCGGGGCGCCGAGGCAACTGCTCGCGGCCCGATCAGGCGGCGCAGGCCGCAGCAGCCTGGGCCGGCTACGCCTCGGCGTATGCCTTCTCGAGTGCCGCCACGTCGAGCTTCATCATGGTCATCCGGCCTCGCGCCGGCCTTGACGAGCTTGTCCCAGTACAGGTCGAGAACGTACCCACCACCGAAGCTCGTCCCGTCGACCTTGACTCGGGTATAACCAAGGTTATACCCTGGCCTCATGAAGACGGCCGTCTCACTTCCCGACTCTCTCTACCGTGCGGCGGATCGCCTCGCCCGCCGACTGGGGATATCCCGCAGCGAGGTGTTCCAGAGAGCCTTGGGCGCCTACGTTCAGGCTCATGAGGACGCAGGCATCACCGAGGCGCTCAACACCATCTATCCGGAAGGCGGAGAGACCGGGCGCCTGGATGCGGTTTTCGAGCGGCTCCAGGCAGCCTCGGTAGCGAGGGAAGATTGGTAGTCCGGCGCGGCGAGATCTGGTGGGCGACCTTGCCCTCGCCCCGGGGCTCGGAGCCCGGGTACCGGCGCCCGGTCGTGGTCGTTCAGGCAGATCCCTTCAACCGCAGTCGTCTCCAGACCGTGATCGCGGCGGTGATCACTTCGAACCACCGCCTTGCCGATGCACCGGGGAACGTTCCCCTGACTCGTCGCCAAAGCCGTCTCTCCAAGGTTTCCGTAGTCAACATTTCGCAGCTCATCACTCTGGACAAGGCGTACCTCACGCAACGAGTGGTTCGGCTCGCCCCCAGGGACCTCGCGAAGCTCGACACCGGCCTGCGACTGGTCTTGGCACTTTAGGTCAGACGCCGCGGGCGGCGGCTCGGCAACTCCCTCGACCGCGGCGGGTCACTCGCCACGAGCCGCCGCCACGGCGGAGCCATCGCGCAGGAAGCGACCGGTCCAGGAGTCCTCGGCTTCCGCGATCCGTTCGGGCGGGCCTTCGGCCACCAGATGGCCTCCGGCTTCTCCGCCTTCGGGCCCCAGGTCGACGATCCAGTCGGCGTTGCGGATCACGTCCAGGTTGTGCTCGACCACCACGACCGTGTCGCCGCGCTCGGTGAGATCGTCCAGCACTTGGAGCAGCCTCTGCACGTCGGCGAAGTGGAGCCCGACCGTCGGTTCGTCGAGCAGGTAGAGGGTCGGCGCGGCCCCGCGTTCGGACAGCTCGCGGGCGATCTTCAGGCGCTGTGCTTCACCCCCCGAAAGCTGCGTGGCGGGCTGCCCGAGCTTGAGGTAACCGAGGCCGACGCGGCGCAGGGTCTGCAAGGCACGGGTGAACTTGGGCTCGCGCCCGAAGTGCGCGAAGGCCTGATCCACGGTCAGGTCGAGCGCCTCGCGGATGTTCACACCGCGGTAGGTCACCTCCAGCACCTCGCGGCGGAAGCGCGCGCCGTTGCAGGATTCGCACGGCACCTGCAGGTCGGCGAGGAAGTACATCTCGACCGTCACCGAGCCGGCCCCCTCGCACTGCTCGCAGCGCCCACCCGGGGTGTTGAAGGAAAAGGCCCCCTCCTTGAGCCCCTGCGCCAGGGCGCCCGTCTGTCGGCCATAGACTTGGCGCAGCGCCGCGTATGCGCCGAGATAGGAGACCGGGCAGGACCGCGGCGTGCGGCCGATCGGGGTCTGGTCGACCAGCACCACCCGTTGCAGGGCTTCGAGCCCGTGAACCGCTTGGTGCGCTCCGACCGGCTCTTCTTCGCGGCCTTCGACGGCGCGGCGCGCCGCCCGGTACAGGACCTCGTCGACCAGCGTGCTCTTGCCGGAGCCCGACACGCCGGTCACCACCGTCAGGCGGCCGCGAGGAAAACGCGCGGTCACCCGCTTGAGGTTGTGGTGGCTGGCCGCCTCCACCGTGATCCACGATGTCGGCATCCCCGCGGCGCGCCGGCGCTCGACCCGCTTTTCGCCCCGCAGGTAACGCGCGGTCTCGGTGTCGGCCCGATCGATGGCCGCTCCCGGCCCGGCGTAGAGCAGGTGGCCGCCCTGGGCCCCGGCTCCCGGCCCGAGGTCCACCAGGTGATCGGCCGCACGGATCAGCAGCGGCTCGTGCTCCACCACCACCAGCGTGTTGCCGCGACCCGCCAGCTCGCCGAGCAGGGCGGCGAGCTTCTCGCTGTCGCGCGGGTGGAGCCCGACGGTGGGCTCGTCCAGCACGTAGAGCGTGTCGGCCAGGTTGGCACCCAGGGCGTTCGCTAGCTCGATCCGTTGCGCTTCGCCCCCGGAGAGGGTGCGCGTCAGGCGATCGAGCGTGAGATAGCCGAGATCCACCCGCTCGAGAAAAGAGAGCCGCGAGCCGATCTCGGCAAGCACCGGCCCGGCGATCTCCCGGTCGCTCGCGGCGAGCGGGAGCGCCGCCAGGAAGCGTGCCGCTTCCCGCACCGTCGTCGCCCCGACCTCGGAGATGTTCCGGCCCCCGAGCCGTACCCGCAGCGCCTCGGGCCGCAGCCGCGCCCCGTGGCAGTCCTGGCACGGCAACGCCGTCTGGTACTTCTTGACCACGAATCGGTTCCCCACCTTGTACGACTTCTCCTGCAGGCGGCGAAGAAACGGAATCACTCCCCGAAATCCCTCCCCGCCTTCGAGCAGCACTCGGCGTTGGGCCGCGGTGAGCTTCTTCCACGGCGTATCGAGCGGGACCCCGCGCTCGCGAGCGAGCTTCTCGAGGCGCGGCCAGGCGATGCGACGCCACGACCGCGACCAAGGATCCAGGGCCCCTTGGCGAAGCGTCCGCTCCGGATCCGGCACGATCCGCTCGGCAGTGAAGGTCAGGACGTTGCCGAAGCCGCGGCACGTCGGGCACACGCCGAGCGGGCTGTTGAACGAGAACAAGGCGGGCTCGGGGCGCATCGCCGGCGTCCCGCAGGCGGCACATTCCCAGCGCTCGCTTCGCTTCTGCCGCGCCCCCGAGCCCAAACGAAGCTCGAGCCGCCCCTCGCCGCGGCGGAACGCCTGCTCGGAGGAGTCGGCGAGGCGTTGGGACTGCTCTGGGCTCCACATGAAACGATCGATCACGATCGGAATCTCGCGGGCGCCGCGCGGCAGCTTGGGCAGCGGCTCCAGCGGAACCACCTGGTCGCCGATCAGGACGCGCGTGAAGCCTGCCTTGAGGAGCTGCCCGGCCTGCTCTTCCCATGTCGCCCGGGAGGCGGTGGGAACCGGGGCCAAGACCAGCAGCGGCGTGCCGTCGGGCCAGCCCCCCGCCTCCTGGACGATGCTGTGCGGGCTGTCGGCCGCGATCGGCCCCTCGCACCGACCACAATGGACGGTGCCGAGACGAGCGAACAGCAGGCGCAGGTAGTCGTAGATCTCGGTCGCGGTCCCCACGGTGGAGCGGGCGCTACGGGGCGGCGTCACCTGCTGGATGGCGACCGCCGGGGTAAGCCCATGGATCGCGTCGACCTCGGGACGGGGCAGCCGGTCGAGAAACTGCTTGGCGTAGCTCGACACCGACTCGACGTAGCGCCGCTGCCCTTCCGCATAGAGAGTGTCGAAGGCGAGCGACGACTTGCCGGATCCCGAGACCCCGGTGATGACGGTGAGGCGCCCCCGCGGAAGATCGAGATCGACGTTCTTGAGGTTGTGCTGGCGCGCGCCCCGGATGCGAATGAACGCCGGGGGCGGCGGGATGGATGCGTTCAACGGGACCTCGCGGCGGCCCGAACCGAGTTCCCGAAGGTCGGCACCCGGTGCCTGCCCCCGCGGCGACCTGGCGGGCCGCGCCCGAAGGCGGACGTTAGCACACCTCCCCCGGCCCGATCGGGATAGGGGGTAGCGAGGATCGCTCGCTATCCCCCTCCCACACCACCCGACAAGCGGGTCGGCATCCGGCGTTTCGGTCGATTGAGGTCAACGGCCAAGCCGGGGAACCCCCAGCGCATCGATCCCGCGCGTCGGCAGGATGAGATGAGTGGCGGGGCGGAGAGTCATGGTGCAGACGACGACTCCCCGCCAAGCGGCGAGGGTCCAACGGACCCTCGCCTGTCCTTGGGAATCACTGCCGGGACGCGGGCGATGGCTCTCGGTGTCTGCGCCAGTGCCACCATGACTACGCCGTGGTCGATGGCCGTGCCGGCTGCGACCGCCGATCCTCGTGGAGCGAGCGGGAACGGGATCGCGGCACCGATCGTGATGCCGGCGCTCGAGGGTGGCACGCGCGGCGCCCCGGCAGGGCCCCCGCCCCGGACTCGGCCCCGGCCCCGCGGCGTGCCTGCGCCCCGCTCCCGCGCTGCGCGACCACCGCGTACGCACCGCGTCGCCCGCAAGCCTCGCCGCTCTACCGGGTGCTCGCCGACCACTTCGAGTCCCTCGAACGCGTCCACGAGGAGCGCTTCGAGCCCACCCACGGCCCGCTGCGCGCGGCGGCGCGTCAGGCGGTGGGCCGGTTCCTCGACTGCGGGCTGCTCGAGCACGGCTTCGCCCGGGTGCGCTGCGCCACCTGCCGGGCCGAGTTCCTGGTGGCGTTTCCACTGCAAGGGGCGCCACTTCTGCCCCTCCTGCCACGCCCGGCGGCTGGCGGAGTGGAGCCTGTGGCTCGACGAACATCTGCTCGCCCCGGTCGCGCACCGCCAGGTGGTGCTGACACTCCCGAAGCGCCTGCGGGCCTACTTCCTCCACGACCGGCGCCGGCTGGGGCTGCTGAGCCGGGTCGCCGCGCGCACCCTGCGCGACTGCGTTCAGGCCGCCCTCGGCGAACCCGACGCGGTGCCGGGCGTGATCGCGTGCGTCCAGACCTTCGGCTCGCTCGCCCACCTGCATCCCCACCTGCACCTGCTGATGACCGACGGCGCGTTTCGCCGCGACGGGAGCTTCATGGCCCTGCCGCCGCCCGACCCGAGGGTGCTGGAGGAAGCGTGGCGGCGCGCGGTGCTCGCCTGGTTCGTGCGCCAGGGCTGGCTCGAGGAGGACGACGCCGTCGCGATGCTGACCTGGCCGCACTCGGGGTTCGGAGCCTACCTGGGGCCCCGCATCGAGGACCGAGAGGGCGTGCTGCGGGTGGCGCGCTACTCGGCCCGCGCCCCGGTCGCCGAGTCCCGCCTGCGCTACCACGCGGAACGCGCCGAGGTCGAGCTGGTCTCGGACCGCAACCAGGGTCCCTATGCCGGGGTGCATCGGCTCTCCGCGCTCGAGTTCCTTGCCCGCTGGCTGGACCACGTGCCGGAGCGCTACGAGGTGCGGGTGCGCTACTCCGGCGCCTACGCCACCCGCCGCCGGGTGTGGTGGCATCGGCGCGGGGTGACGCTGGTCGGAGCGCGCGACGCGCCGCCCGTCCTGGCGGAGCGCGAGCCGGAGCCCGCCTGGCCGGCGCTGCGGGCGCGCCGGCGGCGCTGGGCCGAGCTGCTGCGCAGGGTGTTCGCGGTGGAGGTCGAGGTCTGTCCCCGCTGCGGCGGGGCGGCGCGCATCCTTGGGTTCATCACCGAGCCCGCGGTGATCACGCGCATCCTTGCCCACCTCGCGCACCACGGGCTCGACGCCCGCGCCGGACCGTGGGCGGGCGCGGCGGCGGCCCCGGGCTGACGCGGGTCGGTGCAGAGCGGCGGGCAGGGCGGGCAAGCCTCCGAGCGCGAGCGGGCGCGGGGGGCTGCCAGCGCGCGGTGGGGCGGGTGCGCACCGCGGGCTCACTGAAGCGCGTGGACCCGGTCGCGGCGGGGTCCCCGGCGGCCGCCAGCAGCCCGTCGCGGGCTCGGCGCACGGCCGGGTCGGGCTCAGGCGGGGGAATTTGCCGTGGCGCGGCGCGTCAGGAACCGGGCTACGCTCGAGTCCCGCGCATGAGAGTTCTTGTCCTTAAATGGAGTCTCCGGGAATCCCGGGGCGGTTCATGGACTCTCGCGGGTCGTTCCGGCGTCGAGAGGTCCTTCCGTTTTGGCTGCACCGTCTGCTGTGCCACCCTTTCTCTCGAATCTACTCGACCGCGATCTCCGAATTGGCAGCGGGACAGCGGTTTAGCAGGATTGATCAAGCCATTCTCAGGCCGCCTGGACTCAACTTAGGTTTTAGGCCGTTCAATCCCAACTGGATCGTCTACCGTTTCGCCTTGATTCGCTCAGGGGGTGGCACGTGGCGGGACTCAGACACGTTGCTATCGGGCGCTTTCTTTCTCCTCGACTGATAGCACCGCTCGCGATAGCCCTCCTCGCAGCCTGCAATCTCTTCCTCCTTTACGACAACACAAAACTGCAAGCGAAGATGCGCCACGGCATGGCTCTCGCCGATCTGGCACAGGCTCCAGATTTCTCCCTTGAGCAGTTGGGCTCGCTGCGCAACCTCTCCGTCAATGACTTCCGCGGCCAAGAGGGAACGCTCCTCTTCTTCGATCCAGAGTGCGGGGCATGTCAATCGGAAGCTGAGAATTGGAACAGTCTCGCCAGAATGGCGACAGCGAAGGGTCGGTTCTTTCTTGCAATTTGCACTGGGAGCCGAGATGGCGCCGAGGCTTTCTATAAACGGCACGCATTGACGTTCCCGGTGGCTCTTGATCCGAATCGTTCCGTACTTGATCGGTATAATGTTCCCGGCACTCCGTTCATGTACGTAATTGACAAGGAGGGACGTGTCGGATACGAACGCACGGCGACCGAGGCTAATTGTCTCCGGTTGGGGTTCACCCGTTGACCGTTGGGTCGCCAGCTTGCATGAGGAGGTCACAATGCCTGCGAAACAGGTTGTTGGCGCGTTGTTACTGTGTGGGTTCCTCGCTGGTGCATCACCGTCCTGGGGTGATACGTGCATATGGAATGGTGCATCCGGTTGTAATGGTAGTTGCACTGCTTCCTACCAAACCTGCTTTTATGATGGGGCTCAATCGTGCAAATGCGTGGGCGTGGCCCCGGCTGTCCCGGCGGTCAGTCCGTTCGGCATGTTGATCCTCATTGTCGGGACTGCGTCCATTGGGATTTGGAGTGCTCGCAGGTTCAACGGCGAGCCTATCGCGAGGCTTTCGCGACACTGATGATCGGCTAGGAATGGAGGCATAGGATATGGCCGTTCACTTACGGAAAGGCACTCTGTAGGGTTGGGATTCAGTCGATAATCGCTGCAAACGTAGCGTTTGAGCAGAGGCGGGAGTCACCATGAAACCGATCTTCGGTGTTCTAGTGGTTGGTGGACTGCTTGCTATTGCATCGCAGTCGTGGGCTGACTGTCTATGGAACTCTATCACCGAGCAGTGCGAGGGGGGTTGCTCAGCGGGGGAAACATGCGGAATGCTAGTTCCTCCAACCCTGTGCGGCTGTAGTACGACCGTCCCGGCTCTTAATTGGGGCGGCATGCTGTTCGTCAATCTGTTTCTTGCGACAGCCGGCGTCTGGAGTATTCGTAGGGCGCGTAGGGGAATGTCATGACCGAGGAGTCGAGGTCGCATGAGATCGTAGGGGGATGAGCTAGCTAGTGTCCTGTCCCGCCGACAGCCTTACAAAGTCGACCGATCTTTTCGAGGATCGAGTCGGCGGGACAGGACACTAGCTGTTGAGGATTCTAATCTCTGGAGGTGAACAATGTCTCGTTTGGTTCGCATCGTCGGTCTCTCATGTGCGGCCGGCACGTTGGCCCTGGCACGGTCGGTCAGATTTGCCCATTCCCGAAGCACCCGGCAGGTGACAATCGCCGTGATGGCATTGGCCATTTTCACCGCCTCTGCAGCACGGGCGACGACCGTGGATCTGACTTCGGGCACGACCGGCACTGATTCCCAACCGAGTTTCGAAGGGCGTACCCGTGGCGTCGACGTGACGGTACTGGGCGCAACCAACCGCCCTCTTTCTTCCATGACGGCGGCCCTTCTGAACATCGCCGGAGCCGCAACGGTCTACGCCCAGGTGTACCAAAGCGGTGGAACCCTGATCGGGTCTGGAAGCGTTCAAGTACCTGCGGGCCCTTTCCCGCGGACTGTGGTCGT
>DASXTP010000177.1:0-41613 GCA_036505355.1 Candidatus Eiseniibacteriota bacterium | reverse complement strand
CTTTCGCGTCCTGAGTGCCGGCGACGGTGACGAGGCCCTGCGCGTGGCGCTCGGTGAGCGCCCGGACCTGGTGGTGCTGGACGTGCGACTGCCCAAGAAGAGCGGCCTCGAGGTGTGCGAACGGCTGCGCCAGGATCCCGAGGATCCGCACGTCCCGATCATCATGGTCTCGGCGGCGGCGGAGACCGACTCGCGACTCCAGGGGCTGGCAAGGGGTGCCGACGACTACGTGGCCAAACCGTTCTCGCCGAAGGAGCTGATCGCCCGCATCAAGCGCCTGCTCAGCCGCTCGACCGAATCACGCGAGGCCCTGAAGCGCGGGATCCAGGCGGAGCGCGAGCTCGCGCGCGCACGCGAGGAGGCCAAGCGGAGCCAGCTCGAGCTGCGGAGCGAGCAGCGGCTGCGCCAGCTGACGTCGCATTTGGGACGGGATCTCCATCGCCTGCTCGACGTCGACGAGATGGCGCGACGCCTGTTGATGGTGATCCACTCGCGGCTGGCCGTCGGAGTGGCGGCTCTCCTGTGCCTTGAGCGGCCGGGTGGCTCCCTGCGGGGCCTCGCAGTGTGCGGGGACGGGTTCGACCGGGTCGCCGATCTCGACGTGGCGGCAGACGGCGAGCTGGCCCACCTGCTGTGCGGATTGGGTCGGCCCGTCGGTCGGCAGGAGCTCGAGCGGTTCCCGGAGCTGCGGGGCGATCTCCCGGCGTTCGTGAGCGCGGGCTTCACGCTGCTCGCGCCGCTGTGCGGGCCCGACGGGCTCGAGGGCCTGTTGATCACCGACGAGCGGATCGACGGCCAGGATTTTTCGCGTCACGATGTCGAGGCACTCACCGCTCTTTGCGATACGGCAGCCGTGGCGCTTCACAACGCCCAACGGTGCCGGGCCCAGGCGAACGGCACGCTCGACGCGCTGGCCGCCCTCGCTCCCCACGATCCGCGCGAAGCCGGAGCGCGGGCCGAGGCGGCGGCGTTGGTGACGATGGTGGCGCGGGACACTCTGCCGGTACGAGAGCAGGAGCTGGTCCATCGGGGCGCGGCCCTCGGCGCCTGGGCATCCGGCCCGATCGGCCGCGTGACGCTCAGGGCGCTGGCGAGCACGGATCCCAGCGGCCGGCTGGAGGAACTGGTGCGCCTCTCGGAGCGGGCCGACACAACCAGCCCCGGCGGATCGGCCGACCGCAACGGCGCCGCGTTCGAAGACCCGGGCCCGCCCGCCGAGGAGTCGTGCGCCGCGCGGCTGTTGATGGTGGCGCGTGCGTTCGCACGGGCGCGCGCCGGCGGACTGGATGCCCCCGAAGCACTGGCATGCGCCGAAGATGCGGTCGGTGAGCCGCTCGACGAGATCACGCGGCGGCTCCTGCGCGAGGCTTTGGAGGAACGAGCCAGCCTCGAGGACAGCGCCGCCCAGACCTGAAGGATCTTCCCGGCGGAGCCCGGAACGGCATCAACCCCCGGCGGGCTTCTTCAGCGCGCCGAAGTCCACCTTGGGCACGGCGCGCGCGCCCTCCGGGATCTGGTAGTACGGCGCCTGCGGGAAGCTGAACGCGGCCGCGTACAGGTTGGTCGGGAAGCGCTTCACCAGCACGTTGTAGTCCTGCACCTGCTGGTTGTACCGCATCCGCTCGGTGGCCAGCCGGTTCTCGGTCCCGGCCAGCTCGTCCATGAGCTGCACGAAGGCCTCGTTGCTGCGCAGCTGCGGGTAGTTCTCGACCACCACCAGCAACCTCGACAGCGCGGCGTCCATCGCCCGGCCCGCTTCGATCCCTTGCTCCGGGGTCCGGGCGCCGGCCATGCGTGAGCGGGCGGCGGCGATCTCGCCGAACACGGTCTGCTCCTGGGTGGCCGTGCCCTTGACGCTCTCGACCAGGTTCCCGATCAAATCGTTGCGGCGTTGGAGCTGGTTGTCCACCTGTGCCCAACGCTGGCTCACCGTCTCCCGGCTGGTGACGAGCCGATTGTAGTTCCCGACCAGGCAGCCGCCGACCATCAGCACCAGCACGGCCAGCACCGCCACCATCAGCAAACCTCGTCTCATGGGCCGCTCTCCTTTCCTGGTCCCCTGCATGGCCGGCGATGAGTGGCTACCACTTTCCACCGCCGCCGCCTCCGCCGCTCATCCCGCCCCCAAACCCGCCGAACGATCCGCCCCCGAAACCCCCGCCCCCGAAGCTGCCCCAGCCGCCCCGACTCCCACCCATGCCGCCCCCAAGCCCTCCAGGGAGGGTCCACATCCCGCCCCGCCAACGGCCGCCGCGCCCGCCGCGAAGCAGCACCATGAGGACGATCACGGCAAGGAGGAGGATCAGCCACCCCGGGATGCGCCGCGAGCTGCCCTCGTCATAGCGCAGCTCTCTTCCGTTCCATTCCAGGGCCACGCCCCGTTCGGCCGCGATCCGCTGGGCACAGGCCAGGACGCCCGCGGTCACGCCCTGGGAATAGTCGCCGGCCCGGAAGCGCGGCGCCATCTCGGCGCGAAAGATGCGTGACTGGAGGCCGTCCGGCAGCGTGCCCTCGAGCCCATAGCCGGTTTCGAAGCGCACTTCATGCTCGGCGATGGCGACCAGCATCAACAGCCCGTTGTCCTGACCCCGCTGGCCGATGCCCCAGCGCTCGAACACCTTCACCTTGTATTCGCTCGGTGTCGCCGGAGCGGTCGTCTGCATGATCAGGACCGCGAACTCGACGCCGGTCTTGCGCTTGAGCTGATCGAGGAATGCCTCGAGCTTGGCGCGCGAGGGCTCGTCCATCACCCCCGCCTGGTCGTTCACGAAACCGACCGCGGCCGGAATCACGGGCCCGTCGCCACCGGCCGGTACGGCGGCGACCGACGTGGAGGGTTCTGGCTGCGCGGGCCGATTCTGCGACTCGACGAAGCAAGGCCACGCCAGGGCGCCCAGAGCGAAGGCGACCGCGATCTTGAGCGACCGGTGGCGCGCGCGTGCGCGCCGGAGGATCATGGAACTCGCAACTCGTCGATCGCTTCCACCAGCCGCCCCAGCTCCGCCAAGAACTTGCGATGGATCGCCACCAGCTCGACCCCCCGGTAGTGGCGCTCGGTGTGGCGCACCAGGTATGCGCCGAGCAGCCCCTCGGCGTTCAGCCCGTGAAGATCCGAAACGCGCTCGATCAAGTGCGGGACGTCGGCCGGCGGCGATTCTCCTCGTAGCCGCAGCAGGGTGCGGAACAGGGCCGCGAAGCTGCTGGCCGCCCCCTTCAGGACCGGCTCGAGTCGATCCGGATGTCGGGAGTGGAGCAGATAGGCCTGCCTAAGCTGGATGAACTTGCCGCGCAGCTCGTGTTCGCACTGGAGTCTCAGGTAGCCGCGTGGGACCTCGAGGCCGCCCAGTACATCGTGGCCCTCGAGCAGCAAGTGCGTTTCCTGGATCTCCAGCCATTCGATCGGGAAGCTGTCGAGCGACTTCTCGATCTGGCGCGAAGTGAGGAACAGCGGATCGAAATGGGGTGGCTTCTTGGTCTCGGGGATCGCATGGGCGATCGCCTCGAGCGTCTCCAGGCCAAGCGAGCGTGCGACGACGAGGAGATTCACGCGCGAGCGCTTGGGATCGAAGCCCTGGGTCAGCACGCTGCCGGTGAGGTAGCAGGCGAGGAAATCGTTGGCGAGCGAGGGGCGGACCCCTTCGATCCAGCGGCGTGAGGCGACCAGGACGTCGCCCGAGGGCTCGATCCGCGAGGCGACCCGGACACTCATGCAAGTCACGCTATCGACTGTGGGGACCGCGGTCAAGCGAAGCGGCGCGACGGCGTCGGGTCGAAGCCGGTGTGCAGACACCGGTGTGCAGACTCGTTGGCCGGGCGAAGGCTTTGCGCTAGATTCGGTCCCGCTTATGGGGAATCGAGAGGCGGACTGGCTGCGGCAGGCGGAGGCGGACCTCCAACATGCCCGTCATTCGGTTTCGGGCGGCCACTACGAGTGGGCATGTTTCGCGGCGCAGCAAGCCGGCGAGAAGGCGGCCAAGGCCGTGCACGCCCGGTGGGGCCAGGAAGCGTGGGGTCATTCGGTCACCGAGCTGCTCGAAGCCCTACGCCAGATCGTCCCGAACGTGGAGGACAAACTCCTCGACCAGGCTAGGGCGCTGGACAAGCTCTACGTTCCCACCCGCTATCCGAACGGGTTGCCCTCCGGGGCGCCTGCCGACTACTTCACGCGAGAGGAAGCGGAGCGAGCCATATCCCAAGCGGAGGAAATCGTTGGCTTTTGTCGAGGAGTGCTATCGCGGTAGATCGGTCCGCGTCTTCCGCTTCGACCGCGAGCGGAGCGTCCGCGAGCTGCGACAGCGGGCCCGGCAGCTCATCGCGGCCTATCCGGAGGCCATCGAGATCAGACTGTTCGGTTCCCTCGCGCGCGGCACGCCGACGCCCGGGAGCGACGCCGACATCTTCGTCCTGTTGGAAGACTCCGCGGCGCCCTTTCTCCAACGGTCGGCGCAACTCTCGACCTGCTTCGAAGGGGCGGGCCTGGCATGCGACGTCATGGCGTACACGCGGTCGGAGTGGGAAGCGCTCCGGAAGGAAGGAAGGCGCATCGTGACCGCGGTTCTCCAAGACGGATTGGTTCTCGCGCGCCGGGGGTCGGCCCCGGACGAGGGTTCCGCCCCGTAGCTCGGCGGTTCGCGCCGCTGCGCGGAGGGTGAACTCTCCCGCGGGCCAACTACGGCCGCGAGTGCCCCTGGCGCTCCCCTCAGCGCCTCGCCGACTTGGCCATCCCCTCGGCGCTCGCGAGCGCCATGCGCGCCTCGGCGATCAGCGGCCGGATCTCCGCCAGCTTCCCGAGCGTGGGGATCAAGGCATCCTGGTTCATCGCAGCCGCGCGCTCGGTGAGGACCACCTTGAGGCTCTCGGCGTCCACCACGCGCAGCACCACCGAAAAGCCGCGGCCGAGGCGTCCGATCTTTCCCTCGACGACGGCACGCACCGCGCTGCGGTACGCCAGCTCCTTGGCGAGTTCCGCGTCCACGCGCGTGTTGGTGGGCTTCCCGGCCCTCTCGAGCGCGAGCCGGATCTGCTCGCGCGGCACCGTCGCCACGATCGCCGACTGATCGAGCGCCGCGCTCACCAGGTCGCGGGTCGCGATCGCGAGAGTCGAGTCGTCGGGCGGACCCTCGAACTCGGCGACCAGGATCCATTCCTTGTTGGCCGCATGTGCCGAGCTCGAGCCGCCGAGCCACCGCGCGAACGGGCCGAGCCGCTGCGACGCAGCGAAGGCCGTGAACGCGACCACCGCGATCGCCACCGCGACCGCCAGCGCCCGGGCGCGAGGACGAGCGGGCTTGGCTGGGCGCGGCTCCGCTGCCACTGCGCCGGTGGCCGAACGTGGCGCCAGAGCGGCCGCGAACTCGGAAGCCGTGCCGAAGCGATCCGCCGCCGCCTTGGCGAGCGACTTGGCCAGCGCCCGGTCCACATGCTGGGGCACGATGGTCCGCAGCAGGGTGACCGGCCGTGGCTCCACGCTCAGGTGCTGGTGCACCAGGCTCTCCGCCGTGGAGCCGATGAACGGCGGTTGCCCGCTCAACATCTCGTACAGCACGCAGGCCAGGCTGTACAGGTCGCTGCGCCCGTCGAGCTCGTCACTCCCCATCGCCTGCTCGGGGCTCATGTAGAGCGGCGTGCCGAGCGAGGCCCCGGTGGTCGTGAGCTTGGCGCCGCCGGCCGTCGCGATCGCCCGCGCGATGCCAAAGTCGGCGACCACCGCCTGGCCGTCCCCGAGGAGGATGTTCTCGGGCTTGATGTCGCGGTGGACGACTCCGTGGCGGTGCGCGTAGTCGAGTGCGCTCGCGACCTCGCCGCCGAGCTGGAGCGCGTCCTCGACCGGGAGCTGTCGTTCGCGATCCAGTCGCGTGCGCAGCGACTCGCCCGCGACGTAGGGCATGACGTAGTACAGCAGACCGTCCGCGTCGCCCGAGTCGAGGAGCGGTAGGATGTGCGGGTGCTGGAGGCGGGCGGCGACCTCGATTTCGCGCAGGAAGCGCTTGGGGCCGATCACCGCCGCCAGATCGGGATCGAGCACCTTGATGGCCACCGGGCGGTGGTGCTTCAGGTCCTCGGCGAGGAAGACCGTTGCCATGCCGCCGCGGCCCTGCTCGCGCTCGATTCGGTAGCGGCCGGCGAGGGGGACTCGCAGGCGTTCGGCGAGATCGGCCAAGGCTTACCCCTCCGCGCGTAGAAAGGACCGGCAAAGGCTAGCACATGGAGAGCGCTCTCGAAGGGGTTGCTCGTCCCCAAGGTGCTGGTATCTTGCCTCGGCTCCCGAGGGGGTCACCCCGTCCACGATCACACGGGATTCATGAGCTCTACGCCACCGAGGCACCCATGTTCCGGTTCCACATTCGGTACTCTGGGGTGATGCGCGGATTCCATCTCGTCGCCGGATTCCTGGCAATCCTCGCGGCGATCGCCTCGACGCAGTGGATCTCCGGGGCGGCCGCTGCGACGCCCGCCCACGCCCCGGCACCCGCGGCGACAAAGCCGACCGCAAGACGCATCCCGCTCGACGTCGCCTGTCGCGCCGCCGCCGAGCGCCTGATCGGCGCGGCGCTGGCGAGCGACCACGCGTACCTCAGGCTGTCGCAGCTCTGCGACGGCATCGGCCATCGCTTGTCTGGGTCACCGGCCCTCGACCGGGCGATCGACTGGGCCGCGGCGTCGATGCGCGAGGACGGGCTCGATCGCGTGTGGCTGCAGCCGGTGATGGTGCCTCATTGGGTGCGCGGCGAGGAGCGCGGCGAGATGGTGGAGCCGCGGCAGCAGAAGCTGGCGATCCTGGGGCTCGGCCGCAGCGTGGGGACGCCCGCGGGCGGCATCACCGCCGACGTGGTCGTGGTGAGGAGCTTCGCCGAGCTGGATTCCCTGCCCGCCGACGCCGTGCGCGGCCGGATCGTCCTCTACGACGTGCCGTTCACCCGCTACGGCGAGACGGTGCGCTACCGCGGCGTGGGCGCCCTGCGTGCCGCCGCGCGTGGAGCGGTGGCGGTCCTGGTGCGTTCGGTGGGGCCGGTCAGCCTGCGTACGCCCCACACCGGCGCGATGGCGAGCTACGTGGACAGCCTCCCGAAGATCCCCGCTGCAGCGGTCGCGATCGAGGACGCCGCCATGATCCACCGGCTGCTGGAGCGCGGCGAGCGAGTGCGCGTCCATCTCGAGATGGGAGCCGAGACGCTGCCCGATGTGATGTCGCACAACGTGATCGGCGAGATCCGCGGACGCGAGCGCCCTCGTGAGGTGGTGGTGGTGGGCGGTCACATCGACTCGTGGGACGTCGGGGCGGGCGCCAACGACGACGGCGGGGGCTGCGTCATCGCCATGGAGGCCTTGCGGCTCATGAAGCGACTCGGGCTGCGCCCGCGGCGGTCGGTGCGGGTGGTGCTGTGGACCAACGAGGAGAACGGCACGCGAGGGGCGAAGGCGTACGTGGACTCGCTGAGGGGCGCGGTGAGCCATCACGTGGCCGCGGTGGAGTCGGACGGCGGCGTCGAGCGGGTGGTCGGCTTCGAGGTTCGGGTGAATCACGCCGGAACCGACTCGGTCGACGCGGCGCGCAGCGCGGCGGCGGTGGCCCGGGTGGCAGAGACCGGACGTCTGCTTTCCGGCCTGGGCGCCGATCACATCAGCCAAGGAGGCGGCGAGGCGGACATCGAACCGCTCATGCACGGCGGGGTGCCCGGCATTTCGCACCGGACCACCATGGAGCACTACTTCGACTGGCACCATACCCAGGCCGACATGCTCGACAAGGTGGATCCGGTCGAGCTGCGGAAGAACGTCGCGGCGCTGGCGGTCATGGTGTACGCGCTGGCCGAGATGCCGGAGCGGCTCGGCGCCGCCGCACCCGAGCCGGCCCGGGTCGCCGCGGATCGCTGACGTCGTGCGCCTTCTGCCGGTCCTCGCCCTGGCCCTCGGCGCGGTGTGTCTGGTGGCCGCGCGGCCGCGACCCGGCCGCCTCGTCTCCCCCGTGGAGCGCCGCATCGTCGAGGCCGTGGACCGACACACTCCGGAGGCGCTGGCGCTGCTGCGCCGAACCGTCGACTTGAACAGTGGCACCTTGAATCTGGCCGGCGTGCGCCGGGTCGGGGAGATCCTGGCGGCCGAGTTCAAGGCCCTCGGCTTTGCGACGCGTTGGGTCGATGGGTCCCAGTGGGGACGCGCCGGTCACCTGGTCGCCACGCGCCCGCGACGCGGGCAGATGCCCCGGGTGCTCCTGATCGGCCACCTCGATACGGTCTTCGAGCCCGACAGCCCGTTCCAGCGCTACGAGCCGCTCTCCGACACGACCGCCCGCGGCCCGGGCGTGATCGACATGAAGGGCGGCGACGTCGTCATGCTGCTCGCCCTGCGGGCCCTCAAGGAGGCCGGGGCGCTCGACCGCCTGGACGTGACGGCGGTCCTGACCGGCGACGAGGAAAAGGCCGGCTCGCCGCTGGAGCTCGCGCGACGCGATCTCCTCGCCGCCGCCGGGTCGGCCGACATCGCGATCGGCTTCGAGGATGGCGACGGGGACCCGCACCACGCGGTGATCGCCCGCCGCGGGGCGAGCGGCTGGGTGCTCACGGTGAAGGGCGAAGCCGCCCACTCGTCGCAGGTGTTCCGCCCCGAGATCGGCAGCGGCGCCATCTACGAGGCGGCTCGCATCCTCTCGGCGTTCCGCGACTCGCTTTCGCTCGAGCCCTACCTGACCGTGAACCCGGGTGTGCTGGTGGGAGGAACGACCGCCACGCTCGACCCCGACGCGGGTCGCGGCACGGCGTTCGGCAAGAACAACGTGATCGCCGAGAGCACCGTCGTCACCGGCGATCTGCGCACCATCTCGCTCGAGCAGCGGGACCACGCCCAAGCCATCATGCGACGGATCGTGGCGGCCAGCCCGCCGCATGCCAGCGCATCGATCACCTTCGAGGACGGCTATCCCCCGCTCGCCCCATCGGATGGCAATCGAAGGCTGCTCCAAGTCTACGATCGGGCCAGTCGTGACCTGGGACTGGGTCCGGTGGAGGCGGTCGATCCATCCCGAGCCGGCGCCGCCGACGTCTCGTTCACCGAGGGCCGGGTGAAGATGGCGATCGACGGCATCGGGCTCAGGGGCGAGGGTGGGCACACGGTGGAGGAGACCGCCGATCTGGCCTGGTTGGCTCCCCAGGCCAAACGGGCGGCGCTGATGATGGCGCGGTTGGGCGCAGCGGGCGTCTCGCGCAGCCGGTAGCCGGGATCGCGCACGCCGCGCTCGACACCACTCTCGAGGAGGGCGTCATGTTCGCGGAGTTCCGGAGGTTCTTGCAATCGTCCAACGCCTTGGCGCTGGCGGTCGGCGTGATCATCGGCGGCGCGGTGGGCAAGGTGGTGAGCTCCCTGGTGGGGGACATCCTGATGCCGGTGATCGGACTGCTCCTCCCGGGTGGGGCCTGGCGCGATCTCAAGGTGGTGCTCACGACCCGTCCGGACGGCAGCCCCGCGAACGTCGTCGCCTACGGCTCGTTTCTCGGCAGCATCGTGGATTTCGCCATCGTCGGCTTCGTGGTCTTCGCCATCACCAAGGCGCTGCTCAAGCCGGCCCGCGGCGCTACGGCGCCCCTGACCAAGGAGTGCCCGGAGTGCAAGGAGACGATCCCCAAGGCGGCTCGCAAGTGCCGCATGTGCGGGAGCGCGGTTCCGGCCGGATGAACGAACCGCTGCGGGTCGCCATCGTCGGGTCCGGCCCGGCTGCCTTCTACGCCGCCGAGCACCTTCTCAAGCGACCGGAAACCCAGGTGGACATGATCGAGCGGCTGCCCACTCCCTACGGGTTGGTGCGTGGAGGCGTGGCTCCGGATCACCCCAAGATCAAGTCGGTCACGGCGATCTACGAGAAGATCGCCGCCCAGCCCGGGTTCCGCTTTTTCGGCAACCTCGAGTACGGCCGCCACCTGTCGCGGGCGGACCTCGAAGCGCATTTCCACGCCCTCCTCTATGCCACCGGGGCGCAGACCGACCGGCGGCTCGACCTTCCGGGCGAGGACCTCCCAGGCAGCCATTCGGCCACCGAGTTCGTGGGCTGGTACAACGGCCACCCGGACTTTCGCCACCGGGCGTTCGACCTGTCGTGCGAATCGGTCGCCATCGTCGGCATGGGCAACGTCGCGCTGGACGTGGCGCGTATCCTGTGCCTCACGCCGCGCGAGCTTCGTGAGACCGATATGGCCGATGACGCCATCGAGGCCCTGAGCCGGAGCGCGGTGAAGGACGTGTACCTGATCGGCCGGCGCGGCGTGGTGCAGGCGGCCTTCACCACCAACGAGGTGCGCGAGTTGGGCGAACTGGAGGGAGCGGACGTGATCGTGAGCCCCGCGGAGGCCGAGGTGGACGCGGCCAGCGCCGAAGAGTTTGCCGCCGGCCGAATCTCCCTCAAGACCAAGGTCGAGATCGTCCAGGGGTTCGCGCGCCGAGCCCCCGCCGGTCGCCCACGGCGGCTCCACATGCGGTTTCGCCTCTCGCCGCTGGAGCTGACGGAGGATGCGCGCGGTAAGGTGGCACTCGTCCGGCTGGCCCGGAACGAGCTAGTTCGCGGGCCGGACGGGTCGGTGAGGGCGCAGGCCACGGGCGAAGTGGAAGAGCTGCGCGCCGGGCTGGTGTTCCGCTCGGTGGGGTATCGCGGCGTGCCGCTGCCCGAGCTGCCGTTCGATCCGCGCGCCGGGGTGATCCCGAACGAGCGCGGGCGGATGTGCGACCCCCAAGCGGGCTCGGCGCTGCGGGGGCACTACGTGTCGGGTTGGATCAAACGCGGTCCCACCGGCGTGATCGGCAACAACAAGGCCGACTCGGTCGAGACCGCCAACTCGTTGATCGAGGACGCCGCCCGGGGCGCCTTGCTCTCGCCCGCGCGTCCCGATCCCGCGGCGTTCGAAGCGCTGGTGCGCGAACGCCAGCCGCGGGTCGTGACCTTCGAGGATTGGCGGCGGCTGGACGCGCTCGAGATCGAGCGCGGCCGCCCGCAGGGCAGGCCCCGGGTCAAGTTCACCTCGGTCGAGGAAATGCTGGCGGCGCTCGTCCGGACATGAGCGACGCCCGGGCCCGGTGGGGCTCGCCTCGGGCTCGGACCAGCTTGGCGACGCCCGTTTCGTTTCCGTGGCTCGTGCTCTTGCTTGACCCTCCCTCGGGCACCACGGTACCGTCCAGGGGCTCGATTCGCCCCTGATGGGCCCCTTTTCGGGAGGGGCGCCGCGACGGCGCGCGCCAACCACGTGAAATCCATCGTCAACGACTTCAGCATCCAGGTCGCCACGGTCAACGGCTCGGGGAGCCAGACCGCCAACACGGTGCTGCTGCGCGCCATCTTTCAGATGGGGATCCCGGTGAGCGGGAAGAACCTGTTTCCCTCCAACATCGCCGGGCTGCCGACCTGGTTCACGATCCGGGTCAGTCGCGACGGCTACGTCGCGCGGCGCCGCGAGACCGACGTGGCCGTGGTGATGAACCCCGAGACCGCGGCCCAGGACGTGGCCGCGGTCGGTCCGGGGGGCGTGATCGTCTTGAACGACCAGATCCAGGTGCCCGCGGTGCCATCCGATCGCATCGTCTATGCGGTGCCGATGAAGTCGCTGATCGAGCCGATCACCACCGACGTCAAGCTGCGGCGGCTGGTGGTCAACATGATCTACGTCGGCGTGCTCGCCGAGCTGCTCGGGATCGCCGAAAAGGAGATCGAGCGCGCGCTCGATGCCCAGCTCGGCAAGAAGCCCAAGGCGCTGGCCTTGAACCACCAGGCGGTGCGCGCCGGCTGGGAATGGGCGCGGGCCAATCTGCCGAAGCGCGACCCGTACCGGCTCGAGCGCATGGACAAGACCGAGGGCATGATCCTGATCGAGGGCAACACCGCGGCCGCGCTGGGGGCCATGTTCGGCGGGGTCACGGTGGTGACTTGGTACCCGATCACCCCGTCGTCCAGCCTGGTCGAAGCTCTGATCGGCTACCTCGAGCGCTATCGGAAGGATCCGGCGACCGGCCGCGCCAGCTACGCCGTGATCCAGGCCGAGGACGAGATCGCGGCGATCGGGATGGTGCTGGGGGCGAGCTGGGCCGGGGCACGGGCCATGACGTCGACCTCGGGCCCGGGGGTTTCGCTCATGGCCGAGTTCGCGGGCTACGGCTACTACGCCGAGATTCCGGCGGTGATCTGGGACATCCAGCGCGTCGGGCCCAGCACCGGTCTGCCGACCCGCACCTCCCAGGCCGACGTCCAGTTCGTTCACGGCTTGTCGCACGGCGACACGCGACACCCGATCCTGCTGCCCAGCTCGGTCGCCGACTGCTATGAGTTCGGCATGCGGGCCTTCGATCTGGCGGAGCGGCTGCAGACGCCGGTGTTCGTGCTCTCGGACTTGGACCTCGGCATGAACCACTGGATGAGCACACCGTTCACCTACCCGGAGCGGCCCTGGGACCGCGGCAAGGTGCTCGGCGAAGAGGAGCTGGCGAAGCTCACACGCTTCGACCGCTACCGCGACGTCGACGGCGACGGGATCCCCTACCGAACGCTGCCCGGAGTGCGTGACCCGAAGGGCGCCTACTTCACGCGCGGCTCGGGCCACGACGAGGCGGCGCGTTACACGGAGAGCCCCGAGGTCTACGCCCGCGTCATGGACCGCCTGGCCAAGAAGCTCGAGACCGCGCGCGCCTTGGTGCCGCCTCCCGTGGTGGAGCACGACGACCGGGCCGAAGTCGGGCTCCTGGCGTTTGGCTCGACCCACTGGGCGATGGTCGAGGCGCGCGACCAGTTGGCCCGGCAGGGCATCGGCACCGGGTACCTGCTGCTCAAGGCCCTGCCGTTCAGCTCGCAGGTCGAGAGCTTTGTTCGCAAGTACCCGCGGATCTACGTGGTGGAGCAAAACCGCGACGGCCAGCTGGCAGCCCTGCTCCGCGCGGAGCTGCCGCGCGAGGCTCCTCGGGTGCGCTCGGTGCGGCACTACACCGGGATGCCGATCGACGCCGGTTCGGTGACCGAGGAGATCCTGCGGCAGGAGGGGGCATCGGCCCCGGTGGCCGCGGAGGTGGCGCGATGAGGAGCCACTCGTGAGCCCGGCTCCGGCGGCGCCGGCCCGCAATCGCGCCGGCTTCACCAAAGCCGACTACGAGGGCTCCAAGACCACCCTGTGCCCGGGCTGCGGGCACAACGCGATCACCTCCGCGATCATCCAGGCGGCCTACGAAACGGCGCTCGAGCCCTCCAAAGTGGCCAAGCTCTCGGGCATCGGCTGCTCGAGCAAGACGCCGGCCTATTTCCTGGGGCAGACGCACGGCTTCAACGCCGTGCACGGCCGCATGCCGAGCATCGCCACCGGGGTCCGGGTGGCCAATCGGGAGCTGCTGTTGATCGGCGTGTCCGGCGACGGCGACACCGCGAGCATCGGGCTCGGCCAGTTCTGTCACATGATCCGCCGCAACGTGCCGGTGGTCTACATCATCGAGAACAACGGGGTCTACGGGCTCACCAAGGGCCAGTTCTCCGCCACCGCCGACGTCGGCTCGACCATGAAGGGCGGCCGGCCCAACGACCTGATGCCGATCGACTGCTGCGCGATCGCGATCGAGCTGGGCTGCGGCTTCGTGGCCCGCTCGTTCTCCGGCGACTTGAAGCAGCTCCGCCCCCTGCTCAAGGCGGCCTTCGCCCATCGCGGCGCCGCGGTGGTCGACGTCATCAGCCCGTGCGTCACCTTCGCCGACCACGAGGGCTCGACCAAGTCGTACGCCGCGGTCAAAGAACACGACGCGCCGCTCCACGACATCGACTACGTGCCGTACTTCGAGGACATCCAGGTCGACTACGCGCCCGGCACGACCCACGACGTCACGATGCCGGACGGCTCGCACATCATCTTGAAGAAGCTGGCCGAGGACTACGACCCCACCCGCCGGGAGCACGGGCTCCTGGCGCTCCAAGAGGCCCGACGCGAGCAAAAGCTGCTGACCGGGCTGTTCTTCGTGGATCCGGAGCAGAAACCGTTCGAAGAGGAGCTGGAGCTGACGGAAGCCCCGCTGGCTTCCCTGCCGCTCGACCAGGTGCGGCCGCCGAAGACCGTGCTGGCCGAGATCATGGAGCAGCTCCGCAGCGGCAAGGGGGCGTCCGCGGGGGGCTAGTCGCCTTTCCATCGGAGGAAGCCATGACCCAGATCGGTTCGAGCTTGGCCCTCTCCAAGATCGGGCAGATTTGCGTAAACGTCCGCGACCTAGACCGAGCGACGACGTTCTACGGCGAGTCGTTGGGGATGCGGTTGCTGTTTCAGGTGCCCAAGATGTCGTTCTTCGATGCCGGCGGCGTGAGGTTGATGCTGGGCCTGCCCGAGTCGCCGGAGTTCGATCATCCTAGCTCGGTGCTGTATTTCAAGGTCGACGACATCCAGGGTGCCTACGCCGCGCTCTCGGAGCGTCAGGTGACGTTCACCGACCGCCCGCACCTGGTCGCCAAGCTCTCGGACCACGAGCTGTGGATGACGTTCTTCAAGGACACCGAGGGCAACACGCTGGCCCTAATGAGCGAGGTGCGGGCCTAGCGAGCCCGGGGCCGCTGATGCACTTCAAGCAGTTCTATGTCGGCTGTCTGGCGCATGCCTCGTACCTGATCGGCGACCAGGGCGAAGCGGCGGTGGTGGACCCGTCGCGCGACGTCCACATGTACCTCGACGAGGCCGAAGCCCATGGGCTCACGATCCGCTGGGTGCTCGAGACCCATCTCCATGCCGACTTCGTGTCGGGGCACCGCGAAATCGCCTCCCGCACCGGGGCGACCATCGGCATCGGCGCCCGCGCCGAGGCAGGCTTCCCGCACCGGCCGCTCGGCGAGGGCGACGAGATCGCCCTCGGGAGGGTGCGGATCCGCGTCGTCGAGACCCCCGGCCATACGCCCGAGAGCCTGTGCTTCCTGGTGTACGAGCAGGCCCAGGACGAGAAGCCCTGGGCCGTGCTCACCGGCGACACCCTGTTCGTCGGCGACGTGGGCCGCGTCGACATTCTGTCGTCGCGGCTGCCGGTGGGAGAGCTCGCGGCCATGATGTACGAGAGCCTGCACGGCAAGCTGCTCAAGCTGCCCGACGAGACGCGGGTCTTTCCCGCGCACGGAGCCGGCTCCTTGTGCGGGCGCAGCATCGGCAAGGAGACCTGGAGCACCATCGGCCGGGAGCGAGAGATGAACCCGGCGCTGGTGGACCAGGGCCGCGACGCGTTCGTCGCCGACATCACGCGCGACCTGCCCGAGACCCCGGTCTACTTCCTGCACTCGCGCGACCTCAACAAGAGCGGCCCGCCGCTCGACTCCCAGCGCGACATGCCGCCCTGGCTCGCCGCCGAACAGGTCGCGGCCCGGGCCGCGGCGGGCGCCGTCTTGCTCGACACGCGACCGGCGTCGGTGTTCGGCGCCTGCCATCCGGCGCGGGCCCTGAACGTGAGCCTCGACGGCCAGTACGCCTCGTGGGTCGGCACCCTGCTCGAGCCGGATCAGCCGATCCTGCTCATCGCCGAGCCCGCCCGCGCCGAGGAGGCAGTGACTCGCCTCGCGCGCGTCGGCTACGAAGAGGTGGCGGGGATCCTGGACGGCGGCTGCGAGGCTTGGCGGGCCGCTGGACTGCCGGTGGATTCCGTGCCGCAGGTGCCGGCGACGACGCTGCGCCCCGGAGACCGCGCGGTGCTCGATGTGCGGCGCGATGCCGAGTGGCAGCGGTTCCACCTGCCGGGCGCCACGCACGTCCCGCTGGCCCAGCTCAGGCAGCGGCTTTCGACGCTGGATCGTGGCATCGATTGGGCCCTCGTGTGCGCGACCGGCTACCGCAGCAGCATCGCCGCGAGCCTCATGAAACGGGAGGGTTTTTCCGGCGTTCGGAACGTCGTCGACGGCATGGACGCCTACCAGCGGGCGGGGCTCCCGGTCGAGACCGGTGCCGGCGCCTGAGCATGCCGCGACCCGAGACGCCTTCGTCGCCAGCCCCGGCTCCCAAAGCCACGCCGGATCCTCCGGGTTTCCGAGCGGCGCCCGACGTACCGGCTGCCCGGGCCACGCCCGATCCGCCGCGCCCGGCCCTCGCCGACACCGCGCGTCAGTTCGGCGATCACGCCCGGCAGTACGCCGTGAGCCGCCTCCACTCCGAAGGCGTGGCGCGGCTCCTGCTGCTCGAGCACATGGAGCCGGTGGCCGACGAGGCGCTGCTCGACATCGCCTCGGGCCCCGGCCCGGTGGCGCTGACCTTCGCTCCCTACGTCGCATGCGCCGTAGCCTTCGACCTGGCGCCGGCGATGCTGCACGCCGCGCGTCTGGCGGGGCGCCGTGCCGGGGCGGAGAACCTGCGGCTGGTGGCCGGCGACGTGCACCGGCTGCCGTTTGCCGACCGCTCGTTCGCGCTGGTGACGTCGCGGGCCGCGCCTCATCACTTCGTCGAGATCCGCCGGGCGGTGAGCGAGATGGCGCGCGTGCTGTGCCGGGGCGGCCGGCTCGGGATCGCCGACGGCACGGTGCCCGCCGACGCCGAACTCGATGCCTTCATCAACGACCTGGACCGTTTGCACGATCCGACCACGGTGAGGAACTACAGCGCCGGAGAATGGCGCACCTTCTTCGCGGACGCCGGCCTGCGCGTGGATCACGTAGAGGAGGAAGTCCGGGAGCTCGAGGAGGGCTGCTCGCTGGCCGACTGGATGGCGCGGAGCGGTGCGTCGACCCCGGTGCTCGAGGAAGCGAAGCGGCGCCTGCTCCAGGCACCCGTCGCGGTCCGTGAGCATCTCCGCGTGCGGGCCGAAGGCGACGACCTGCGGATCAGCCTGCCGCGTATCCTGATCGTCGGCACCCGAGTGGATTGAGTCGGGACGGGTCTCACCCGGGGAGCGCTCTCTGGCATGGTTGCGGGGCGCGACACACATGCGGCAGCGCACGAGGCCGAGGAATCGCCAAACGAGGAGACCGACCCAGCGCACTGGCGTGGCTGAAACCGCGGCGAGACCGCGAGTGCCCACGCGATGGCGCTGGGCGCTGTGTCTGGTCGCCCTCGGCGTGGGGGCCTTCGCCTGGCGGATCGGCTACGTCGCGCGGCTCGGGTCTTCGGTCCTGGGAGAGAGCCTGTCCGAGGACGCCGTAATCTACTGGCGTTGGGCGGCGTACCTGCTGAACCACGGCTTCTGGGGGAAACACCCCTTCTTCCACGCCCCCCTCTATCCCTACGTCCTCGCACCGCTCCGCGCGGCCTTCGGGGACTCCGTCCCGAGCATCCTCTGGGTTCAGGCGCTGTGGGGAGCAACCTCGGTCGTGCTGCTCGCCGATGCCGCCCGGCGGCTGACGCGCCCGGCGATCGGAATGTTCGTGGGAGTGGTGGCTGCCCTGTACGAGACGGCCGTCTTCTTTGACGGCTTGGTGCTCACGGAGTCCTTGCTCTTCTTCCTCGAGTCGCTCCTCCTGTGGAGCGTCGTGCGCAGCGACAAGGCATCCCCCCGGGCGGCCGGGGCCCTCGTCGTCGCAGGATCGCTGATCGGGCTATTGGCCGAAGGTCGAGCGACCTCTGCCTTGCTTCTGCTGCCGGCGTGGGCATTTCTGGCCTATCGGAGGGGCATGCCCACGCGAGACCAAGTTGTGCGGGGGGGAGCACTGCTTGCCGGTTTCCTGATGGTTGCTTTGCCGCCCGCATTCCGGAACCACCGCGTGAGCGGGGAATGGATTCCCTTCACGTACAACGGCGGTTTCAACCTCTACGTGGGAAACAACCCTGCCGCGACGGGCAACTACACGGTGATCACGGGGACCCACGTTCAAGGTGCGGCTGTCGGAACCGGTGAGGACGGGGGCAACGAGGCGGATGGGCGCGAGTACCTGCGGCAGGCCGAGGGCGTCGATCTCGGCCCGAACGCGAGCTCCGCTCATTGGGCGCGCAAGGCTTGGCGCTTCGCCATGGAGAACCCGGGACGCGTAGCGCGGCTGTCGGCCCGCAAGATCGGCATGATGTGGAATCGCAGAGAGTATCCGCAGATCGAGAACGTCGATGAGTTCCGGACGGTCGCTGGCCCTCTGGGCCTGCCCATCGTCGGTGGTTTTGGCTTCATCGGCCCGCTTGCGCTTGCGGGCTTGGTCTTCGCCTGGCGGCGCGGGCAGGCGGCGCGCTTCGTGGCCGGCTGCGCGTTGGTCGTGACGCTGGCAACCGCGCCGTTCTTCGTCACCGACCGCTACCGCCACCAGCTCATCCCGGCCGCGTTGCTGCTCGCGGGCCTGCCGATCGAGGAAGCGGCGACGACCTGGGCGCGAAACCGCGGGAGGGGCGGCGGTCGAGTGGCCGTCGCGCTGATGGCCGGGGCTTTGATCGTGAACCTCCCGGCGCCGGAGCTCAGTCGAGGCAAGTACGAATGGAGCCTCGCCTTCGACCTCGGAACGCGCTGGGCCGAGCGGGGGCGCGATGACCTCGCGATCGCGGAGTACCAACGAGCGCTGGCGATGGAGCAGGGCGGGTCGCTCCGTGGCCTGGGAGCTTCGGAGCGGGGAGATCTCTACTACAACTACGGCAACGCGCTGCTTCGGTCCGGGCGGCGGATGGATGCGGCCACCTGGTACGAGCGCGCCGTCCGGGTGGCTCCCGACCATGCCTTGGCGGTGCGCGCGCGCGCCGACGCGTACGCTTGGGTGGGCAAGAGCGAGCGGGCGGAATCCTTGTATGCCGCGCTCGAGTCCAAGGCCGGCGGTCGTCTGCTGGCGCTGGCCGGGCGCGGCCGACTCGCGGCGAGCGCGGGGCGGCTCGATGTGGCCGAGCGTCTCTTCAGAGAGGTGGTCTCGGCCAACCCCGCCGAGCCGGGCGCCTGGGGCGATCTCGTCCGGGTCCAAATCCAGGCGCACCGGCTCTCCGAGGCGCGGGCGACGCTCGAGGAGGCCCGTCGCGCGGGGCTGCCCCGGCCCGAGCTGCGAGCGCACGAGGCCCTCCTCGATGCCCTCGGGGGAGACGTCGCCGGAGCGGAGCGGGCGCTGGCGGATGTTCCACGCGAGGCGCTCGCGAGGGATCCGGCGCTGGCGGAAGTGGTCGGCCTGACCCGGAGCCTCCTCGACCGGTCTCGACGATGAGTCGCGACTGTGGTGGGCCCGGCTCGGATGCTCCCCACCAGGCGACGTCGTCGACTTGGAGTGGCCTCGTCGTCACGATCGGGGTGTTCGTGGTCGCATACGTGTGGCGCTATTTGTACCTCGGGCGCCTTGCGGCAGGCCCCTTGGGCGATCTCATCCACGCCGACGCGACGGCTCGAGGGATCGGCGAGGCGCACCGTAGCTCCGTCGGCTGGGGCGCGCCAGCGCAACCGCCGGGCAGTGCAATCACCGCGCCCGCGACCGTTGACAACACGGGGCGCGATGAGCGCTACGGAGCTCGGCAACCGCTTGTGCTACAGTCCCCGATCCGATTCTCGATCGCCCGTCGCATTGGGAGCCCCGCCAGATGGATGCCCTCACCCAGTATCTCGATCAGAACCGCGAACGTTTCGTCGAAGACCTCAAAGCGGCGCTGCGCATCCCGAGCGTGAGCGCGCAGCCCCAGCATCGGGAAGATGTCCGGCGCTGTGCCCGCCACCTGGTCGACCACCTGAAGGGGCTCGGCATGAACCGTGCCGAGGTGGTCCCGACCCCCGGCCATCCGGTGGTGTACGCGGAATGGTTGGGTGCCCGTGGCAAGCCGACCGTGCTCCTCTACGGACACTACGATGTCCAGCCGCCCGAGCCGATCGAGCTGTGGCATACGCCGCCGTTCGAGCCGGTGGTGCGGGATGGCAAGCTCTACGCGCGCGGCGCATGCGACGACAAGGGCCAGGTCTACATGCACCTGAGCGCGATCGCGGCCCACATGAAGGTGAACGGCGGACTCCCCATCAACCTCAAGGTGGTGATCGAGGGCGAGGAGGAGGTGGGCAGCGAGAGCCTCGAGGCCTTCTTGCGCGAGCGGCGCCACGAGCTGGACGCCGACGTCATCGTGGTGAGCGACACCAACATGCTGGGGCCCGATCAACCGGCGCTCTGCTACGGCCTGCGCGGGATCCTCTACACCCAGATCGAGGTCGCCGGCCCGACGCGCGATCTGCACTCGGGCGAGTTCGGCGGGGCGGTGGCGAATCCCGCCAACGCGCTGTGCGGGATCATCACCGGCCTCAAGGACGGAGACGGTCGGGTCACCGTGCCCGGCTTCTACGACCGCGTGCGGGAACTGGCACCGCAGGACCGGGAAGCGCTCAAACGACTGGCGTTCGACGAAGCCGGATTTCTCCGCGAGAGCGGAGCCCCGGCGCCGGTCGGCGAGAGGGGCTACAGCACGGTGGAGCGGATCTGGGTACGTCCCACGCTCGACGTGAACGGCATGTGGAGCGGTTACATCGGGGAAGGGAGCAAGACCGTGCTGCCGTCGTTCGCCGCCGCCAAGGTGAGCATGCGGCTGGTGCCCGATCAAGATCCGGCCGACCTAATGCCGCGCTTCGAAGCACAGGTGAAGAAGCTAGCGCCTCCCGGCGTTACGGTGCGGCTCAAGGACCTGCATGCCGCCCCGCCGTTCTTGACGTCCCCCGATCACCCCATGCTCCGGGCCGCGGGGGCGGCGCTCCAGCGTGCCTGGGGAAAGCCGCCGGCGATGATCCGCGAGGGCGGATCGATCCCTGTCATGGCGACCTTCCAGCAGACCCACGGCCTGCCCTGCATCCTGATGGGCTTCGGGCTCCACGACGACCAGGTACACGCGCCCAACGAGAAGTTCTCGCTCTCCTCGTTCCACGGCGGCACGCGGAGCGTGGCCTACCTGTACGAGGAGCTGACCCGCGTCGCCGACCCCGTCGCGGCCAGCCCTACCGCCTGAAAGTCCTCGAAGGGATTCCCGCAGGAGGGAGCAGAGTTCCGGCAAGAATGGCGGACCCGGTAGATGTAGCGACCGAACCGTAGCGAAGGATTCTCCGCGCATTGTGGCGGTGCTCCCCGCTGGGCTATGGTGCGCCGCCGTGGAACGCCTCAATTCCGCCGCCGTCCGCGCCCTTGCCGATCGGCTGGTGTCGCTCCCCAGTGTGAGCCCCGACCCCAATGGCGAGACCGCATGCGCCAAGGCCGTTCGCGAAGCGCTCCCGCCGGGGCTGGCGACTGGAACCTGGCCGACCGCCGACGGCCGCCCCGTGGTGTGGGCGCTGCTCGGTGGGCGTTCTTCCCGCACCGTGGTGATGCTCGGCCACTACGATACGGTGGGCGTCGTCGAGTACGCGGTGCTCGGCGCCCCGGGAGCCGAGCGCGTTGCCTTCGATTGCGAGGCGCTGCGCCGGCACCTGTTGGGCCTCGAGCCGGGCCGCCTTCCCGGGCAATCCTCGCGGCTGGCAGACGATCTGAACGATGAGCGTCACGCGCCCGGCACCTGGATGTTCGGGCGCGGCTCGCTCGACATGAAGAGCGGTCTCGCCGCCGGGCTGGCGGCGCTCGGTGCGCTGGCCACCGACGGCGAGGAGTTGCCCGGCTCCGTCCTGTTCATCGCCTGCCCCGACGAGGAGCACCAGTCGGCCGGCATGCGGGCTGCGGTCGAGAACCTCCCAGCCCTCAGCGAGCGGGAGGGGCTCGAGCTGCTCGGCGTGCTCAACTTGGACTACGGCGAAGAGCCGGTTGCCTACGCCGGCGTGGTGGGGAAGCTGCTGGCGGGAGTGTGGGTGCTGGGCGAGCCGACGCACGTGAGCGAGCCGTTCCGGGGTGCCGACGCCGCGCAGCTCGTGGCGGAGGTGGTGCGCCGGATCACCTCGAGCCGCGAGCTGGTGGATCGCACCGACCGGCTCGGGGTCCCCGCCGTGGCGCTGCGTCTGCGCGATCTCAAGACGGGCTACGACGTGCAAACCGCGATCGAGGCGGTGGCAGAGTTCAACCTCCTCACGGTTGCTCGGCCGCTGGCCGAGACCCTGGAAGCCCTGCGGGCCGCGACGGCTATGGCGCTGGCCGACGTCGCTCGCTCGATGGGTGAGCTCAAGACCTGGCTCGGCGCCTCTGGCGCCGCGAGCCCGGTTGGCCCGGTCCTGACCTACACCGAGCTGCTGGCCCGTGCCGGGCGCTCGGCTGCCGACGATCCCTTGGAGTCGGGCGGAGGCATGGTCCCCTCTGCTGTCGCCCGCGATGCCAGGGAAGCGACTCTCGAGCGGGTGCGGCGGTTGGCCCGCGAGACGGGGCTCGTTGGACCGGCCGCGGTCGTCTATCTTCTGCCACCTTATTACCCGCCTGCCGGGCCCGGCACCGGGGTCTTGATCGAGGGCGCGCGCCGGGTGCTCGCCCGCCACGAGATGGAGTTGCGCCCCTTCTATCCGTACATCAGCGATGCCTCGTACGTGGCCTGGCGCAGCGAGCCTCCCGAACTCGTGGCGCGACATCTTCCCGCGCTCGGGCGCGAGTACCAGCTTCCGGTGCGGGCAATGCGGGCGCTCGACCTGGACGTCGCGAACCTCGGGCCCTGGGGTCGTGATGCCCACGGCCGGTTCGAGCGCGTGCACGCGCCCTATGCATTCGGCGTGCTGCCCGGGCTCTTGGTCGAGGTCCTTGGGGAAGCTCTCCGGTCATGAGCCGTGCGATCGAACAAGCGGAAGGCGGTGTCGGCCGCCCGGGAGCGGACGTGGCGCCAGCCGTCAGCGAGCGCCCCATGACCCGGCCGATGAGCGAGGAGGACCTGCTGCGATTCACCTGGGTGGCCGATCCCCAGATCTCGCCCGACGGCTCGCGCGTGGCCTTCACCAAGGTGTGGATCGACGAGGCCGAGGACGACTACCGCACCCAGGTCTGGATGGTGGAGGCGACGGGTGGCACGCCGCGGCCGCTCACCGCGGGCCAGCGCGACTCGCAGCCGCGCTGGTCGCCCGACGGCCAGGGGATCGCCTTCGTGCGCGCGACCGAGGCCAAGAAGCCCGGCCAGCTCTGCGTCCTGGCGATGGGCGGGGGCGAAGCGATGCGACTGACGCACCTGGAGGGCGGCGTGTCGGATCCCTGCTGGTCGCCCGACGGCAAGCGCATAGCCTTCCTCAGCACCACCAACCGGGACCTCGACGATCCGAAGCGCGAGAAGCCCAAGAACGAGCCCGGCCGCATTGTGACCCGGCCCGAGTTTCGGATGAACGACGAAGGGTTCATCGACCGCGATCACTTGAAGCACCTGTGGGTGATCGAGACGTCGGGCGGCGAGCCGCGCCTGCTGACCCAGGGGCGCTTCGCCGAGACCTCCCCGCGCTGGTCGCGCGACGGCCGCTCCCTGCTGTTCGTCTCGGACCGCCGGCCGGAGCCCTGGTTCGGCGTCGAGGACTCGAACCTCTACGCCGTTTCTCCCGACCTTTCGGCTCCGACCGAGGGCGAGGCGCTCCAACAGGTCACCGAGTTCCGCGGCTTCATCGCCGCGTATATCGAAGCAGCGGACGGACGTCTTGCGTTGATCGGCGCCTTGCCGACCGAGGAGCCGCGCTCGTACGAGCAGCCGCACCTGCTCTTGGGCGAAGGGTCCTGGCCTGCTCGCGCGGTGAAAAATGCCGCCCCCCGATACGACTTCGACGTCGGCGGCGACCTGGCGGCCGACCAGCACCCGCCGCGCGGCGGCGGCGAGAAACCGCTGGCGTTCGCCCCCGACGGTCGCTCGGTGGTCACGGTGGTGGTGCGGCACGGCGCGTGCCGGCTGGCGCGGTTCGACCTTGAGCGCGGCGACGTCACCGAGCTCACCGGGGCGCACCAGGAGGTGATCGCCGGCACCTGCGCGGCGGACGGGCGGCGTTGGGCGCTCACCGTGGCCGACGTCACGCGGCCCGGTGACCTCTATCTCTTCGATGCCGCCGACGACACGCTCACCAAGCTCTGGGGGCCGAACGACGAGCTGCTCGCTGGCCTGGAACTCGGCGCGGTCGAGGAGATTTGGTACGAGTCGTTCGACGGTCGCACCATCCAGGGGTGGATCGTGCGGCCGCCCAGGTTCGACCCGACCAAGCGCTACCCCCTGTTGCTCCAGATCCACGGCGGGCCGCACATCGCTTTCGGCGTGGGGTTCTTTCACGAGTTCCGCGTCCTGGCCGGAGCGGGCTATGTGGTCTTGTACACCAACCCGCGCGGCAGCACGGGCTATGGACAGGAGTTCGGCAACCTCATCCAGTACCGCTATCCGGGCGACGACTATCACGATCTGATGGCCGGCGTGGATGAGGTGTTGCGCAGGGGTTTCGTCGACCCCCAGCGGCTGGGAGTGACCGGCGGGAGCGGCGGGGGGCTGCTCACCAACTGGGCGATCACCCAGACCGACCGGTTCGCCGCGGCGATCACCCAGCGCTGCGTGTCGGAGTGGGAGTCCTTCTACTACAGCACCGACTTCACGATGTTCGTTCCGGTGTGGTTCCGCAAGCCGCCGTTCGAGGATCCGACCGAGTACCGACTCCGCTCCCCCGTCGCCCAGGCGTCGCGCATCCGGACCCCGCTGATGATCATCCACAGCGAGGACGATTGGCGGACTCCGATCGGACAGGGTGAGGCGATGTTCCGCGCGCTCAAGCAGCAGCGGAAGGCGGCGGTGATGGTGCGATTCCCCGGCGAGAGCCACGAGCTGTCGCGCAGCGGAACGCCGTCGCGACGGGTGCAGAACCAGCGCCACATTCGGGCTTGGTTCGACCGCTGGCTGATGGGGAAGGAAGCGCCGGAGTACGACGAGTAGCCGCGCTCGAGGGCCCGGGCGGCGTCCTCCCGCGGTCGGTACGGCCCAGGAGGCGACCCCGATCCCTAGCGGCTCGAACGTTCGTCAAGATCGGCGGAGCGACTTCCGATAATCGCTTGGAACGGGTCGCGTTCCGCATCGCTGTGCCCTAGCCGGGCCCCGATCTCCGGCGCTTCCCGCTTGGCAAGTGTCTTCAGTGTCGTGCGCGTAGTCCGGTCCGTTTCAACGGGCGCGGACGCGCCAGCGGAGGATGCGTCATGAACGATCGTGGCCGTGTCCCTTGGTGGACCCTCGCGGCGGCCCTCGTGGCTCTCGCATGGGGGCTCACGTCTCCCGTCCATGCCAACGGCATTTTGCGCAACGGAATCGGCCCTCGCGCCATGGCGCTGGGCGGCGCGGACGTCGGCTGGGCGCAGGATCCGGTGGGTGCGATGTCGGTCAATCCAGCGGGGCTCGGCTTCCTGGGCTCGACCGAGCTCCAGGTCAGCCTGCCGGCCGTTCTCGCCGCGGGGCGGTTCACGAACTCGGCCAATTCCGACGCGCGATTGGATTCGCGGGTTGGCCTGGTGGCCGACGGCGCCTATGCGCGCCTGCTGCCCGGCACGCCGGTCACCCTGGCTCTGGGCCTGATTCCCGAAGCGCCCCTGTCCGCCGACTGGCACTACGTCGATCCTCCCGGCGGATGGGGAGGGGCGAGCTACGGATTCCAGGAGCACCTGTCGGAGATCCTGATGCTGCGTGCTGCGCTGGGCGTCGGCGTGCGCCTGGGCCCCGGGTTCGCGATCGGAGCCTCGTTCGGTCCGGTGTACAACGCCAATCACCTCAAGGCCCCGTACATCTTCCAATCCCAACCGACGCTCAAGGGCTTCAAGACACTACTGGACCTCGAGACCGACGGCTGGGGATGGGGCGGCACCCTCGGCATTCTGGCTCGACCGAGTGCCACCCTGCAGTGGGGGCTGGCCTACACCAGCCGGGTCACGGTCCGTTCCAAGGGCGACGCCAGCGGGAACGCGGACGCGCAGTTCGACACCTTGAACATGGCGGTGCGGCCGGATTTCCACTACGACGCGGAGGTCGAGACGAAATTCCCGCAGAAGCTGGCCGCCGGCCTGTCGTGGCGGTTCCAACCCGGGTGGCGGCTGCCCGTGCAGGTGGACTGGGTGGAATGGAGCCAGGCCTTCGATCGGCTGCCCGTGACGCTGACCCATGGCGACAACGCGGACATCAACGGAGTGGTCGGTTCGGACTCGATGCAGGACGTGGTGCCGCTTCGCTGGGACGACCGCGTCGTGCTCCACGCGGGGCTCGAGCACGAGATCGCCGACGGCTGGGCGGCGCGCGCCGGCTATTCCTACGGCCCGAGCCCGGTGCCGGACGGCACGCTGACCCCGCTCACGGCGGCGATCATGGAGCATGCGATTACCTTGGGAGCGGGGTACCAGGCCGCCCGCTATGGTCTCGACTTCGCCTACGAGTGCGACGTCCCGACCTCCCAACGGGTCGGCTCCAGCGGGCTGGAGTCTGGCGAGTACGACGATAGCCGCACGCAGGTGTCGCTGCACTGGTTGGCGGTGACGGCATCCGTCCGGTTCTAGGCGACGGGCGGCCCACGCCGGCACGGGGCGGGGAGTCGTTCGCCCGCGCGATCCGCGCCCGCTTGGTCGGCGTCTATTTCAAGGCCGCCGCCATCGCGCTCTTCGGCGGGGCCACCCTCTACGGCACCGGGCTCGATCTCACCCGGCGCCAACTCACGTTCGGGCTCGTGGTGATCGCGCCCGTGGCGTTCTTCCTGGTCGCGATCGCCGACATCCTGGCCATCGACCTGCAGTTCCGACCGATCGCCCGGTTCGTTCGCCAGGGGCTCGGCTCGGCGACGCCCACCGTCGCTGAGGACGCTCTCGTGCGGGCGCTGAACTTCCCTGCCCTCAGCGCGATCCGCGTGCTCACCGTTCATGTGCCGGCGGCGATCGCCTCGATCACGGTGACGATGTTGCTGCTCAATCGCCACGCCGCGCTCGGCATCCGATACGACCAGATCGGGGTGCTGTGGCTGCTCACCCTCCTGGTCGGGAGCGGACACGCGATCATCGAGTACTTCATGGTCGACGATGCCATCCGACCGGTGTGCCACAAGATCGGCCGCCAGGTCCTCGCGTTGTCGCCGGAGTCGCGTCGCAAGGTCATCCCGATCGACACGCGCCGGATGCTCGTGCTGGTCTCGGTCTTCCTGGTGTTCATGCCGCTCACGATTCTCGGCTACACGCTCACCGTCAAGGTCCAGAATCTGCTGGAGAGCCAGGGCATCTTGGACGTCGCCGCGCGGATGATTCCGCTCTATGCCTGGATCGGAATGCTGGTGCTGTTCTGCATGGCCGCGGTCCTGTTCACCTCGGTGCGCGCCGGCCGAAACGTGATGCGCTCCACGGGAGAGATGTCCGAGGCCATGCAACGCGTGGAGCGCGACGAGTTCGATCGCCCGCTGGTGGCGACGAACGCCAGCGAGTTCGCCACCTTGTACGACGGCTTCAACGCCATGACGGTGCGCCTGCGCAGCTTGATCGAGGCTCGAGAACGGCGGGCCACGGAAGTGACGGCGTCCCACGAGCAGCAGCGGTTTCTGTCGCTGATCGAGAATGCCTCCGACCTCATCACGGTGATCGGCACCGACGGCACGATCCACTACCAGAGCCCATCGGTGGAGCGCATTCTCGGCCATCGTCCCGAGGATCTCAGGGACCGGACCCTGCTCGATTTCGTCCACCTCGAGGACGGCCCGCGGGTCGGCGCGGCGTTTGGGCAGCTCAGGGCCTCGCGGCACATGGATCGTACGGTCGAATTCCGATTTCGGCACCGCGACGACTCGTGGCGGGTCCTCGAAGCGATCGGCAAGGCGGTCGAGGATACGCGCGGCGAGATCGTCTACGTCCTCAATTCACGGGACGTCACCGAGCGCCGAGCGGCGGAAACGGCGCTGCGCGAGAGCGAGGCCCTGCTTCGCAAGGCGCAGAGGCTGGAGGCGCTGGGGCGCATGTCGGGGGGCATCGCTCACAACTTCAACAACCTGCTGACCATCATCATCGGCCACTGCGACCAGGTGCTCCGCCAAATCGGGTCGAGCGAACCAATCCGGGCGAATCTCGAGCACGTCCGCCAAGCGGCCGCCCGCTCGGCCCACTTGACGAAGCAGATGCTCGCCTTTGGCGGTAAGCAGTTCCTGGAGACGCAGCGCCTGGATCTCAATCGTGGCGTCGCCCAGTGGGCCGAGGTCCTGCGGCCCGCGCTGGGCGAATCGATCGAGCTGACCGTGACGATTCATGCCCCCGAGGCGATGGTGGAGGCGGATCCGGTCCAGCTCGAGCAGATCCTCTTCAACCTGGCCCTGAATGCGCGGGATGCGATGCCGACCGGCGGGACGCTACGAATCGAGACCGCCGCCTTCGAAAGTGGCCCGGCGTTCGCTCGGAGTCATCCCGGGGCCCGGCAGGGCCCCTACGTATGCCTGGTAGTGGCCGACACCGGGCTCGGTATGGACGAAGACACGAAGGCACATCTCTTCGAGCCGTTCTTCACCACCAAGAGCCTTGCCGAGGGTACCGGCCTGGGCCTCTCGACCGTGCACGGGATCGTCGCGCAGCACGGCGGCCAGATCGATGTCGAGAGCGAGCCCGGCCGGGGGACCACCTTCCGCATTTACCTTCCTGCCGCGGGAGCCGAAGCGGTCGAGTCGAAGAGCGCCGCGTAAATCGACGAGAAGATCGGGCGAGAGGATGGACGGCGGTCCGCCGGGTGGCGAACCTCTGCCGCGGCCGGCCGGTTCAGTTGGTGCGGTAGTTCCCGAACTTGAGCTCGACCCCGTAATCCTGCTGCTTGAGCAGGGTGATCGCGGCCTGCAGGTCGTCCTTGCTGGGCGAGGAGATGCGCACGGTATCGCCCTGGATCGCAGCCTGCACCCTCTTGAGCTTGGCTTCCTTGATGGTCTTCGCGATCTCGCGGGCCATGTCGGCCGAAAGCCCGTCCTGGATCTCGACCTCCTGACGCACCGTGGCGCCGGCGGCGGGAAGGGCGCGGCCGGGCTTCAGGTTCTTGAGCGGCACGTGACGCCGGACCAGCTTGCCCTGGAGCAAGTCCCACATCGCGGCGAGCTTGAACTCATCCGGTGCGCCGAGCACCAGCTTCTTCTCCTTGGCGTCGAGCTCGATGCTCACGCGGAGCCCCTTGAAGTCGTAGCGTTGCGCGATCTCCTTGGTGGCCTGGGTGACCGCATTCTGGACTTCGCTGAAATCCACGCCCGTGGTGACGTCGAACGAGCTGGCGCTGGCCACGATCAACTCCTCCTTGGTGAAATGGTTCGTCCCTTGGCCCTGGGTCGCGAGCGCGGCCGCGACGTGGGTGCCGCGATCGCGAGGGCGTCGGCGAGTGAACCGCCGGCCAGGATCTGGTCCCGCACCGCTTCGAGGCCGCGATGCTGGGCCCGCCACAAGAAGAGACGCTGTGCTTCGGACGCCGAGAGGAATCGACCACTCTCGTGCTCGGCCGAGAGCGTCACGCGCCCGGTCGCGCCCACCTCGGCCGCGAACAACGGCAAGGCGACGACGGCATCCCGCTGCGGATCGAAGTAGAGGGTCAAGGTCTCGAGCGCCCACCAGCGCCGCGGCGCGAGCCCGGTCTCCTCACGCACTTCCCGGCGAGCGGCGTCGAACGCGGTCTCGCCGCGGTGTCGCCGGCCGGTGACGGGCTGCCAGACGCCGGGAAGGGCTCGATCGCGGGCTCGGCGCAGGGCCAGGAACTGGGTCCGGCCCCGGCGACGTCGGAAGACGTAGACTTCGATGTGGTCCGAGAGGAGAGCCGGCACGGCGGCGCACTATAGAGCCTCGGCCCAGGGGGAGCCAGGGACAGATCGGCGTCTACGAAGGCTCTGGCCATCCGCCCCTGCGCTCGACGGCGTGGTGGTAGGCCGAGTCGTTCCAGCGGCCTCAGCCGCCTCCCGAGGCGATCTTCGAGTCGGTCCAGGCCTTCCCGCGTCCCTTTCGGGCAGTCCGGCTCAACACTTGAGCGGTTCGGTCCTGGTACTCGAGTTTCCATTGGTTGCTCAACTGAGCGATTTGGCCAATCGGGCTGCCGACCGGGAGAAGCAGCAACCCTACGTCATATCGATCCAGGACGCCGGCCCAAGACGGCTCTGCGCCTGCCACCGCGACCATGTCATCCAATACCTTGCCGCGCGCAAACAGATCGTTGCGCCCGTCTACGAATACCTTGATGTCTGGGTACAGCCGGTAGATCAAGTAGCCTCCGTATTGATCATGAGCGAAGAGATGGGTTCCGAGCATTGTCGATCGGTTCTCCGCCACCATCGCATCCACTGCGGCCACCGGAAAGCGCCGGGGGTCGAACTGCCCCTGGAGCCACCGATCTCCCAGCCCTCCCGCTGCGGCGATGAGGGCAAAGCCGAGCAGCCCTGCGTATCCCGCCAGTCCATTCAACTGGCCGTCGACGCGCATCATTCCCTGATACCAGGAGCGCACCGCAACCGAGCGAGAGCCCCAAGGGTCATGCCAGCTCCCCGCCCGGGCCACCACCGAGGCCACTCCTTGACTCAGCTCGGCCGCGATGAACGGCACCAGGACGATCACCGCGAGGGCGACATGGCGCTCGGATTGCAACGTGAGGTGAGACCAGAAGAGCACGAGGCCGCTCTCCACGAACCGACGGTGTCGAGCCGCTCGGACGGCAGCCACCACCCCCAAGAACACCAGCCATTCGATCATCATGCCGTCCGCGTGGTGAAAGTTGGGCGATTGAAAATCCTGAATTCCACCGAGGAGCGCGCGGTCCGTCAGGAACTCCCACAAGTGACCGTACAGCTGGAAGCCATAGGGCGTGAGCAAGGCACCTACCGCCGAGAGCCCGCCCACCACTCCATAAGTCGACATGGCCCGAGACGTCGCCAAGCTTCGGCCCTGTCCGCGACTGGCCAGCTCCAGCCAGTCGCCGGCCGCGTAGATTCCCAGCATGGCAAACGTGACGACGAAGGCCCCATGAAAGTTGGCCCACAGCGCAATCAACACCGGGACGGCGTAGATCCAGCGCGTCCGCGTCCGTCGGTAGGTCTCGACGATCGCGCACCAGACGATCATCAGGGCCATCGAGACCAGGTGCGGTCGCGCCAGCCAATGAATCATGGACGTGTACGCCGCGACAAGCGTGAGGACGAACGACGTGATCGCGTCGGCACCGCGCCAGCGCATCACGTGGAAGAGCGCGCCATAGCTCAGCGCGAGGAGGAGAATGCTCGCAGCGACGATGCCCACCAAGCCTCGGACTCGATGGATGGCCGACATCGCCACATCCGTGAGCCACTCCCAGGCGAACCACTCATGACCCGCCATGGTGTAGGAAAACACGTCGCGATGCGGGACCCTGCCGTGGTCCACGATCCAATCGCCAGTGCGGATGTGCCAGCCCGTGTCGCTGTCGGTGAGGAACCGCGAGGAGTTCCCGACCAAGAGCACCAGCACCAGGAGCAAACAGTAGTTGCCGAGGGATGGAATGATCGAACGTGCCGCAAGGGAGGCCCACCCATCCCGTACCTTGGAGCCTGAGGTGTCCCTTGCGGGCGGATCGAGCGTGGGCATTTCACGAATCCCGGTGTCTTGATGGCGATGCGGATGGGCGAGCACTGCCGGGTGTTATCGGCCGTCCATGGTCCCGGTTGCGCTCTTTCGTGGAGCGCGTGCCGCTCCCGCAGGGATCGCACCGGTTGCGTTGCCCGGTACCACGGATCGGCCGGTGGCCCAGGCGAGGATTTCCCAATGGGTCGCCCGCATGCCTCCGCGGGCGCGGCCGCGCGGTCCACGATGATCCCGCGCCGTGTCTCGTGCGCTACTCGCTCGTCCTGGCGTTCCCGCGTCCGGGCAGGGCGAACACCACACCCACGTCGGGCGCCCAGTCGGTTGCTTTGGAACTGAGGCCGCGGCTGAGGTTGAGCCGCAGGTAAGCGCGAGGCGAAAAGTGCCACTGCGCCTCGCCAATCAGCTCGACCTCGTCCTGCTCTCCTTCGATCCCACCGTAGACGCGCCAGCGCGGGGACAGGCGCTTGAGGTACTCGACCGCGTACTCGCTGGCCTCGACCGTGCCGCCCTCGGCGGAGTAGATCAGGCCGGCCCGGGCGGCGACCGTCCCCCACCCAAGCCCGCGAATCATGCCGGCTCCAAGCTTGACCTCCCAGTCGGGCGTGCCGATCAAGGCGGCATGCCGGTTCGAGGGCGGGTCGATCTCGAGCAAGGCGAACACCTCGGGACGTGAGGCGGTCTCGGCGAAGACCCGCCAGTCCAGCTCCACTTGCCAATCCCCTTGCCCCGACTCCCGGATGCGCGCCGGTTGGCTCGACGGATCGTCGGCTGCCTTGTCGAGACGAGCAGAGATGACGGACGCCTCGAGCTCGAGCGCGAGCCGATCGTTCACGCCGTAGGCCAGAAAGACGAGGCCTTCGGTCGCCCGGAAGCGGCCGCGGAAATCCTGGTCCAGCCCGTAGCCGAGCTCGGCGGGCTTGTACTCGAAATTGTCGTCGAAGTAGTACTCGGCGAACGGGCTGACCAGAAGCTCGCGCGAGCGCACGTAGGTTCCGAAGATCGAGGTCCAGATCCCGGGACCACGGTCGTCGAGCCACGGCGCGGCGGTAGGGGACATCTCGCCCGGGTTGGCGGGCCGGGCCGCGGGCTGACTGCCCGCGACGGCGGGGTGAACGAGCAGGGCCATGGAAAGAGCGAGAGACGTCGGGCGCATGTTCACTTCACGCCGATCAGCTCGACGCGCTCGCCGCCCTGGCGCGTCGACAGCTCGAGCACGGTGCCGACGCCAGGGGCGTAGAACTTGTGGGAGCGATTCCCGGGCTCGATCGGCGTCCATTCCGTGGTCTCGAGGCAGTCTCGGAAGGTGCCGGCCTCCACGGTGGCGGTCTCCGTCAGGCTCACGACTTTCGCCATGTCGGCGACGACGCCGGGCGAATCTTCCTGCTGGTAGGTGTCGCCGACGTGCGGGTCGGCCAGCATGATGATTCCGGCCTTGGCGTCGTTCTTCCCTGCCTCCCACGAGCCCTCGGTGGTGACGAGCATGCCGTGGTCATAGGTCTTGGTGTCCTCGCCGAAGTACCAGACGTTCCCCTGCCTGTCCTGGGCGTACCAGTCGAAGGTGTCCTCCGACAGCGAGCCGTCCTCGATGTACACCGCATCGTGGACGACGATCGTGGGGACGCCGAGGATGGTCTTGGTGTTGTGCGTGACCTCGACGGTGTTGAGCTCCACGCCATCCTTCGACACGCCCCGGTAGGTGTAGGTCGTCCCGGGTCGGAGTGGAAAGTAGCGGTTGTCGACGTCTTTCACGAAGTTGTCGGGTTCGAAGGGAAGCGTGATTAGGTTCGAGCTGGCGGTGATGCCCGCACCGCCGCCAAGGTCGGGAGACGCGGACATGAGGCGGTTGGCGTTCTGGCCGCAGGCCGCCAGGCCGAGCACGGCGACCGTGCACAGGTTCACGCGGATCATCGTCGATGGTTTCATCGGGGCCTCCTCCCTGTAGGCGAACGTGGTCTCGGGGCACCGGAGGTGCCTCTTCCAACCCAGGAGCCCGCGAAGGGGCCGAGTTGTGACAGGACGGGGACGCCGACGCCGCGACCGCCCCTACGGGGAGCTCAGCGGGATCCGGTAGGTGTCCTCTGCCACCGGATTGGCCAGCGTGATGCGTGAGCCTTCTTTGAGGAACCGTGATACGCCCGCCACCCGAATCTCGACTCGCGGCGCAGCGCGGGGCACCTCGATGCGGAAGCTCGCAGACCGGCCGTGATTGTCCACGATCACGCGCTCCACGTCGGAGGCGAAAGTGGCGGCGCCCATGGGGGCGCGAATCACCAGCTCGGCGCCATCGGTGAGCGAAACGCCGGCCTCGCCCTCGGCTTGGCGCGATCGGAACTCGATCACCAGACTCGCGCCCGGCGTCACGGCGATCCCGGCTGCGTCGTCGCCGGAGTCGGGGTGCGGCGTGACGGGGGTCGCACCCCGTTCGATCCGTTCGACCCAGCTCCGAACCCAACGCGGCAGCGGTGAACCGGGGAAGGCAAGAGCCGCGCCCGCCAGCGCCACCGCCAATCCGAAGGCTACGACTCGCCGCAGCCAAAGGGGCTGGCGGTTCGGCATCCGGGCCGGGAACCGAGGATCGAAGGCCTGCCGCGGCCGCTCCCCATCATTATTGGCCAGCACCGCGATCGCCTCGGCATCCAGCTCGGATGCCGGCTCGTCCAGCGTTTGCAGCAGCGCGTTGGCCTGGCGCTCATCGCCCTCGAACTCCATCAGCGTGCGCCGGCACTCGGCACAGTGGGCTACGTGCTCGCGCGCCGCAGCCTCACCGGCCAGCGTCAGCTCGCCATCGATCAGACGCTGGAGGCGTTCCTCATCGAGGTGCATGGGAGGCCTCCTCGTACGCGGCCAAGAATGTGCGCCTCGCGCGGGCCAGGAGGGTGCCGACGCTGGCCTCGTTCATTTCGAGCGCGGTCGCGATGTCGCGGTATCGATACCCTTCGGCCCGAAGCACCAGCAATCGCTGGTCGCGCTCCGGCAATCGCTCGAGCGCGGCGCGCACCTTGCGTTGGGTCGCCACGCTGGCGCTCGCCTCCTCCAGCGAGGGCGGCGGATCGGCAACGGCCGAGTCCGCGACCGGCCCGAGCAGGCGCAGGCGACGGCTGCGGGTGGCTCTTTCGTTCCGGAACTGGTTCAGGGCCACGGTGATCAGCCAGGCCTCGGGAGCCTCCGGCAGCGCGCCGCGACGATAGAGACGCACGAAGGCCTCCTGGATCAGGTCGGCCGCCAGCTCGGGCTCGCCCGAAAGTCGTACCAACACGCGCAGCAGCCGCGGCTGATGGGCCTCGAACAGCTCCACGAACCGTTCGTGGAACGACCGCACCGCGTCAGCCAATGGACCCTCGCCGGTGAACGGTGCCGGGTTCGCCGAACGGTCGTGCCATCGCTTCGCCTCCGGTCCGTCCATGCGCGGGTCCTCGAGACAGAGGAACCCGTGAGCCGCGGGTTTCGTGACAGCAAGGCCATCGCCGAGCGTCGGGTGCATCTTGAGAATCGCGTCCCGGAACCCAGACACCGGCGCACCGCCCGTTAGTAGCGCCAGTCGAGCCCTACCACCAACGGCGCCGCGGGTCGCAGCTCGATCCCCATCCGATCCCCCGACGCAGGATCGTACGCGTAGGTCAGTAGGTTTCTCCGGCCGAGCAGGTTGCTGTACGTGCCGAAGAGCGCCACCAGCCCATCGCGCCCCCCGACCTTCAGGTGCCAGTGCTGCCGCAGCCCGAGGTCCAAGCGAGCGTAGGCCGGGAGTGGCGTTCCGCCCAAAGGCTCGCCGCCATAGTGGGGACTGCCGCCGAACTCGCAGCCCTGGTCCCTCAGGTTGCACGACTCCCACTCGAACGCCCCCGGGATCGACGTGGTGTGGCGTCCCATCGCCGCCGAGGCGCCGAGCCGAACCGAGGTGGTCGCGGTGGGATAGACGATCACGCCGCCCTCGAGGAGGTGCGCGGCCCCATGCTCGGGCACGTAGCTCGAATCGCCGTACGAGAAGCGCACGCGCTGCCAGCCGTAGCTGGCTACCAGGCCCCAGCGCGCCGCGCCGGCGGACAGGTCGAGCGCCAGGCCGCGTGCTCGCCCGTCGCCGATGGCGAACGCTCCGGTCGTGAACGGCTCGCCGTCGCGGGGCGCGACCAGCACCAGGCTTCGCGACCGGCGCTCGTAGGCCTCGAGCCCGAGCCTCACGCCGGGGGCAGGTCGCCAGTCGGCGCCGAGCACGCCCTGGTCGCTCTCGGCGACGGGGATTCCGGCGGCGCCGATGCCGACGGTGACGTCGGCGGGGAACACGTTCCCAACCACCGACTCGGCGTTGCGGAGCGACTGCGCGTATTGGTGGGTCCTCAGGTAGGCGCCGGAGAACGTCAGGCGGTGGGGCAGGCTCCAGCTGAGGCGAGCCCGGGGTGCCCCCCGCAGCACCTGATCCGCGAGCGTGAGGGCTGTCGTCGCTTCCAGCTCGAGACCGAGACCGATCGGGCCGGCGTGACGCGCGAGCAAGGTGGCGACTGGCGTGTCGGACTCGAGGGCGAAGCGAGAGCCCGCGGAATCGGGAGTGGTGCGGTACGAGGTTCGGCTCCTTATCCCGCGCAGCTCGAGCGCGTCGATCGTGGCATCCCGATGAGACTCGATCGTGAGCGATGCGCCCACGTCGTGCCGGTCGGCCTCCATCTCGATCCGCCCGACGGGCATGGCCCAGTCGGCGCTCGCATCGCCGCTCGCGGCCCAGCCCAGGATCCGAAACTCCCCCCTCGCCAGAGTGTGCTTCCATTCGAGGCCGAACGAGCCTCCGTCCCATTCGAAGCGATTCCGCGGGCGGATCGGCATGGGTTCTTCGGCGACCGCGGCAGTGCCGATCCGGTTGGTGTTGCCATAGAAGAGCGTGCGCGTGTGACCGCCGAACATGGGCGCCTCGAGCTTGGCCAGGGCGTCGCCCGTGCCGCCGGCCAGATACGAGCGCTCGTCCCGTGGCGCGACTAGGTCGTGAACTCCGCCGCGAGCGCTCAACACGTACCCGGCGGGGCCCATCGGACCGTCCAAGGTCACGCGCGCCTGCGTCGTGCTGACGCTGCCCTGCGAGCGCGGCTCGGCTCCCGGTTCTCGCGTCACGCCCTCGATGGTCCCCGACAGCGCGTCGGGCCCCGAGGTCGAGGGCTCGCTCGAGCGCAGGTAGAGGCGCGCCAGCGCGTCGCTGTTCCACGCGCTCGAGAGCCCAGCCGCGTGATAGGGGCTCAGCACCGGGACGCCGTCCAGCACGAAGCCGGTTTGATCGGTGGCGCCGCCACGGATGTGAACGCCGCCCGCGGTCTCGGGTCGCAGCACCACGTCGCCTCCGCCCAGGGCGTGGAAGCCGTCCGGCTCGGCCAGCAGCGGATGATTCGCGATCGCCGCACCCGAGACCTCGCGATCCGGGAACACCGTGGTCCCGGGCTCGACGCCCCGGACCACGACCGGGGCACGGACCTCGATCGCATGAGTCGAAACCGGCTCGGGAAGAAGCGTGACGTCGATTTCGAGCGTGCCCGTGCGCGGCACCAGGGCGTGCAGCGTGCGCGGGGCATAGCCGAGCCGCCGCACTTCGAGATGATGGGGCCCTGGCGGCACCCGAGCCAGGAGGTAGCGACCGATGGAGTCGGTGCGCGCGCCGCGCTCGAGGTCGGGAAGGAGGACGGCGGCGCCGGCCAGCGGCTGCAAGGTCTGCGCATCGCGCACGGTGCCGACGATGCTCGCCGCGGTCTCGGGGGCCGAGACGAGGATCGCGAGCGCGAGGAGAAGGTCCATAGGGGTCTACCCTAACGGCTCGACACTCGTTTTGGGTTCCCTTCAATCGATCGAAGGCCGCGTACCTTCGACGTCACGCCCGATGCCCAGCGCTTTCCCACGGCGGAGCACCGCGGTCGACGGGCCCCCATAGGGGGGTGGCCGGCATGGCTCGGAGGAAGGATCGGCGGTGCCACTCGGGAGCCACCATCGCTAAAAAACTTGACACACGCACTCCGGCCGGGCATCCGAAGGGACTTTCCGGTTGACCTGATTGCCGGCTTTCCATAAAGTGCCGCGCCGACCGGCGGCCGTTGATTTAACGTGGGTTGCCCGGTGTTTGTGAAAGATTTCACGGGGGCTCGCACGATGGCGGATCCGCGGGGATCAGGCCCTCCGTTTCAGGGGCTCAGGACCGCGGGGCTGCTGCTCGCCATTCCCACCCTGCTCATCGTGGCGCCCCTGGTAGGTTTCTTCATCGGCAGCTGGCTGGACCGTCGGCTCGGAAGCTCGCCCTGGCTCGGGATACTCGGGCTGGTCCTGGGTTTCTTCGCCGCCGGCCGCGAAACCTACTTCATCTACCGCCGATATCTGGCTGAAGAGGAGCGGAACAAGCGCTCGTGAACCCGACGGGCGCCCGATCGACATGGGCCTGGAATTCCTCGCGCGGGTGCGCCGCACGACCGGCTGGGTGACCGGCCTGGCCGCACTCTGGACCGCCACGTACGCGAGCCCAAGCCTGGGTCTCGCCGTCCTTCTCGGCGCCGCCTGGTCGCTGGTCAACCTGTTCCTGCTCGAGAAGCTCGTGGTGGCCCTCACGGGGCCGTGGCGGAGCGAGCGGTCGGCCCGGCGGCGCTTGACCCTCGCCGTCGCCGGCATGCTGGCCCTCTTCGTCGCGGGGGCCGGGCTGCTCGCCCGCGTAGCGCCGACGGGAGCCCTGGTGGGCTTCACGATCCCGATGGGCGTCATCGTGCTCAAGGCGGCTGCCCTGCTCCTCCTCCCATCCAAGCTGTGGAAGCGCGTGGCGGACGCCACGCCCCGCGCGGTAGGGCTGTGGGTGGCGCTGCTGCTGGTGGTGGTGGTGGGAGCGGGCGCGCTGGTGGCCCACGTGACCGCCTCCGGCGAGGACAGCGCGAGTACGCCTGCCGTGACCGCGGCCCCGTCGGCTCCGACCGCCGGGCACGGCGAACCGGGGGAGGAAGGTCCGCAGAAGTTCGCCAACCTGCTCACCGTGCTGTCGCGCGCGTTTCCCGAAGCCCCCTGGGCGCGCTTTCTCCACCACTACGAGGTGGTGATCTTCTCGCTGCTGGTGGCGTTCCTGGTTTGCCTGGTGGCCTACCTCGCGAGCCGCCGGGCCGAGCTGATCCCGAAGCCGTTCCAGAACGCGGTCGAGGCGGTGGTCGAAGCGCTGAACGACTTCATCGTCGGGATCCTCGGCCCCCGCTACGGGCCCCGCTACGTGCCGTTCCTCGGGACGTTGTTCATCTACATCCTGGCCATGAACCTGTTTGGGCTGATTCCGTTCATGGACTCGCCCACCTCGAACCTCAACGTCACAGTGGGGCTGGCGTTGGTGGTGTTCGTGTACGCCCAGACCATCGGTATTCGCGAGCTGGGGGTGGTCGGCTACATCGATCACCTGGCGGGCAATCCGCGCACCGCGATCTCCTGGGGACTGGTGCCTTTGATGCTGCCGATCCACGTCATGGGCGAGCTCGCCAAGCCGATCTCGCTGTCGTGCCGTCTGTTCGGCAACATCTTCGGTGAGGACATGTTGCTGGTGGCGTTCGTGACGCTCGGAATCACCACCCTGTCGTTCCTCCACCTGCCGATCGGCCTGCCGCTCCAGCTCCCGTTCCTGTTTCTGGCCCTGCTGACCAGCACGCTTCAGGCGCTGGTGTTCACGGTGTTGAGCACCATTTACTTCCTCCTCATGCTGCCGCACGAAGAGCACGGCTCCGAGGGGGGAGCGCAGCACGCTCACTGACCACAAGGAGGAATCGCGATGGATTTCCATGCGGCACTCGGGTGGGGCCTGCCCGTCGGGATCGGGCTGGCGGCGATCGGCTCGGGCATCGGCCTGGGGGGCATCGGCAGCGGCGCCATGCAGGCGATCGGGCGGCAGCCGGAGGCGACAGGCAAGATCCAGCTCGCCATGATCATCATCGCGGCGCTCGCCGAAGCGCTCACGATCTACGCCTTCGTGACGATGTTCCTGCTCCAGGGAAAGATCGGCTAGACGAACGGCGCCGTGGCATTCGCTCCGGCGGTAAGGAGTCGTCATGAACCTGATCGACATCCGGCAGGTCCTGACCCAGATCTTGGGCTTCCTGCTCATGGTCTGGATCCTGCGCCGATACGCGTGGGGGCCGCTGCTCGGCATGCTCGAGGCGCGGCGCCAGAAGATCGCCAGCGAGTTCAAGGAGGTAGAACGTCTCAAGGCCGAGGCGCAGGCGCTGAAGAGCCGCTACGACCTCGAGCTCAAGGGGGCCGAGGCACAGGCCCGCCAACGGATCCTGGAGGCGGTGAGCGAGGGGCAGAAGGTCGCCGCCGAGATCAGGACGCAGGCGCAGCAAGAGGCGGCGCGGCGCCTCCAGCGCGCCGAGGAGGAGGTGGCCCGCGAGCGCGAAAAGGCCAAGGAGATCTTGAAGGAGCAAATCATCAGCCTGGCGATGCGATCGGCCGAGAAGATCCTGCGCCACCGGCTGGACGACGCCGCGCACCGCAAGCTGGCCGGCGAGTTCATCGACGAGGTGGGGGCGCTCCGGTGAAGGAGACCGCCGTCGCCGCCCGCTACGCCAAGGCGTTCTTCCTCGTCACCGAGAAACGCGGCGAGACGGCTCGCGCCCTCGACGACCTGAAGAGCACGGTGGAGGTGCTGAAGCCCGGTACGCAGGGGGGCCAGTTCCTCGCCTCTCCCCAAGTGCGTCTGGCCGACAAGCGCAAGGTGCTGCAACAGGTACTCGGCGCGCGGGCCGGGCGCAGCCTGGTGGTGTTCGTGGATCTGCTGCTGCGCAAGAAGCGGCTCGCCGAGCTGCCACTGATCGGCGAGGCGTTCGAGGCCCTGGTCGAACGCGCGCAGGGGATCCAGCGCGCCACCGTGGTGAGCGCCGTGCCCCTGACGCCCGCCGAGCGCGATCGGCTGCATCGCGAGCTCGAGCGCATCACCGGCAAGCACATCCGACTCGCCGCCGACCTGGACCCCGGGCTCCTGGGAGGCGCCACCGTGCGAATCGGGGACCGCGTGATCGACCGCTCGGTCCGCACGTTGCTCGACTCGATCGCCCGACAGCTTACCGAGGTCAGCGTCTAGGCGCGGCCTCTCGGAACCACCCGATCACCGAGGTCCTCCGATGTCTTTTCGACCCGAAGAAGTGAGCGCCGTGCTGGCGCAGGAACTCGAACGCTACGAGGCCAAGCTCGAGACCAAGAGCGTCGGCACCGTGCTCTCGGTAGGCGACGGGATCGCGCGACTGTGGGGGTTGGAGGACGCCATGGCGGGCGAGCTGCTCCGCTTCCCGGGGGAGGTGACCGGAATGGTGCTCAACCTCGAAGAGGACAACGTCGGAGCCGTGCTGCTCGGCTCCGAAAAGAACATCACCGAGGGCGACCGCGTCGAGCGCACCGGGCGGATCGCTTCGGTTCCGGTGGGCAAGGCCATGGTCGGGCGGGTGGTGAACGCGATCGGCGAGCCGGTCGACGGCAAGGGTCCGACCGGAACCGACCAGTTCCGCAATCTCGAGTTCACCGCCCCCAGCGTGGTCGAGCGCCAGCCGGTCAAGGAGCCGCTCCAGACCGGCATCAAGGCGATCGACTCGATGATCCCGATCGGCCGCGGCCAGCGCGAGCTGATCATCGGCGACCGCCAGACCGGCAAGACCGCGATCGCGCTCGACACCATCATCAACCAAAAGGGCCAGGACGTGGTCTGCATCTACGTCGCGATCGGGCAGAAGGAATCGACGGTCGCCAACGTGGTGGCGACGCTGGAGAAATACGGCGCCATGGCCTACACCATCGTGGTCACCGCCTCGGCCTCCGAATCGGCGCCGCTCCAGTACATCGCCCCCTACGCCGGGCTGGCGATGGGCGAGGAGTTCACGTATCGGGGTGGCCACGTGTTGTGCGTCTACGACGATCTCTCCAAGCACGCCCAGGCCTATCGTCAGCTGTCGTTGCTGCTGCGCCGCCCGCCCGGTCGCGAAGCCTATCCCGGGGACGTGTTCTACCTGCACTCGCGGCTGCTGGAGCGGGCGGTCAAGCTGTCGGAGGAGCGGGGCGGCGGCTCGCTCACCGCCCTGCCGTTCATCGAGACCCAGGCCGGCGACGTGTCGGCGTACATCCCCACCAACGTGATCTCGATCACCGACGGCCAGATCTTCCTCGAGAGCGACCTGTTCTATGCCGGGGTCCGTCCGGCGATCAACGTGGGCATCTCGGTATCGCGGGTGGGCGGCAACGCGCAGATCAAGGCGATGAAGCAGGTCGCCGGCTCGCTCAAGCTCGACCTCGCCCAGTACCGCGAGCTGGCCGCGTTCGCGCAGTTCGGGTCGGACCTCGACAAGGCCACGCAGGAG
>DASXTP010000176.1:0-34006 GCA_036505355.1 Candidatus Eiseniibacteriota bacterium | reverse complement strand
GGACCTCGATCAGCCCCTCGGCGCGCTCGAGCCGCGCCTGGAGTCGGCGGGTCTCGCGTTCGAGCTCGGCGATCTTCCGGTCGCGCGGATCCACCGGCTTCGCCTTCGGGCCCCGCGCACGAGGCGCCAGCCCCGCCAGCTCGCCCCGGCGCCGCGCCTCACGCCACGCCGACAGGTGCGAGGAGTACAGCCCCTCGCGCCGCAGCAGCGCGCTCAGCTCGCCCGGCTTCGTGCACCCGTCGGCCTCGCGCAGCAGCCGCAGCTTCTCGGCGGCCGTGAACCGCCGCCGCTGGGCCTTCGCTACCACCTCGGTCGCCACCGTCATCCCTGACGCCTCCATGGTCGTGGACATCCTCGAATCCCGTCTCGCCCTCTACACTAAACTCCCAGGGGCTCGGTGTCTCATCCACGTTGGCAGAGAGGGTAGAGTGGGATCGGCAGGACGCAGCCGGTAATGGGGTTAAGCCAGGCGTGTACGTCTATCGCTTGATCGCGGGCGGCTTCCGCGACCGGAAGAAGATGGTGTTGCTGCCATAGCGCGTCTGCTCCCACTTTGCCTGCGCTTGAGGCGGTTGTCGCGGAGTAGGCCGGTTTCGTCCCCGGCCGCAACCCCGGAGGCGTAGACAGGTCCCCTACCCGCGAGCTCGCGTGGGGTTCCTCCGCTGCCCGCCCTGGCGTATTCTCGCCCCCCATGCGTCAGACCCAAGGCGCCATGATCTGCCCCAACTGCGGCAAGCTCATCGGCGTCAACGAGGACAAGTGTCCTTTCTGCGGCGCCTGGCGCCCCGGCTTGTTCGGGTTCGCGCCGGCGCTTCAGCGTTTGTTCGGCAGCCGGCTCGACGTGGTGGCGTTGATCGTCACGACTTGCGTCGTGCTCTACATCGTGGCGCTGGCGCTCCAGCCCGAGGCGATCTTCCACTTCGGCGGCTTCTTCTCTTTCCTCGCTCCCGGGCCGCGCGCGCTCTGGCAGCTCGGGATGACGGGGGGGATCGCTTGGCAGCAGCGCTGGTGGTGGACGCTGCTCACCGCCATCTACCTGCACGGGGGGTTGCTCCACATCTTCTTCAACGTGATGTGGATTCGAAACCTCGCCCCGGCGGTGACCGACGTGTTTGGACCCGCCCGCGGGTTCGTGATCTTCAGCGTCGCCGGCGCGGCCGGCTTTCTGATCTCGAACCTGTTCACGCACTCCCCTTCGGTCGGTGCCTCGGGGAGTATCTTCGGCCTGCTCGCCGCGCTGGTGGTCTACGGCCGCAAGCGGGGCGGCGCGGCGATGACCGCGCAGCTCTGGCAGTGGGCGATCGTGATGTTCGTGATGGGATTTCTCATGCCGGGGGTGAACAACTTGGCGCACGCGGGAGGCTTCGCCGGTGGGTGGGTGGCGGCCGAGTCCATGCGCTTCAGCGCCGAGAAACGCGAGAGCCGCGCGGTGCTGGTGCTGGCGCTGGCGCTGCTGGTCCTGACCGGGGTGGGGTTCGTGCTGTCGTTCACCCAGGTGACGACGATCCTGCTTCGAGGCTAGGCCCGCGGCAGGCTACCCGCTATCGGACGACGACGAAGCGCCCGGAGATTGCTCGGCCCGGCACCTGCAAGCGATAGAAGTACAGTCCCGCCTGGAGTGAAGCTCCCGCCTCGCCCGATCCGTTCAGCCCGACCTCGTGAGAGCCGGCAGGCACACTGGGCAGATCCACCAGCGTGAGAACTCGTCGCCCTTGGACGTCGAACAGCTCGATCCGCACCGGGCCGGCCTCGGGCAGTGAATAATGGAGCGTGCCGTCGCTCCGCATCGGGTTCGGCGCGACTCGGGCACCGAGCAGGAGGGCGGGCGCGATCGCTCTGGCGCTCGAGGCCACGGCGCGGCTGAGCACCGTCCCGGTCGCGAACTCGACGTGTAGCAGCGGCGCCGAGCCGGGGATTCCTTCGTAGGACACCGCCGTGCGGTGACCGGACCCGGTGATGAGCAGCGCCAGCGCGTTGCCGCTCTGCCAGCCGCTGCTACCGACGATCTCCTGGAGCACCGGCGAGAGATCGGGCGTCCGCTGGTCGGGGCCGGCCTGGCCCACGCTCCATGCCGCGAGGTTGGGCCAATCTACCGCGGCCTGGGTGGTCTGCCGCCCGGTCAGGTTGCCGCTCGTCGCGGCGAAGGCCGGGGCGTCGCCTACCGCCTGCCCGCGGATCGTGAGCGAGGTCGAATGGGATCGGTTCTCGTCGGCCACGAACTGGACGTAGGCGCGGGTAATGCTCGCGCCGACCGGGATCGCCAGCCCCGGGAATCGCAATCCGACGGCCAGCTGGGGCGTGCCGTCCTTCATCAGCTCGAGGTCGTCGCTGGTAAGGTTCACCGTCCCGTCGGAGTGCTCCTCGGCGTCGTCCGCGCCGGCCGCGATCCGCGTCTCGATGGTGGCACCCGACGAGGCGTCCTGGACCACGACCGTCATGGTGTCACGAGCCTCGAGCGCTCCGTCGTTCGCCTTGAGCTCGAGGACATAGGCCCCCGCCACGGTGAAGGAGGCCCGGGTGTCGGTGGCGCTCGGGTCGAGGAACGTCACCGAACCCGGGCCGCTCACGCGGCTCCACGTGGTGGTTAGCGACGGCGGGCTCGGCAGCCCGTCGTCGGTGACCGTCCCGTCGAGCACGGCATCGCTCGGCAAGGTGATCACTTGGCTCGGACCGGCGTTGACGCTCGGGGCGCGGTTGGCGACCGGGCCGGTGGCGAACTCGACGTGCAGCAGCGGCGCCGAGCCCGGGATGCCGTCGTAGGCCACCGCCGTGCGGTGGCCGGATCCGGTGATCATGAGCGCCAGCGCGTTGCCGCTCTGCCAGCCGCCGCGGCCGACGACCTCTTGCAGCACCGGCGTGAGGTCCGGCGTGCGCTGGTCGGTGCCGACCTGGCCGCTCGTCCAGGGCACCAGGTTTGGCCACGTCACGGCGGCCTGGGTGGTCGGCCGCACGGTCAGACTACCGCTCGCCGAACTGAAGGCGGGCGCATCGTCCGTGGCTTCGCCTTGGATCGTGAGCGAGGTCGCGTCGGATTGGGATTCGTCGGCCTCGAACTGGACGTAGGCCTTGGTGATCGTCGCGCCGGCCGGGATCGCCAACCCCGGGAAGCGCAAGCCTACGCGCAGCTGGGGGGTCCCGTCGTTCATCATCTCGAGGTCGCTGCTGTCGAGCTTCACGGTCTCGTCGGAGTGTTCTTCGGCGTCGTCCGCGCTGGCCGCGATCCGCGTCTCGATCGTGCCCGGCGGCGGCCCGGGCCGGGTGTCGACGCAGGCGAGACTCGAAGGCGCGCTCTCGAGCCCGTTGGTCCCCATGGCCGTGACCTGGTAGCACAGCGCGGCCTCGGGCGGGCTCGAGTCGGTGAACGTGAGCCCGGTCAGCAGGCCTGAGTTGAGCTTCTGGAACGAGCCGCCGTCGGCCTGCCGGTAGACGTTGTATCCGCCCACCGAGCCGGAAGAAGGCTGGGCCCACGACAAGTCGACCCGGGTCGGAGACGAGTGCAGCGTGGCGGTCAGGTTCTGAGGTGGGCTCGGTGGCTGCGGGCCGCCGGAGGGCGGCGAGCCGAAGTCGTTCCACAGCGCCTTGCTGCCGTTCTCGGCTACGGCGATCAGGCTGCCCTGCGGCAGGATCTGCTTCATCCCGGTCACGTTGTTCATGTCCTTGGTGGAGGAGATGAAGATGGTCTCGCCGCCGAAGCTCAGCGCCTCGATGTCGGCGACCCGGTACTCGATCCGCTCCGGCGAGACGCCCCAGCGCGTGTAGAGGATGTAGACCTTGGAATCCTGCTCGGCGACCATGATGATGCCGCGGGTTCCCGAGCCTCCGATGACGTCGGTCTTGGTCGTCCAGGCGCCGTTGGTGGCGCGCCGGTGGACGCGCATGTGATCGGACGCATCCTTGGTGATGGCGTAGACGCGGTCCTGAGAATCGAAGGCCAGGTTCACATGGTCGTCGGCGTGGCCCGAGCCCGAATCGGCGATCTCCACCGGGCCCCAGGTGGCGACGGGATCGGTGTCGAGATGAACCCGAAACCCGAACTCGTCGCGATTCTGATCGGACCAGAACACACCGACCTTGTTGCCTCCGAAGGCCACGATCGATGTGATGTCGTCCGAGTTGAGTCCGGTGCGAAGGACGATGGGCGTGCTCGACCACGTGCGGTGATCAGCGCTCGTGGTGTAGTAGACGTTGACGTTGCCGCCCCCCTCCGCGGTCACCCACAGCCGGCCCGAGGAGTCCTGCTCGAGCACCATCGTCTCCGAGCCGCTCGGGTTGGGGACGGTCACGGGGAACCCCGAGGCCAAGACCCACGAGCGATTGGTCCCGTTGTAGGAATATTGGTAGAGGCGCGGCGTGCTGGCGTAGACCAGGACGTACAGCTCGGTGCCGTTCCACTTGACGTCGGCGTTTCCGGAGCTCTGCAGCACCGCGTTCGGGAACTGACCCCGCTGCCAGGTGCCGCCGACCAACTGATAGAAGGCGACGCCGTCCGGGCCCTGGAGCACCGCCCAGTAGTAGCCGTCGTGGTAGAAGAGCTTGGACTGCGGCTTCTCGCCGGTGCTGCCCGAGACCGTCGAAAACATCTCGGACCCGGCGCCGAACGCGAGGCCGGGGAGCGCGAGGCAAACGAGCACCAGGGTCGCCGCCCAGACGATCCCGCGGCTCGAGGGACTGCGGCTGCGGCCGGTCAAACGAGTCGGACGATGAGGGGAGTGGTGATCGGGGGAGTGCAACCCGTCGCGCAAAGACTGCAGTTGGATGTCGAGCATGGATGCGAGTACGCGCCTGTGGAATTGGTGGCCGGTGGCTGCCCTGCGAGTCCGAAGACTATATCAGGCCAGGATCTCCAGTGACCAAGCCTAAATGTGTAATACTGAAGGAGGTCGGCAAGTTGGCAATAGCAATTGCGAATACTAATGCAAGATCGCTTCACGCCCGGGTGCCGCCGTGCATAATCGGAGGAGATCCCGCTGAGGCGGTTCGGCGGCTCGAGCCCGGCCCCGAACCGCCGGCACACGCCGGCGGGGATCGGCGTTCGAGGGCGAGTGACCGAGCATCGGGAAGCCTCAGCAGACCCCCCGGGCCAGCGAGAAGCTCCACCGGCGGATCGGCACCGAGCCGCGCGGTGCCGCGTCGTCGATGCTCGTGTGGCCCTCCCGGCGCAGATGGTGGGGGAGGCCCCGGTTTCTGCTATAGTGCCGCCCGTTCGCGGCCGCCTAGCGGCCCGAGCCCCGCACGCGGCGGACCCAGCGAGACCGCCGGGCGGTTTGGCCTTTCCCTGACTCGCCGGGATGACCGAGCCCTCCTTTCTCGAAACGACCGTCCGGCTTCCGCAGGCAGAGTTCGCACGACTTCCCCCCGAGCAACGAGCCAGCCTCGTTCGCCCCCTGATCCCTGACCTCAACTTCTTCTTCGATCAGGGCCTCCCGTTCGAGCAGCGCAACGCGCCGCCCCGCACCCGTGACCTGGCGCGGTCGCTGTGGGAAGCGCTGGCACGCGATGCCGGGGGCGGAGGCGGCCACGCCGGAGGCGCCGAGGCGGTGCCCCCGGGGCTCGCCGAGCGCATCGTCACCGACGAGCTGCTCCGCGCCGAGGCCGATCGCGACCAGAACGTCTATCTCGGCCGGCTCTTCACCCGCCGGCTGACGCGGGCGGTGCCGGACCTGATCTTCCAGCCGGCGACGGCCTTCGAGGCCGCCACCGCCCTGCGCTGGGCGCGCGCGGGGCGGGTGCCGGTCACGCTGCGCGGTGCGGCGTCCGCCGCCATGGGCGGGAGTGTTCCCAATGACGGCGGCCTGACGCTCGATCTGTCGCGACTCGACCACGTCGACGTGGACGTCGCCGATCGGGTGTGCGTCATCGCGACCGGCGCCCGTCTTCGGACCGTGCACGCCAAGCTCGCCGAGCGTGGTCTCGCGCTTAGGGCCTATCCGTCCAACCTGGGCGGCACCCTGGCGGGCTGGTTCCTGACGGGGGGTATCGGGCTCAATGCTCATGCCCATGGCCGGGCCTTGGACAGCGTCAAGGCGGCGGACCTGCTGTTCCCGGCGGGCGAGCACGTGCGGCTGCACGACGACGGGCGGCTCGACGTGCCCGACGTCGGGGCGCGGCGAAAGACGTTGCCCGCCGGGGACGGCGCCGGATGGTTCCGGGCCCACGGCTACCAACCCGTGGCCCTGGTCGACCTGGCTGGCAGCGAGGGCGTCTTCGGCCTGCTGCTGCAGCTCACGGTGGTCGTCGAGCCGCGGCCCGAGATCGGAGCGTTCCTGCTCCGGTTCGACGAGCGCGATCAGGCCTTCCAGGCTGCAGCCTGGATCGGCCGCGAGTCCGGCCAGCGCTTCGGGCCCCCGGCCAACCTCAAGTTCCTCTCCGCCACGCATCTCCAGCACAACCGCGAGGTGTGGCGGGACGAGGACGCCCGAGCTTGGCGCGAGCGGCCGAGCGCGCTGTCCGCCGGTGCCGGCCTGCCGTGGGCCCGGCTCGTCGGCCCGGGGGAGTTGGGGGCGTCACCGCAACCGGATCAGGAGCCGGCGGGCGGGTATCTGTTCGTGGACTTCCTCGATCTCTCCCGGGCGCGCGCGTTTGCCGCCGCCCTCGCCGAATGCCCGGGGGCCCCTCGCGTGCTCGGGGCCGAGAGCATCCGTTTCGCCGCGGAGCGCTTCAAGCCCCAGCAGACCAAGCGGCTCGGCCCGGGCCTGGTCGCGGCCGAGATCCTGATGCCGGCCGCCGAGGTTCCTCGGTTCCTGTCGCGGGCCGAATCGCTGGTTCGCAACCTGGGGAACCAGCTCGACGCCGAGGTCTACTACCTCGCGGATGGGACCGCGCTCGTGATCGGAGCCTATCTGGCCGACCATCGCCGCGGCGACTTCGCGATCGACCTCATGATCGCGCCCGCCCTGCTCGACCTGGCGATGAGCCGGCACCACGGCAAGCCCTACGTGCTCGGACGCTGGCAGTCGGCCTGGTTCGGCCGCAAGTTCGGCGCCTCGGCCGGCCGGCTCAAAGGCATCAAGCGCGGGCTCGATCCCAACTGGATCGTGAACCGCGGAGTGCTGTTCGGGCTCAGGCTTCGCGGGCTACTGGGCCTCCTGACCCGGGCCGCCTTCGCCCCGGGGGTGAGCCTGCTGCGCATGGCGTTCGCCTCGCCCCTCTCGGGTCTGGTGCGAGCGGCTCGGGCCCCGCTTTCCACCTGGCGTGGGCCCGCCCACGGGCGCGGCGAGCCGGCGGCGGTGGGGGTGGTCTTCGCGGCGTCGCCCGGAGCGCCTTCAGCCGGGCCGCCGAGCGCCAACGGATCGGCGGGTACGACCAGCCGCCAGGTCGCGGCGGCGCGGGCGCTCAACTGCGTCAACTGCGGCGAATGCAATTCGGTGTGCCCGGTCTTCCACGAGTCCGCGATCCGCCTGCCGCAGATGCTCACCCACCTCGGCGAGGCCACCTTTGCTGGAGATGTCCTGCCGGCCACCGGGAGCACCCTGCTCGACTTGTGCATGCGCTGCGGGAACTGCGAGGAGGTGTGCCAGGCGGGGATCCCGCACCTGCCGCTCTACGAGGCCATGCAGCGGGCCGCGGATGAGAAGCATCCCTACCAGCTCGAGCGGCACCTGGGGGTGCTGGCGGCGTTGCGAAGCTCGCCGCGATACACACGCGATTTTCTGGACATCCGCCCCGGCGGCTACGCCAAACGCACTCCGGCATCGTTGCCCGGAGTGGCGCGCTACCTGGTGCTGCGCGCGGAGAACGACGCCGGGCCGGCGGCGTCCTGCGTCCACTGCGGGGCCTGCGTCGCGGTGTGCCCGACGCACGCCAACCGCGAGTTCGAGGGCCGGGATCCGCGCTGGATCACCACCGACCAGCACCGCTGCATCGGCTGCGGCACCTGCGTCGAGGTGTGCCCCGCCAACCACCTGAACGGCGGCCAGACGCTGCGCGTGATGGAGGCCCCGACGCGCGACTGGTTCGTGGCGTTGGACGAGTTCGAGCGCCGGGAGCCGAGATGAGCATCGGCATCGAGAAGCTGGCCGGCGAGGTCGGGGCGCTGCCGCTCGGCGGGCCGAGGAGCTCGGCGGACGAGCCGGCCGCGAGCGACGGCAGCGGGGCCATGCCGCAGCACCCGCCCGGGGGGGCCGAGCCGGCGGTGGCGCGCGGGACCAACGGTGCCACCCCCACGCCGGCCGACGCCGCCCGCTTCGTGGGCCGTCTCGAGCTGTGGGAGGACCTGCTCTCGCTGATCGTCGATCCGCAGAGTCCCAGAGTCCGGGAGCCCGATCGCAAGCGCGGCATGCTGTCCTACCTGCTCGAGCGCTCAGGGCTCGACGAGTCGGCGTTCTGGAAGCTCGGGCGTGCTCAGCGCGGCCGGCTCTTCCTCTCCCGCTACTCCCGAGTCTCGCGCGAGATCCCCCAGCTCGAGATCACCTCGTTCGACTTGGACAAGACGCTCAAGGAGCGCTTCCGGCAGGAGCCGCTGACGTTGGGTGCCGCATGGCACTACGGATTCTGGCGCTCCTACTTCTCGCACGCGGCCATCACCCACCCCGCCAACGATGGCCTGCGCGAGGAGTTCTCGACCGCCTGGGACCTGACCCGCAAGAAGCCGGCGGTCTTGTTCCGTACCGGCGAGGGGCAAACGCAGACGCCGCTGCGCTCGATCCGGCTCGACCTGCCGATGCTGGTAGGCCCCTTGCCCTACACCGATGGTCGGACCATGGAGCGGGCCTATCTCGAGGCGATCGCCGCCGCCAACCCCGACCAGGATCTCCACACTCGGTCGTTGCTGGTCGTGGATGCCGACCGGTATCTCGAGCACCGCGACGCGCTCGAGGCCCACGCCATGCACTTGATGGTGCGGCTTGGCGCGGGGCATGCGGCCCGCCTCGGCCAAGACCACGCCGAGGGCGAGGCGCTGCGCACGCTGCTTCGCGCCTCCCGCATCGTCGAGCTCGAGTGGAGCCCGGGGCTCGCCGAGCAGGTCCGGCAGGTGATGGCGCTGAACCCGGAGCTGTTGTTCTCGGTGTTCATCCGCTACGGCGACTTCGCCGGCGACGACTTCTGGAGCGCGCTCGAGGGCGCGGTCGGCCTCGACGGGGTGGCGCTGATCCACTACCACTCCGGGCACGAGAAGTCGTACCGGCTGACGCCGCGGATCGATGCGTTCTTGAAATCGAGGCTGATCCGCGCGCGCGTCCAGCTCGTGACCGCGGGCGGCGACACCGACACCATGTCGTCGGCGGCCGCGGTCTACGAGGCCGTGTTGCTGGGTGCCAATGGTGGGGCGATGACGCACCTGGCGGGGCTCGCCTTGTGCCCCGAGCTGGTGGACGTCTACCACGGCGCGGCGCCAGAGCCGGTGCTCGAGTCTCTGGCGGACCGCGAACCCAAAGCTCTGTGCGAGCAGGCTCGCAACAGCCTGACCTGCTGGCAGCACAGCATCCTCGACTTCCTGTCGTGCATGGGGATCGACGACGTGCAGAAGACGTCGGGCAACACCATGGCGATCACCATGACCGAGGACTGGGTGCGCGAGGTCGACGCGCTGGCGACCGCGGAGTTCGGGGCCTTGAACCGGGACTTGAACCGGCGGCGCATCGAGGCCGAGCCGGTGCCGCCCGTAGTGCGGAAGACCTACCGGGTCTCCTCCCTGCTCGAGGCGCTGAGGCCCGATCTGCCCTTGGTCCACGCGGCGCGCATCCTGGCTCAGCAGACCGCCAGCTACCACCTGATGAACTCGAACCGGAACCTGAACGCCGACTTCCTGGAATCGATCTATCGGATGGCCGCCGGGTGGATGCCGCGCGAAGAGGATTTCTTCATTGCCGGCGACATGGGCCCGCTGTCGCTCGACGGCATCGGGCTCAAGCTCTCGCGCGAATCGTTGCGGTGGTCCCTCGAGCGCCTCCACCGCGACCCTGGGTTGCTCGATTACATCTCGCTCGCCGTGCCGCGCGGCTTCCTGCGTCCCGGGGCGGTGGCGCCGCAGGCCGGCGTCACGCTCCATGCCGGCGACACGGGCTCTCCACTGGCTTCGTTCACCGCCGACCGGCGGGGCGGCTTCGAGGTCGGAATCGAGGAGAGCGCCGAACTCAGCCGCTCGCTCGGCGGCACTGATTCGCTGTGGCTCGCAGCGCGCGAAGAAGCGCGCGACGAGGCGGAGCCCGGGGTCGAGCGACGCATCGAGCTCGTTTCCGCGGGCCATCGAGCCCGCGGCCGCACCGTATTGAGGGCCTCGCGCGATGGCTCGGTGACGCTGCGCCGGCTGCCGCACGGCGGGCTCAGACTCTCGGGCTTCGGCTTCCGCGAGCCGGTCTGGCACGGCCCCGTGAGCCACGCCAGCATCTCGCTGGGTGCGGCGTCCGAGGATTTCCTGGTGGCGCGGATCGAGGGCAACGCCGGTCTGGCCATGACCTCCTCCGGCGAAGGCGGGCCGGTCCGGGTCGCCAGCGAGGAGGACATGGCCTGGGAGAGCCTGCAGGCCGCGAGCGGCCACTTCGGCATCCGCGCCGCCGACCTGCGCCGGGTGCGCGACGTCGAGATCAAGATCAACCAGGGCGCCAAGCCCGGCAAGGGCGGCCGGCTCTCGGGCGCCAAGGTGACGGCGACCGTCAGCCGGGCCCGCAACATCCCGGTCGGCACCGACGCCTTGTCACCCGATCCCAAGCACGACATCTACTCGATCGAGGACATGCCGGCCGAGGTGTGGTTGTGGCTGCTCTACCACAATCACTGCGGCATCAAGATCACCGGCTCCAACTACACCAAGTACGTGGCCGCGGGCATGTGGTCCAACTTCGTCGTCGACTACCTGCTGGTGGACTCGGGGCTCGGTGGCTCGGGGAACTACCACGCCGACTCGTCGCACGTCGGTTGGCCGGACATCTTCCGCACCATCTTGCACACCCACCACGCGCTGGTGAACGAGAAGGTGGATCTCGACCGGTCGGGAGTGCTCAAGCCGATCCGCGATCTGAACGGCGCCCCGTTTGGAGCCGGCGGCGGCACCCGACTGTTCGCCTCGGGGGGGCTGCGGGGCGAGCTGGACATGCTGAAGGTGATGATCGCCGGCGCCGACGGCCTGGTGGAAGCGAGCATCGGCAAGGCGGTGGCCTTCGGCTGCAACCAGTGCGGCAACTGCCACCTCGACTGCCCGCGCGGCGGCATCACCACCAAGCACGAGCTGACGCTGCAGAACGACCGGCACCTGATGCGCCAGCGCTTTCGCAACTGGACGGTGCTCAACCTGGCAAAGCTGGCGGTGCTGATCGATGCCCTGAACCGCGAATCGGGGGCGCTGGACGAGCGCGGCGGGATCGCCGCCCCCGAGCGGCTGATCGACGACATCCGGAGCCTGCGCGGTCGGGTCGACCTGCTGGTGATGCCGGCGCATCCGGAACGGGAGGGGAGCGCGCCGCGGGACGGCCGCACGGCGGAGGCCGAGCACGATTCCTGCCGGGTCGGCTCGCTGGCGGTTTCCGAGCCGGTCACCGTGGACGCGATCTGGGAGGCGGCAAGCCGCTCGTTCAACGGCGGCAACAACCGGGGCGGCGGGATCGACTTCGCCGGCTTTGCACCCCGAGCGGTTGCCGAGCGGACCTGCGTCATCCTCAACACCATCGGGCCCGACCGTGTCGCCACGGTGCCCCAGATGCTGAGCCACTTCGGGGGCTGCCGGTTCTTCGATGCGGCGGGGGTCGAGCACTCGCTCGGGGGCGTGACCCGGCGCCTCGACGAGTTCCGGGTGCCGGTGCGGGAGCGCTACGCCGGAGAGGAGGGGTGGCGGGCGACCGATCTCCGCGAGAATCCCGGCGACTTCCATCTGTTCTTCGTCGACTTGAAGGCCGAGGTGCTCAAGCGCTACGGACGCACGCTGGTCGAGAGTCCCCACTGGCTCCAGCGCCGCACCAAGTATGGCGACATTCCCAACTCGGTGCTGATCCGCTCGCTGGACAACCTCGAAGCGGCCATCGAGCAGGGCGCCGAGCAGGCCGCCTCGCTGGCCGGCGGGGCGGCGCTCGCCGAACGGCTCCAAGGCTTCATCGCCGACGTGCGCGAGGAGTACTTCACGGTCCTCACCCACCTGCTGGATTCGCGCTACTACCGGACTCACGCCCCGGCTCTGGAGTGGAGCGCCGCCAAGACGCCGGCGGGCAAGTACGCGGCCAAGCGGCGGGGCTTCGTGGTCTCGATCGGCGAGGACCTCGGGGCGATCAAGATCTCGGGCTGGACGCACACCATCCCCGAGTATTTCGACTTTGGCCGCTTCTGGGCGCGCTACCCCGGGGCGCGCGAGAGCGGCGGGGTCGAGGTCACGATCCGCGGTCGGACGCTCCGGACCACGGCGCTTCACGCCCGCGTCTGGGGGATGCACCACCGCTACCCCACCAACTCGCCGGCGATCGACGCCGAGGGACGAGGCAACCCGGCGGGCGCCCATCCCTTCAAGGCCTACAACCTGCTGCTGATGCACAACGGCGAGCAGGTCGGCGTCGACTCGACCTCGCCGTTCCTGAACGAGTTCGGCTACGTGCACGCCGATCGGTCGATGGGCGAGGGGGCCGAGCACTACCACGGCGATTCGGTCTTCGAGAGGAAGGCGCTCACCGACACCGAGTACGCCGCCTACCTGGTGGACTTCACGCGGCGGGTGCTGGGGCTCGACACCGAGGAGGCATCGCAGATCATCTCGCCGATCACCGGGCTCGACCTCGCCGCCACCGACCCCGAGCGGCGCGAGAAGCTGAAGCTCTTGATGACCAACTACGTTCAGCTCACGCCCACTGGGCCCTACAAGTTCACGATCGTGGAGTCGAGGCGCCGCGGATCCCCCGGCGCCGGCGACGGTCCGGGGCGGGTGGTGGGCTTCCGCGAGAACATGGACATCAAGTTCCTGCGCCCGCACGAGATCGTGGCTTCGGTCGACGCCGGGCTGGGTGGGGTCCACGCGGTGGCCAACGGCAGCGAGGCCAAGATCGCCGACAGCATGCTGCGCGTGCTCCACCAGCAGGGGGTGCTGGGCGACGCGGCAACCGACCTGCGTTTCAACATGCGCCCGGGCGGCAATCGGGAGCGCCGCGAGCACGGCGGCGTGATCGAGGTCTTCACGTCGTCGGCTGGCGGACCGCTCGAGCTGCGCAACCGTTTCGGCGAGCTGGTCCCGGTGGACCGGGCCGGGCACAAGGTGGATCTCACGGTGGCGCTCGCCGATGCGATCGCGAAAGCCGATCCGGATTGGAGGCGGCTGGTGGGGGAGCGGCTCGAGCAGCTCGGGCGGGTGCTCGCTGGGGCCGCGGGGGCGACGGTCCCAGGGGCCGCGGCGGCCTCGGGCCGGATATTCGGGCCAGGCGATGCGCTGCCGGCCGCCGCCGAGGAGCTGATCGAGGCGACCCTCGACCGGGTGAAGACGTTGAGCTTCGAGGACTACCGCTTCCTGGCCGAGCACGCGCTGCCCGAGTTCGCCGACGCCGGTACGGCGCCACGCGCGGCGGCGCTCAGGATCCTGACCGAGCTGAGAAAGCGCCTGACCTTCCGCGATCTGGGCGGCAAGTCGCTCTCGAGCATGGAGTACCTCACCGACGGCGGTCGGGCGCGTCCGGTCGACGACGCCTCGACGCCGGAGGTGGCGCCTTCGTTGCGCCGCGGGCCGGCCGAGGGCGGGATCTACCGGGTTCTCGACCGCGTGCCGCTGCTCCACGAAGCGTGGGCTCACGACGGAGGAGATCGCGGCACCTACGCTCGGCTGACGCTCGAGACCCGTGACGACCTGGCGCCACCCAAGGACGCCGCGCGCGACATGCTGGTCATCGACTTCGCCGGCTTCGTGGGCGAGTCGTTCCAGCTCGACTCGGCCTCGCGCATCGTGAGCGAGGCGGTGCGCCTGGGCTGGCGCAACCTGATCGGCTACGACTTCATCGGCGGCCCACGCCACCTTGGCACCAACCTGAGCCAAGCCGACGGCGATTCGGCCAGCGGCGTGGTGATCGAGGTGTACGGCCGCGAGTTCGGTGACTTCTGGGGCGCCCTGCTCGAGGGTGCCGAGCTTTGGACCTACGGACAGGGGCAGAGCCACTGGGGCCTCAAGGCCGACTCGGGCTACCTCTTCATCCTGCAGGACGCGCTCAACACCTGCACCTACGCCGCGCACGGCGGCACGGTAAGCCTGTGGGACTCGGGCTCGCGCTTCGCGGTGGCGGGGCAGAACAAGGTCTATCTGGCCGACGGCAAGGCGCTCGCTCCGGGATTCAAGTCCATTCACTTCGGCTCGCCCAACGAGTACGCGTTCGAGTACCTGATGTCGGGCGGGGAGAACTCGCTGCACGTGGTGATGGGGTTCCGCAAGCCCGATGCCCGCGGCGAGCTGGCGCTCCGCTGGAAGCCTTATTCCGGCAAGTTCTTCATGTCGGGGGCGGCGGCCGGGCGGGTGTTCGTGTTCGATCCGCTGGTGCGCCTCGATCCGGCGCAGTACCGCGGCAACGTGCTGTCGGCGATCGGCCCCGAGGAGTGGAGCGAGGAGCTGGCGCCCTTCATTGGACGGGAGGCCAATCGACGCGGCGTGCCGATCCGGATCCAGGGCGAGCACATCACGGTGCGGCTCGAGGGCGAGTGGCGGCGCTGGCGCTACGACGAGGCGTTCGCCAAGCTGATCCCGATCAAGGTGGCGAAGGCGGCGCAGGAGCAGGGGATCGTGGCCCCGCAGTTGGTGCAGATCGTGGGAGAGTAGGGGCGGAGGCCGGCGGCAGCCGTCGGGTTCATCGGCGCACCAGAGTGTCCCCTTCGGCCGCGCATCCTACCTTAGGCTTGCACACCCATACCGGCTCGGAATCCCCTGCATTTAGTCGGTTCTGACGATCGACCGGTAGCGTTAACGGAGGATCAGGGACCGCCAAGCACACTCTTGAGCCAGACGCCAAGAAGAGTGAAGACGCCCGCCGTGACCACGACGGCCATGGGAATCAAGACATGCCAGGCTTGTGATCGACGCACTTCCCGATCGTGAAGCTCCACGGCCAGGTGCATAAGCTTTTGAGGTGTAGTCGGTTGACAATGGCGGGTGAGAATCTTCTTCGGACGGGGCCACGTGGCGTGCAACGAGGGAGACCCGGTGCTCACCCAATGGTCTGACGCGAAAGAACTCGGGATGGCGCTCTGCTATTTGGGGCCACTTCTGGGCTGATCGCGGAGGGCCCTGTAGCTCAGAGGCGAGGCCATCCTCGCTTCGATGAGTCTTCTCGTCTAGCGCAAGGACTTGGATGAGGGCAAGTACGTCGGCAAGGCGCCCTTCGGCGAGGTAAGAGGATGGCGGTCTCTTCCCGAACATGAGCCCTCCTGGCGTCTCAGCCATCAGGTGGGGTCGGCAGATCCCGCCTACCTCGGCCTATGGTACTCGCCACCAAAATGAGCACCTGCCCCGAAGTACCCGAACGCCCCATTCTCTTCCGCGACCACGCGGTTGCCCATGAAGTGGATTACGAGAGAATAGCGGTGGCCGTGAGAAAGCTTGTCGACGAACGTCACCCTCTCATCAACGAGCTCGCCTTCGAAGTCTAGATCTCCGGTGGTCGGTCCGGTATTCCATGTCTTGCCGTGTAGGGCGAATGCCCGGATCCGAACGCGACTGTCCGATCCCCGTTCCACTTCAAACTCGGCCGAATCGAAGTCGTCACCACGTATCCAACGGCCTGACACCGCGTCTTGAGATTCCAGGTCGGCAGAGGCAAAGCTGACAGGCTGCTTCCATGCGTGCTCAATCGCTGAGACCAGCTCTTCCTGGAAGCGCCTTATTTCGCCCGCGGTGAGTCCCTTGCTCTGGCTTGTCCTGCTGTCGAATTGGTCGTGGTGTTCCAGGCAGAGAAACACCAGATTCTCGTGTGAAGAGTTCCCTGGATCTCGGTCCAAATGAGCTACCTGGCCAAGCTTGATCCGCGTATCTCGATTCAAACCGAAGCAAACGGCGCATCGCCGACGGCAGGCCGCTAGGATGTCTTCCTGAGTTACCCTTGGTACGGCCTTTCTACTCATGGTGTGGCTCAGCTCGGTCGCCAATGTTCGATGCATCCTGCCGCACCTTCCACCTCACTGCTCTTGCAGCACCGGCTGGGTGCATGTACACCCCCAGCCGGTGCGTGAACAGAAGCGACCCTCGCCCCTACCTCACCTCCGAGCTCGTCTTCGCCTCCGATGCCTTCCCCTTGGCCTTCGCGAAGTCTCCGGACTGAATCGTCGAGATCTTCGCCGGGTCGATGTACTTCTTGAGCGCGGCGCCGATGGCATCACCCGTGAGCGCCGCCACCTGCTTCTCCAGCGCCTCGTCGAATGCCAGCGTTCGGCCCTGATACTCGCGGGCTGCCAGGGTCCCGGCCAGCTCGCGGTCGGTGGCGCGTGATACCACGCGGCCCTGGAGCCAGCCTTGCTTCGCTTCGGCGATCTCCTTGGCGGCGAAGCCGTCGCGGACCGCACGGTCGAGCTCCTCGCGGAAGCCGGCCATGAGCCGCTCGGCGTTCTGCGGCGCGTAGATGGCGCGCGAGCCGAAGGACGCGTCTTCGTCGAACGAGCTGGCGCTGAAGAACGAGCCGACGCCGTAGCACAGACCGTCCTTCTGGCGCAGGCGCGTGGCGAGCCGCGAGTTGATGAAGCCGCCGCCGATCATGAAGTTGCCCAACACCATCGCGGGGTAGTCGGGCGAGTCGTCCCGCATCTTGACCCGGAGCCCGGCCTGGAAGTTGGCGCTCTCCTTGTCGGGCGCCTCGATGGCCTCGGTGTGGGCGGGGCGGTCCTCGAAGGTCGTCACCAGGCGGGTGAACGGCTGCTTGTTCTCCCAGCCCTTGAACAGCTCGCCCACCAGGCCTTGGATCTCCTTGGCGTCGAAGTCGCCAACGATCGCCGCCTCGGCCGCCGAGGCTCCATAGAAGTCCTGGTAGAAGCTCTGGACGTCCTGGAGGGTCACGGCGCGGACCGACTGGATCTCCTCCTCTGGGCTCTCGGTGTATCGCGGGTCGGTCTTGGGCCAAGGCCTCAGGTGTTTCTGCAGCGCGGTGGAGGCCTTCTGCGCCGGATCGCTCCTCGAGTCCTCGGTCCTCGCCAGGCTCTCCTGCCGCAGCAGATCCAGCTCCGCGGGCGGGAACGCCGGCTCGCGCAGCAGCTCGGCCGCGAGCCTCAGCGACGCCGGAAGATTCTCTCGCGTGGTCTCGAAGGATAGAGAGGCCGAAGCGGCCCAACCACCGACGCTCATCTGGGTCTTCAGGTGGTCGAGCGCGGCCTGGATCTGCTCCCGGGTCTGCTTCTTCGTCCCGCGCATCAGCATGCTGGCAACGAAGTCGCCCGCCGTCCCGCGCCCTTGGAGGCTGGCTTGGTCGCCGAAGTGGAGCGTCATCGTCATCTGCACCGTCGAGCCCCGCGTCTTCTTCGGCACCATGACCAGCTTGATGCCGGGTGCGACCTTGGCCCGGATGGCACGGGCCTCGATCGCGGCCGGGGCGGGGTCGAATGCCTCGCCCATCGCCAGCCCTTCGCCACCTTTGTAGTCGTGGACCAGGGCGGCGACCTCGGGCGCTTGGGGCACCTCGATCCGCATCGGCTCCTGCGTCGGCAGGTACATGCCCACCGTGCGGTTCTCGGGCTTCAAGTAGGCGCGGGCGACGCGGGCCACGTCCTCGGGCTTCACCGCCTGGAGGTGATCGCGATGCAGGAACATCAACCGCCAGTCGCCCATCGCGGCCCACTCGGAGAGGCTCAAGGCAGCGCGCTCGGAGTTGCGGATCGTGGTGTGCCAGCTCTTGAGGCGGTTGTCGCGGGCGCGGTTCACCTCCTGCTCGGTGGGGGGCTCGGTGGTGAGTCCCTCGGCGACGCGGAGCACGATCTCTCGCGCCGCCTCGATCGAGCTTTCCTTGCGCAGCTCGGCGCCGACGATCAGCGTGCCCGGGTCGTGGAGCTGCCAGCCGAAGCCGAAGACCGACGAGGCCTTCTTGGGTTCCACCAGCGCCTTGTGCAGGCGTCCCGAGGGCGTGTCGCCGAGGATATAGGCAAGCACGTCCACCGCCGCGAAGTCGGCATCCGGGCCGGCCGGCACGTGGTAGGCCGCAGCCACCACCTGCACGTCGCCCACCCGGCGCAGCGTCACCGTGCGCTCGCCGTCCTGCGCCGGCTCGAGCGTGTACGTATTGGGCAGCACGCGCGTGGGCTTGGGGATGGCGCCGAAGATGCGCGCCACCTTCTGCAGCGTCTTCGGTTCGTCGAACTTGCCCGCCACCACCAGCATCGCGTTGTCAGGTTGGTACCACTGGCGATAGAACGCCTGCAGGTTCCGGATCGGCACCCGCTCGATGTCCGAGCGCGAGCCGATGGTCGACTTGCCGTAATTGTGCCATAGATAAGCCGCCGACATGATGCGGTCGTAGAGCACCTCGCGCGGGTAGTTCTCGCCGACCTCGAACTCGTTCCGCACCACCGTCATCTCGGAGTTCAGGTCCTTCTGGGCGATGAACGAGTGGATCATGCGGTCGGCTTCGAGGTCGAGCGCCCAGTCGAGGTTCTCCTCGGTGGCGGCGAAGGTCTCGAAGTAGTTGGTCCGATCGAACCAAGTGGTGCCGTTGGGGCGACAGCCGTGGGCCGTCAGCTCCTGCGCGATGTTGGGGTGCTTGGGCGTCCCCTTGAAGACCATATGCTCGAGCAGGTGCGCCATACCGGTCTCGCCGTAGCCCTCGTGCCTCGAACCCACCAGGTAGGTGATGTTGACGGTGGTCGTCTGCTTGGAGGGGTCGGGAAAGAACAGGACCCGGAGCCCGTTCGCGAGCCGATATTCGGTGATGCCCTCGACCGAGGTGACCTTCTCGGGGCTCGGGGAGCGTCGGGATGCAGCCGTGGCGGCCTTCGCGACGGTGGGGGCCGAAGCGGCCTCGACCGACCACGGGACCGAGAGCAGCAGGAGCGCCAGAACCCACACTGGGAGCGGCTTGGAACGAAGCATGAGACCCTCCTGGAGAGAGCTGAGGAGTCGCTGGGTGGGGGGAATTCCGCCGCCATTCTACGCCCGACCACGGGCGCGTCAATCGCGTTCGGCCACGTTTTCGTGTCGCCGGGCCCTTGAGTCGCGGACCGCCGGACACTACCCTGGCGGTCCATGTCGCCCGGCGACTCGCGCTCCACCACCAAGCCTCGCTGCGCTTGGATCACCGATCCCCTGATGCGCCGCTACCACGACCGCGAGTGGGGCGTGCCGGTCCACGACGACCACAAGCACTTCGAGTACTTGGTCTTGGACGGGGCGCAGGCGGGGCTCTCGTGGCGCACCATCCTCAACAAGCGCGAAGCCTATCGCCGCGCCTTCGCCAACTTCGACCCGCGAAAGGTCGCGCGCTTCGACGGCCGCAAGGTGCGCTCGCTGCTATCGGACCCCGGCATCGTGCGCAACCGGCTCAAGATCGAGAGCGCGATCACCAACGCTCGGGCCTTCCTCGAGGTGCAGGAGGAGTTCGACAGCTTCGACGGCTACGTCTGGGGCTTGGTGGGCGGCAAGACGCGCCAAAACGCGTGGAAGAGCACACGCGAAATCCCGGCCCGCACCGCCGAGTCTGATACGGTGAGCGGGGACCTCAAGCGTCGGGGTTTCCGATTCGTCGGCTCCACCATTTGCTACGCCTACATGCAAGCCGCCGGCATGGTGAACGATCACACGGTGGATTGCTTCCGCCACCGCGAGCTCAGCCGGCGATAAGGGCATAGTCGCAGCCCGGCGTCGCTCGAGACGGATGAGCCCCGATCCGTTCTGGCTCGACCACGGTCTGGTGGCACTGCTTGCGGTGGTCTTTCCGGTGCGTGCCAGTACCCTCGGGTACCGCCGACTGCTGCTTGCCGATGAAGATTCGGTACCCGCGGCGCGACTCGCGCTATACCGGCAGGGCATGGCGCTCCAGTGGACCCTGGCCGCCTCGACGCTCGGGCTCTGGGCGTGGCGGGGCCGAGGATGGGCGGCGCTCGGTTTGGTTCCCCGAGTGGCACTCGGGTTTTGGATCACGCTCGGCATTCTCGCGGTGGCCGGGGCGGCGGTGTTGGTTCAGCGGCGCAAGGCGCTCGGCGACCCCGAGGCGCTGGCGAGCGTCCGCCACCGCCTGCAGCACGTCGAGCGCTTGCTGCCGCGGAGCGCAGGTGAGCTCAAGTGGTTCTACCGTCTCTCGATCACCGCCGGGGCCTGCGAGGAGTTGCTCTACCGCGGCTATCTGATCTGGTATCTGGGCCACTGGTTGGGCCCCTTTGGCGGGGCCGCGGTGGCGGCACTCGTGTTTGGCTTTGGCCATCTCTACCAGGGCCCGCGCGGCATCCTGACCACGGCTTTGGCCGGGGCGGCTCTGACGGGCATCTACCTGGCGTCGGGGTCTTTGTACTTGGGGATGCTGGCGCACGCCCTTGGCGACATGCACTCGGGCCAGCTTGCTCGGGTTGCGTTCGGCTCCCCGCCGCCGGCGCCGGAGACAGCGAGCGATGAGACGCCGCAGGCAGGCCCCGAGCTGGAGGCCTAGCCTTTGAGGATTCCCAGTGCCTCGAGCTCGGTGGGAGGCTGCAGCATCGTCCGGGCGATGCCGCCCGGACGATGCCTAGTTTCTCAGGCGTGCAATGCCGGCATAGCCCCGATCTGCTGAAGGAAGGTCACCATGTCGAAGTAGTGGTGCATCTCCTTCACCTTGTTGCCCTCGAACTTGACGATCATCGCCGCCAGCGTCGTCTGCTTCTTGCCCGAAGCCGGGAACGTTCCCGCAGGACCGCTGAAGGGCCCATTGTGCGTTCCCTGCCAGGTGATCTCCAACGTCACGGTGTTGCCCGAGCCATAGCTGTTCGTCACCGTGCCCTTGGAATCGGTCATGGCCTGCTTCCAGCCTTGGAGCGACTGGATGATCTGGTCGGGTCCCTTGATCTTCCGCTGCGTCCCAACCTCGTCGTAGAGCGCGTCAGTGGCGAGAATACCCTTGAGCGCTTTCCAATCCGCCGCGCTGTACGCCTTCACGATCTCCTTCGCCACCTGGACCAGCTCCTGATCGCCCATGGTGATTCCTTTCTGGGAGCTCTGGGGCTCCCAAGGCTCGAGTTGGTTCCGGATCCGGACCTTGCCGGATCCTTCGGTCGTTCCGCGTCCACGAGGGGAAAGAGGGGATCTAGACAGAGCGCTCGAGACAGCATCCACGGCCGAATGACCAGGCAGTATACACGCCAGACTAGGGGCAACCGTCAAGTCCACTACAAGAAGCTGCGCTACGCCGGCAGTGCGCGATGCATTGGGGTTCGCCCAAGGGCTCAGTCTCGAGACCCTGAAGCAGGCGCGTCCCGCGGCCGATCACCCTGCCATGGGCCGGCGACGTGCGATGCTGCGTGGGATCCTGCTGCTCCTCGCGAGCAGCTGGGCCCTGGCGGTCGCGCTCGTCGGTCTCCCCGCTGGTGCACACGCCGAGCTGGCGCTCCACCGTGCCGGGGAACAGCGATCCTGGCCAGCCGGTACCGACCTCATCCCCTTCGAAGTCCGCTCCGGGCTCATTCTCGTCAAGGCTACCCTCCACAGTCCCTCCGGACGCGACACCTCCGGGCTGCTGATCGTGGACACCGGCGCGCCGGATCTTGCCCTTGGCGTGAGCGTCTGGAACGCACTGAACATCGACACGCTCGAGGTCGACTGGGGCTACATACGTCGCATCCACCGGACGCTCACCGCCCTCGAGCTGGGCGCCCACCGCGTCGCCAACGTCGAGGTCGGTGGCGTGGTCGTCGACTCGATTCTCGATCGCGGGGTGCTGGGTTTCTTCGCGCCCAGCTTCTACCGAGATCGCGCCGTGGTGATCGACTACGAGAGCCGCCTGATGGCAGTCGTGAACCGAAGGCTCACCGTGGTCGGTACCGAAGCTGCCGCATCGCCTCAAGGCAGCGACCTCGCAAAGCTGGCCCACGTCCGCCGGTCGCGGGCGTGCTATGCCGGGGTCCTGGGGCCGGGCGCGGTTCCGGTCTCGTTCCGCCTCTTTCAAGGCGGCCGGATGCTCGTGTCCGCCCGGGTCGCCGAGCCCGCCTCCGGCTGGCGCAGCCAGCCGCTGTCCCTGCTGCTCGATACCGGCGCCTCGGCATGCGTCGTGTTCGAGGACGCGATGGCCGAGCGCGTGCGACCTCCGTCACGCTGGCCGCGGCGGCATGACGTTCCCTTCCGTACCGTTCTCGGCAGCTTCCGGGAGGACGCAACGCTGCTCCCCAAGCTGCTCCTGACCGACGCCTCGCCGCCCGTCGAGCAGGAGCAGGTGGCGACGGGCATCACACCAAGGGGCGCGTTGCCGGACATCCAAGGAGAGCTTCCAGACCCGATCCATGGCCTGGTTGGCAGCACCTTCCTGGCCCGGTTTCGCATCTTGTTCGACTACGGCAACCAAGTCCTGTGGCTCGAAGACCGGCCTCGGCCGTCTGTGCAAGCCTCGGCCCGCTCCCAGGTGGGCTTGCGTCTCGAGCGCTTGCTGGGCGAAATGCAGGTCGTCGCCGTAGAAACCGGTTCCTCCGCCGAGGCAGCCGGGATCAGGGCAGGCGACGTGGCGATTCGGATCGACCGCGCTGTCCTGAACGATCTCGCAGCGGGGGCGGCGGAGGAGCTCCTTCAAGGTGAGCCAGGCTCGGAGGTTGTCTTGGTCCTGCGGCGCGACAACATGGAGCGCGTTTGCGCGCTGAGGCGGCGGGGCCGCCTGTAGGCTCGCGGGGTGAGTGGTGAGGGGGCGGTCGCCGCTGGTCACGTAGTTCACCCACCAGGATCCCGAACACCAGATCGACCCCCACAGCGCTTCCAGTTGTGCGATGAGGCCCGGCGGGCGGCCTCCCGGGCCGGGCCCGAGCCGACGAAAGGGCCCCGAGTAGGATGGGCATGGACTATACTGTGCGCCCTCGTTTCGCTCACCATGCGGGCGCTGCCGGAGGCTCGCCAACGTGACCCGGGGGCAAGCATGAGGGCCTTGGTTGGGCAGGATCTCGAAACGCCGCCGGAGGCTCCGGCGCGAGAGGTCGGCCCGACGTCGAGCGCGCTCCGCCGTACCGTGACCGTGGCCCTGCTGGCAGAGATGCTCGCCGGGTGCGGCTCCGGCGGCGGGCCCACCGCGCCTCGGACCGTGCAGGATCTGGCGAGCCTCATCGCCTCCCTGGTCCCGGCCGAGTTCGTCATGCCGAGCAACGTGGACCTCACCGAAAGTTGGGCCGCCGCCATGGACGTCGAATCCAAACGCCAGGCGTTCGCGCTGATCCAGAACAGCAACGACTTCGTGAACGCAGGCGACATCTTCTCGAGCGGACGTCGCGCCTCGGACCCGGTCGCCGCCGACGAAGTGCGGCTCGATGTCCGCAGCACTCCGGTCAATGGCGTCGCTCAATACGTCTACTCGACGATGCCGTCGAATCCCTCAGGGATCGTGCTGGCATTCGACGACGTGCGATACCACCGCTTTCGGATCACGGGGTCCAGCCGGTATCCTGCCGTCACCGATAGCGTGCGGTCGGTGATTCCGCTCGTCCCCGCCACGCCTTCGAGCGGCGCCACTGTGCAGCGGTCGCTCGGGATCAATGTGACCTGGACGGCCGGCGCCGACACGACCCAATATGTCACGGCCATGGTGTTCATGAACTCGGACCCGACCCAGCGCCGGATCTCGGGAGTCACGCGGGATACCAACGGCCAGTTGACCTTGAGCGGGACGCTTTTGTCCCAGCTTCCGGCCGGCAGCGCCACGCTGGTCGTGGTGCGCTACCGGCTCCGCTACGTGAGTAGCGGCATGTTCAAGACGGGAATCCTGTCCGAGGCCGGTGACGCGCGGCCGATCACCTTGACATGAGCAAGCGACGGGCGACCGGGCACTGAAGGCAGCGACAACCGCGAGCCAGCCCCCGATCACGGTGACCTTGCCATCGATCTGCGTCCGCCTTCGGGCTGGCTCTCAGAACAACCCGGGGATCAGGGCCCAGCTGCGCTCTCGATAGACATCGAAGTCGGCGCCGAAGACCTCGCGGAGATGCTGCTCCTCGAGCCGGACCTTGCGCCAGTAGGCGAAGCCGATCAGGGCCACCGCCGCCAGCGCGTGAGACTCGCCGGACACGAGTGCCGTCCCGAGAACCATGCCGATCATGGCGCAGTAGACCGGATGCCGCACCCATCGATAGGGTCCCGAACGCACCAGCACATGGTCCACCTTTTCGGTGATGGCTCCACTCCAGTGACGCCCCAGATGCCGCCGGGCCCAGACCGCCAGCAGCGAGGAGCAAGCCTGCAGGCCCAGGCCCGCCGGACCATCCAGGCTGCCGCCGGCAGCCATCGAGCCTTCAGCCCGGGGAGAGGTAGAAAGAGGAGCAGTAGCCCGACGTTCAGCAGAGTTTGGTGGAGTCGGCGGGAGAAACGAGACTCCGAGGTCTTCACCGCCGAAGCATCACTCGCCGCGGCGCTCCAGTAAGCGATGAACCCGATCCACAACGCGGCCGACACCCACAGCGGCGACGACCGGAACGTCGGCTTCACGAGGACGACCAGGCCGACGAGGATCCCCAGGATCAGGAGGAGCGCGATGGCGGCGGCCACGCCGGTCAGCCTCAGGCCGCCGAGCTTGAGCAGCAGGGTCGGCCGCTCGTTTTCCTGTTTCACGTCACTCACGGTCCGATTTCTGCTCCTCCTGCACGCCCTCGGCCCAGGGCATCGCGAACCAGATCGCGGCGTCAGGTCGCTGACGCCAGGCCGGCAGCGAAACGATCGGTCATGGGCCTCCGGCCCGGATGTGCGCCATGCTACCAGGCTGCGGGCCATCCGTTGGACGTAGCTCGGTGGAAGGGTCTCGAATCCCAGGGTGCCCACCCTCGGCTCCAGACCGCGCTCTGGCGTGTGGTAAGCTTCGATCCGCGAATCGCTCCACCGACCGAAGGTCGACCATGACCCGAGCCATCCGAACGATCGCCGGCTGCCTGCTGGTGAGTCTCGCCTGGCCGCAACTCTCCCAGGCGGCGGGCGCCAAGGTGGGTCCCGCTCTGGCCCGCCTTCTCGCCACGAACCCGGAGCAATCCGTCGCGGCGTGGGTCTATTTCACCGATCGCGCCGGCAGCGAGCGCGACCCGCTCGCCTACGAAGCGGTGCGCCGCGCCCTCCCCGCGCGTTCCCTCGAGCGCCGCGCGATGCGCGGGCGCCTGCGGGACCTGACGGCCTCGGATCTGCCGGTTCACGCGCCCTACGTTCGCGCCCTCGTCCAACGCGGGGCCCGGCTGCGCGGGGCGAGCCGCTGGCTCAACGCGGCGAGCGTCCAGATGCCCGCCGCGCTCGCGATCGAGATCGAGCGCCTGCCGTTCGTGGCGCGGATCGAGCTGGTGCCGCGGGGCTGGCGAATCACCCCGATCCCCGAGCCCGAAACGGCTCCCGCCGCGGAAACCGGCGTCCGCACCGAGAGCGCGTCGGGGGCGACGACGGTCGGAGTGCCGGGCGACACCACCTATTATGGCGGCTCGTTCCGCCAGCTCTCGATGATGCAGGTGCCGCAGCTCCACGCGCTCGGCCTCTCCGGCGCCGGCGTGCTGGTGTGCATGCTCGATACGGGCTTCAACCCCTACCACAGCATGTTCATCGGACTCTCGGTGCTCGCCACGCGCGATTTCATCCACCAGGACCTGGACGTCAACGACTGGGATGCGGCGGCGTACACCCATGGAACCTACACCCTCGGCTGCGTGGCGGGCTCGAAGCCGGGCTGGTACTCGGGCAGCGCGTTCGCGGCCACCGTGGCGCTCGCGAAGACCGAGGACGTGGCGAGCGAGACGGCGGTCGAGATGGACTACTGGCAGTTCGGCGCCGAATGGGCCGACAGCCTGGGTGCCGACGTGATCTCGTCGAGCCTCGGGTACAGCGAGTTCGACCATCCCTCGGAGTCGTACAAGTACCGCGACATGGACGGCCAGACCACCGTGGTCACGCTGGCCGCACTCGAGGCGGTACGGCGCGGCATCACGGTGGTGACATCGGCCGGGAACGATGGCGCCAACCCCTGGCACTACATCCACGCCCCCGCCGACGCCGACACGGTGATCGCCGTCGGCGCGGTCGATTCGTTCAACGTCGTCACCAGCTTCTCGTCGCGCGGGCCCACCGCGGACGGCCGCATCAAGCCGGACGTGACCGCGATGGGACTCGACGTGCTGCTGCCCTCGGTCCAGGACGATTTGGCCTACGTGCGCCGGAGCGGCACCTCGTTCTCGGCCCCGCTCACCGCCGGCCTGGTCGCGCTGCTGCTCGAGGCGCATCCCGGGTGGGGCCCGTTCGAGGTGCGCGAGGCGCTGCGCGAGACGGCCCTTAACCACGCCGCCCCCAACAACGACATCGGCTGGGGCCTGGTGCAGGGGCTCGCGGCCAATGCCTGGGTGCCCAGCACCACGGCCGTCGCTCCCGGGGCTGGACCCGCGACCGGGCTCGCCCTCACGGCCGGACCGAACCCGGTGCGGCCGGGCGCCGAGAGCGTCATCCGCTTCGCCGCCGCGGGCTCGGAGGCGTCGATCGAGGTCTTCGACATCGGCGGCCGCCGGCGGGCACGGCTGTTCGAGGGCCCGGCGGCGGGAGCGGGGACGATCCGCTGGAACGGAGTCGCCGCGGACGGCGCCGCGCTGGGCGCCGGTGTCTACTGGATCCGCCTCTCCGCGCGTTCCGCGAGCGGGGGCATGCGCTCTCGAAGCGTGCCGGTGGTGATCGCCCCCTGAGCCAACGCAGCCGATCGGGCGTTTTCAAACGGAGCCTAGCGTTCCCGCACGCCCTCGGCCCAGGCCATCGCGAACCAAATCGCGGCGTCGGGCCGCTCGCCCCAGGCCCGCAGCGCCGTCACGGCGGCATCGAAAGCCTCGTCGAGGCGGAAGCCTTCGGCTTCGGTCTCGCCCGCGGCCTCGAGGATCGCCGCGCGGGCCCCGATCAAGATCTCCACCAGGTTGGCGACGAACAGCGGAAACCGCTCGTCCCCCGAGCAGCTTCCGAACCACACCCAGCGGTTGCGTCGCGGTTGGGCGCCCGCCTGATGGAGCAAGGCGATCATGCGGCGGCCCACGTAGGGGTCGTTGCTGGCCCGCTCGTAGCTCGAGCAGTAGGCCCCCCACAGCCGCGAAAACGCCGCCGGCTCGGGCCACAGGCGCAGGACGTCGTGGTCGTCATCGACCAGCACCAGCCGGCCGCCCGGCCGCACCGCACGCACCATGGCGCGTACCACGGCGAGCGGATCGGAAACGTGTTCGAGCACGAACCGGGCGTGGGCGACGTCGAAGGACCCCCACTCCGCGGGCGCGAGCGACAAGGCGAGCACGTCCCCCTGGCGGAACTCGGCGAGGGTTTCCTCGCCGGCTTCGCGCGCTTGCCGCCGGGCTTCCTCGAGCTGCTGCTCGCTGCGCTCGATCCCGACCACCCGGGCGCCGCGCCCCGCCACGCGGGCCATGGCGCGGGTGAGCTGGCCGAGCCCCGAGCCCAGATCGAGGATGCTCTCGCCACCCCGGAGGGCCAGCTCGTCCAGCGAGCGCTGGTTGAGGAGCTGGTTCAAGCGGGTCAGGCGCCGTTGCTCCTCGGGCGTCGTGCCGTGGATGTAATGAGACGCTCGGTCGGGCATGGGACAGATCGATCCCGACGCGTCCAGGCTAGGGGTTGCCGGCCGAGGCTTCCGGCGCCGATGCCCCGAGCCACCGCGAGGCCAGCAGATCGCGGCGCTGCATGAGGACCAGCGTCAGATACTCCTCGGCCCGCGGGTCGGTGTACTTGGCCTGGCGAACCACCGCGCGGATCTGGTCTTCGTTGAAGGCAGCGACGATGCGCACGCCCCACTCGACGTCGCGCCGAGTCCGCTCGTCGAAGGCCGGGTTCGGGTAGAGGGGCCGCCAGCCGGCGGGGTCGAACTCGTAGCCCTCGATGAAGCCGATGCTCGGAAGCCCCGGATCGGCAGTGTCCTCCCATTTGGCGCGTCGCAGCCCCAGGGTGAAGAGCGAGCGCGCCATCACGCCGTAGTCCAAGAAGTACTCGCTGCCGGCCTGCGGCGGCTGGGGGCTCGGCGTGCCCGAGCCCAGGCAGGAGCCGAAGTCGACGAGGTGGTGGCGCACGAACGAACGCCCGCCCTCGGTGACCCAGGTGTCGATCGTGCTCGGACCGCGCGAATCGGCGTCGTTGACCCAGGCGCAAATCGCCCACAGGCCGCGCAGCTCGCGCCGATGCTGGTGGGGGATCAGGTCCTCGGGATCGTCGCGGCGGCGTCCCTGGTAGCGGAACGGGCCGAGCGGCTGACCGTCGGGTAGCCGGCTCGCCACCGCGCGGAAGCCTCCATCCAGCCGCTGCGCCACGCGTTCGAGCAAGTCGTCGAGAAACTCCAAGGTCAGAGGTCCCTGGCGTCCCAGATCGTCGATGCGCTTGGCTCCCTCCGCGATCTCCAGTTCCTCGCGCCGGAAAAGGACGATCGAATTGCCGGGAACGTTGTAGCCCGCGGCCCAGAACAGACGGCTCGCCACCACCTCGGCGCCGGTCACCATCTCGGGTCGATCCACCGGATCGAACTCGAGCACGAAGCGCACGCCGCGAGAGTCGCGGATCGACACGCTCGGCCGCGGGCCGTCGATGGAAGCACGCGTCACCTCCCAGGGGCCGGGCCCGGGGTCAGCCCCAAAGCTCGCTCCTTCGGACACCTGCTGGGGTGGGACCTGGGAGAAGCCCACGCGTGGTTGCCACCAGGTACTCGGCAGCCGGACCCGATCCTGCTCGTCGACGTTCAGCGCTTCGCGGGGAGTGCGGCGCGCCAGCTTCCGGAACCCGAGCGCCGGGTCCAAGGTCCGAGCGATCGGGCGGAAAAGCGAGTGCTCGAGGGCGTCGTAGGAGCGGGAGATCCGCGTGACCCGGGGCGCCGCCTTTGCGGATCCCGTGCCCACGGCCCAGCAGCCCAGGACGATCACGGCTGCACCGGCCACGGCACGCGCGCTCGGCCCGCTCACTCGACGTCTCCCCACGAGAACCGCAGGCGCACGGCTTCGCGGCTCCAGTCCAAGCCGATCGAGCCGAGCGGCGCGGACCCGCTGCGGCAGCGCAGCGCGACGCCGTAGGATTGTTCGAGGGTCTCGGGGCGAGCGCGGCGCAGGTTCGGGTACACGCCTCCCGCTTCGGCGTGGAGGTCGACCTCGAAGTGCCGAGCCAGCGGAAAGAGGTAGCTCAGCTTGCCGACCGCCAGGTCCACGTCGTGGAAACGGCCGGCCTCGAAGCCGGCCAGATCGTGACTGCCTCCGAGGTCGGCCAGGTACGGCAGCAGGACCACGAGAGCGGTATCGATGGTCTGGTTCACGATCCGGCCGCTGAGGCGCAGCGTGCGTGGATCGGGCCAGAACGAGATCCCGGCCTCGCCCCTGACTTCCCAGCGCGTGAACTGGCCCGATTGCTTCGAGGCGCTCCTCAAGGCCAGGCGCTTGGCCGGCGTCGTGAACTGCTCGACCTGAGCGATGATGCGTCCGCCCTGAGACCAATGGGGCTGGCCTCGGCGCCCGTCGGCCACCAGCCGCAGCCCAAAAACCAGATGATCCTGCGCGCGACCCAGCGATCCGGCCAGCCAGGGGAAGCCCACCGACAGCGGAGTCACTCCACTCTCGCGTCCGTCACGCAACACCAACGACTGGGGGCCGAACCACGCGTTCAACTCGAGCGGCGATGCCGTGGCCTCACGGAAGAACGGATACACGACACCTGCTCGAGCGGACGTGATCTGCGACGCGAAGCTGGTCGTGTCGTCTTCGCTCGATTCGTTGGTGAGGCCGTAGAACCGCTCCTCGGGGCGCCAGTCGTAGCCGAACACGATCCAGACCGGCCCTTGGGATGCCTGGAGGCGCGTGCTGCTATAGTGCCGCGTGCTGCCGCTCAGCTCGCCCTCGAGGAGCCGATTCCAGATCGGCGGTGCCAGCCGAAGCTTGCCGCCCAATCCGGTCCGGTCACCCAGCGAAGCCGGCAATAGATGGAGCCCGAAGCGGGACAGGGCGTCCTCTGCATGGAGGATCCGAGCCGGGAGGTGACGCTGTTCCGCGCTCAGCAACCCCCGCTCGGAGATCTGGGCGAGCAGCAATAGCGGCAGCGACACGATGCGACCGGGCAGCCGAACGGCTTGCTCCCAGGGCTCCTCGGAAGAAAACGGGTGGCGGGGATTCCAGGGCACGGCCGAAGTGGCGGCTAGGTCCGGTGGGCTGTGTGGGTGCGCGACCGCCGGGCTCCTGGGATCGGCCGCTAGCGCGCTGTCGGGGAGAGCCGAGACGGTTCCCTCGAGACCCCGATGCGGAGAACCCGGGGGCGGATCCTGGGCAAAGGCCAGGGATGCCGCGAGCAGAGTTCCGAGGAGCAGTCCGGTCGAACCAGCGTTGGGTGCCATGGGGGAGACGGCAATATGGAGTCTGTGAGGGAGCCCGTCAACGCCCAGGTCGCGCCGCCGCCCCCGGACACCGTCACGACGGCCATCCCGAGGGCACTGCTGCGCCTGGCCTTGCCGGTCCTGGCCTCCCAGGCCCTGAGGCTTGCCTATCAATGGGTGGACGCGCTCTGGGTTCGCGGCCTGGGCGTCGAGGCGACCGCCGCCGTCACCACGTCGATCTTCGTCATGTGGTGGGTCTATTCGCTCAACGACATCTTCGCCATCGGTGTCACCGCCTACGCGAGCCAGCTGCTCGGCGGCGGCGACCGCCTCCGGGCGGGTGTCGCCGCGTACCGGGGCCTCAGGGCCTCGGCGGTGCTCGGGCTGGTCGGCACGGCGATGGGGCTCTTGGCCGCGCGCCCCCTGTTCGGGCTCATGAGCCCCGAGCCGCGCATGGTCGAGTCAGGCAGCCGCTATCTCTCCATCGTGCTCGGCGGCGCGCCGTTGCCGATGATGGCGCTCACCTGCGAAAGCATCATGCGGGCCGCGGGCGACACCCGCACCCCGTTCTTCATCGACCTGGTCGCGGTGGCGCTCAACGCTGCGCTCGACCCGCTCCTGATCTACGGCCTCGGCCCGATTCCGGCGATGGGCGTGGCCGGAGCCGCCTGGGCGACAGTGATCTCGTGGGCCGTGATGGTGGCGGGCTATCTATGGACGGCGGCCCGCGGCCACCCCGCCTTCCCGCTGGCGCGACGAGCCCCCGGCCCTCCGGTCCACGTCGCCGGCATGGCTCGGGTCGGCGTGCCGGCCGCCCTGATCGGGATGATGTTCTCGGTGGTGTACATCGTGTTCGCGCACGCCGCGTCGCGTTTCGGCGCCGCCTCGATGGCGGTGGTGGGCATCGCCAACCGCATCGAGGCGGTGCAGTTCATCACCTCGGTGGCGATCGGCACCGCCGGTGCGGCGCTGGTCGGCCAGAACCTGGGCGCCGGGCGGGCCGACCGGGCGGTGCAGGTGATCCGCACCGGGCTGAAGTGGAACCTGTGGATCTCGGGAGCGTTCACCGTGCTCTTGGTGGCGATGCCGCAGGTCTTCCTGACGTTGTTCACCCGCGATCCGGAAGTGCACCGGCTCGGCGTGCCGTATCTCAGGATCCTGGCGGTGTGCCTGGTCGCGAACGGAATGGAGATCGTCACCGCCGAGTCGATCCTGGGATCGGGACACACCCGCGTTCTGTCGTGGATCTTCAGCAGCTTTTCCCTGCTGCGCATCCCGCTCGCCTTTTGGGTGCCGGGCCTCGGCGGGCTGGGGGTGCTCGGCATCGCCTGGGTGATCACCGGGACCTGCATGGTCCGCGCGCTGGTGATCGTGACCTGGGCCGGGCGCGGCACTTGGAAGCGGGGGCTGGCCCCGGAGCTGCACGGAGAAGCGGCGGGAATACACGGAGAAGCAGCCGGGCTCCCCGGACCCAGCGCGTGATAGACTGCCGCCGGTTCGCACCAACGGGATCATGAATCGCCCCGGGCCCGAACATGACCTACGACTACGTCATCATTGGCGGCGGGCTCGCCGCCGTCTCGGCAGCCGAAGGGATTCGCGGTCGCGACCGCTCCGGCAGCATCCTGATCTTGTCGCGCGAGAACCATCCTCCGTACCATCGGCCGCCGCTCTCGAAAGACTTGTGGTTTGGCAAGTCCACCAAGGACCGGCTGCCGGTCCACGAGCCCGGCTACTACCGCGGCCACAACCTCGAGCTGGCGCTGCGACGGGAGGCCGTGGAGGTCGACCCCGGGGAACGCGAGGTGTGGGACGACCACGGCACGGTATACCGCTACGGCAAGCTCCTGCTTGCCACCGGAGGTCGGCCCCGGCGCTTGAACGTCGAAGGCGGCGACCACGACGGGATCCGCTACTTTCGCTACCTCGAGGATTACTTGTACCTCGAGAGTCGGCTTGAGCACTTCCGCCACGCGCTGGTGGTGGGCGGCGGGTTCATCGGCTGCGAGCTGGCCGCCGCCCTTTGCCACGCCGGCAAGGAGGTGACGCTGCTCTATCCCGAGGAGTATCCGCTCAACAAGGTGCTGCCGCGCGAGCTGGGTCTGTTCGTGGCCGACTACTACCGCGAACGGGGGGTGGAAGCGATCTCCGGCGAGAGCGTGGTGCGCTTCGACGATCGGGGCGGCGAGGTCATGGCGTCCACCGCCAACGGCAACACCGTGACCACGCACCTGGTGGTGGTGGGCATTGGCATCGAGCCGCAGGCTGATCTGGCCGAGGCCGCCGGCCTCGAGGTGAGCAACGGCATCGAAGTCGACGAGTACGGCCGCACGTCGGAGGAGAATGTCTATGCCGCGGGCGACGTCGCCGAGTTCCCGAGCGTGCCCCTCGACCGGCGCATGCGGGTCGAGCACTGGGATCACGCGATCCAGCATGGCAAGGCGGTGGGTGCCAACATGGCCGGCGCGAATCGGCCCTACACCTACCTGCCGTTCTTCTACTCGGACTTGTTCGATCTGGGTTGGGAGGCGGTCGGGGAAGTGGAGTCGAGCCTCGAGACCCACGCGGTGTGGAAGGAAGAGTTCCGCCAGGGCGTGGTCTATTACCTGCGCGACGACGTGATCCGCGGCGTGCTGCTGTGGAACACCTGGGGCGCCGTGGACTGGGCACGTGGTCTCATCCAGGAGGCCAAGCCCATGACCAACGCCGCTCGCGTGGCGGCGGTGCCCGCCAAGGAGGATGCCCCTTCATGATGCTTTCCGTGGAATCGACCATGCGGGTGGTGTTCACGATCTTCTTCGGGTTCTGGGCGGTGGTGATCGTGGGCCTGTTCCTGGGCACCGGCTTGCTGCTCAAGAAATATGAGCGCAAGGGCAAGGCGTCGGGAGGGGGGCACTAGGGTCGAACCAAGGGGCCGCGTCCCCAGCTTCGCGGCCACGCGAAGGTGAGCCCGGGCAGCGATGTGTTGGTCGGATCGAGCCACGGCAGATCCGCCGAGAAGCTGCAACCCATCACTACTACATCCCTCAGTTTCACCCTGATTCCGTTCTATCCCCACGACGGCTTTGTCGTCCCCGGCTTGGCCGTTGGGGATCTCAACGAAGACGGGCGACTGGACGTGGTCAGGAACAGTCAGGAGTTCAACGTGACGAACCCCCCCTCAGATTGGAAGTGCTCCTCGGCAACGGCGACGGAACGCTGGTCAGCCAGGGCTACTTCGATACCGAGGGGGCCAACGAACTCGCTCTCGCGGACTTGGATGGCGATGGACATCTCGACCTGGCCACTCCGATCGGCAGCTACCTCAGAGTGTTCAAGGGGAACGGCAACGGCACGTTCCAGCCGGCGATGAGATATCGAGTGGGTGGCGGGAATTCGAATAGCCAAACGGTCGCCGTCGGAGACCTGAATGCGGACGGCAGGCCGGACATCGTCGGGACGTCCCAGGACGCAGACCGCCTGTGGGTGCTGCTGGCCAATAACGCGGGCGGCTACAAGAATAAGGTCCTCTACAGAGTGGGCTCCGGGGGTGCACCCCATCTATTGGACAGCGTCGACCGCCTTTTCTTGTGGTCAGCCCCCTGGCTTCTGGCTCGCCAGCCAGGCCAGCGGAGCCTGATTCCCGAGTGCTGAGTGACGTCGCCGACCGTTGTAGTACCTGATCC
>DASXTP010000175.1:0-8302 GCA_036505355.1 Candidatus Eiseniibacteriota bacterium | reverse complement strand
CGTCATGACCGCCTGGGGCAGCGTCGAGGGAGCGGTGGCCGCGGTGCGCCATGGCGCGCGCGACTACATCGAGAAGCCGTGGAACAACGCGCGGCTGCTGGCCACGCTGCGCAGCCAGCTCGAGCTGTCGCGCGCGCTGCGGCTCGGCCGCCGGCTCGAGGTCGAGAACCGGCTGCTGCGCCGCGGGGGCACGCGGGTGATCGCCGAGTCTCCCGCCATGCGCCCGGTGCTCGATCTGATCGCCCGGGTGGGACCGAGCGACGCCCACGTGCTGGTGACCGGGGAGCACGGCACCGGCAAGGAGCTGGTGGCGCTGACCCTGCACGCCGCCTCGCCGCGCGCGGCCCGCGCGCTGGTGACGGTGAACGTCGGCGGCTTGTCCGAAGGCGTGTTCGAGAGCGAGCTGTTCGGGCACGAGCGGGGAGCGTTCACCGGGGCCCGCGCCGAGCGCATCGGTCGCTTCGAGCTGGCCGACGGGGCCACGTTGTTCCTCGACGAGATCGCCAACGTGCCGCTGGCCCAGCAGGCCAAGCTGCTGCGGGTGCTGCAGACCGGCGAGTTCGAGCGCGTCGGCTCGTCGCGCACTCGCCGAGTCTCGGTGCGCCTGGTCTCGGCCACCAATGCCGATCTGGCGGCCGAGGCGGCCGCCGGCCGTTTCCGCGAGGACCTTTTGTTCCGCATCAACACGGTCGAGATTCACCTCCCCCCGCTGCGCGAGCGTCGCGAGGACATCGGTCCGCTGGCGGCCGAGTTCCTGGCCCGTCACGCCCACCGCTACGGCAAGATCCTCGCCGGCTTCGAGCCCGAGGCGATGGAGGCGCTGCTTGCCCACTCCTGGCCGGGCAACGTGCGGGAGCTGGAGCACGCGGTCGAGCGCGCGGTGCTGCTCGCCCGCGACGCGTGGGTGAGTGCGGGCGACATCGGGCTGACGCGGCGAGGAGACGGCGGCCCGGCCGGGCTCGAGAACGCGACACTGGACGAGGTCGAGCGCGAGTTGATCCGCCGGGCGCTCAAGCGGCACGACGGCAACGTGGCCGCGGCGGCGAAGAGCCTGGGGCTGTCGCGTAGCGCGATCTACCGCAGGCTGGAGCGGCACGGGCTGTGAGCGACGCGCCGCTCCCGAAACACAAGCGGGGCCTGACGCACGAGAACCGGGTCACGCTGTTGGCGCTGGCGTCGGGCTTCCCGGCGCTGGTGGTGGCGCTCCTCTGGGTATGGATGGGGGCACATCCGGCGCGCGTCCGGATCACGCTCACCATCCTCCTGGTGCTGTCGTGGCTGGGGTTCACGGCCGCCCTGCGCGAGCGCGTGGTGCGGCCGCTCCAGACGTTGTCGAACATGATCGCCGCGCTGCGCGAGGGGGACTACTCCATTCGCGCCCGCGGGGCCGGCACCGTGAGCCCGCTGGGGCTCGCCTTCCGCGAGGTCAACGCCCTGGCCGATGCGCTGCGCCGGCAGCGGCTCGACGCCAAGGAAGCCACTGCGCTGTTGCGGCAGGTGATGGAGGAGATCGACGTCGCGATCTTCGCCTTCGACGACCAGACGCGGCTGCGACTCGTCAACGGTCGGGGCGAGGCGTTGCTGGCGGTCCCGGCCGAGCGCGCGCTAGGCTCCGAGGCGACCGCCCTGGGGCTGTCGGTCGCGCTGGAAGGTGACACGCCGCGCCTGCTCGAGCTGACGCTCCCCGGGCACGCTGACCGGTGGGAGCTGCGTCGGGGCAGCTACCGTTGGGAGGGCCGTCCGCACCAGCTGGTGGTGCTCTCCGATCTCACCCGTTCGCTGCGCGAGGAGGAGCGACGGGCCTGGCAGCGCCTGATCCGCGTCTTGAGCCATGAGATCAACAACTCGTTGGCGCCCATTCAGTCGATCGCCTCGAGCTTGAAGACGCGGCTCACCCGCGGGGAGACGGGCCCAGAGGCCGGGCGCGAGATGAGGGATGGGCTGTCGGTGATCGAAGCGCGCGCTGAGTCCTTGGGACGCTTCCTGCACGCCTACGCGCGCTTGGCCCGATTGCCGCAGCCGCGGACCCGGCCGGTGGACGTCGCCGCCTGGGTGGGGCGCGCCGCCTCGCTCGAGACCCGCCTCCCGATCGAGATCGGCGGCGGGCCGGAGGCCACCCTCGAGGCCGACGGCGACCAGATGGAGGCGCTGCTCGCGAACCTGGTGCGCAACGCCGCCGACGCCGCGCTCGAGACCGGCGGGCGCGCCCGTGTGAGCTGGCACGCCGAGGACGGCTGGCTCACCTTGCGGGTCGAGGACGAGGGCCCCGGTCTCGCCGACACCAGCAACCTGTTCGTGCCCTTCTTCACCACCAAGCCAGGCGGGACCGGCATCGGTCTTACGCTGTGCAGGCAGATTGCCGAGGCCCACGGCGGAACCATCGCGCTGGCCAACCGTCGCCCGGCCCGCGGCTGCATCGCCACCGTGCGATTGCCGCTCGGGGGCCCCCGGGGATGAGCGAACCCTCCGTCGGCTTGCCGGGGCACAACCCGCTTGGGCACACTGGCGGCGTGCCCTCCTCCGTCGCCGCCAGGCCGACCCCGGTGATCGCGGCCCTGACCTGGGCGGCCCTGTGCTTGGTCCCCTGGGCGGGGTCCGCCTCCCCGCGTACCGAGCCAGGCGCCGCCGAGTCCGGGGCTCGGTCCAGGAACGACCCGACTACGATCATCCTCGTCCGTCACGCCGAGAAGGACACCGCCTGGGTGGGAGCCGATCCGCCGCTCAGCGTCGCGGGACAGCAGCGCGCCCAGGAGCTCGCCCATGTGCTCGGCGACGCCGGGATCTCGGCGATCGTCGTCACGCCCTGGCTGCGCAACCGCCAGACCGCCGAGCCGCTCGCGCGACGGCTCGGGGATTCGCTCATGGTCGTCGATCCGGTCGACGAGACGGTGCGCCGCGTGCTCGAGCACCGGGGCGAGACCGTGCTGGTGGTGGGTCACGGCGATACCATCCCGCGGCTCGTCGCCGCGCTCATGGGCCAGGCCAAGCCCGACTCGATGCCAGTCGGCTACGACGACCTTTACGTCGTCTCGCTGATCCCGGGGCAGGCCGCCCGGCTGACGCGGCTCCACTACGGGGCCCCCTCCACGACGTCCCCATGAGCCCTCCGGCCGCCCGCGTGGCTCAGGGCGCCCACACCGCGCGCCTCACGCCCGACCGCTGGCTGCTGCTGCTCCTGGTGTTCGTGCCGATCGCGGCGGCCGCGAAGGGCTGGGGCTGGGGAGCGGTGCCCACGTTCGCCTGCGCAGCTCTAGCCATCGTGCCGCTGGCGGGCCTGATGGGCCAAGCCACTGAGCGCCTGGCGGCCCGCCTGGGCGCCGGCATCGGCGGGCTCTTGAACGCGACCTTCGGCAACGCCGCCGAGCTGATCATCGCCCTGGTCGCCCTGCGACGTGGTCTTTTCGACGTGGTCAAGGCGAGCCTCACCGGTTCCATCATCGGCAACGTGCTCCTGGTGCTGGGTCTCTCGATCGTGGCGGGCGGGCTCAGGCGCGAGCGCCAGATCTTCGATCGCTCGGCGGCTGCGGCCGGCTCCACGCTGCTCGCCCTCGCCGCGATCGGCCTGGTAGTGCCGGCGATGTTCCACTTCGTCGCCGAAGACGCGGTGCACCGGGCTGCCCTGACGCCGGCCCGAGAGGCCCTGCTCGAGCACGGCCTTTCGGTCCTGATCGCGATCGTCCTGATCGTCGCCTACCTGCTGAGCCTGGTCTTCAGTCTGCGCACGCACCGACATCTCTATGCGGGCCAGGGCGCCGCCACGGCGCGCGAGGCGCCCCGCGCCGGGCATCCGACGCGTGCGATGCTGACGCTGCTCGCCGCCACCATCCTCGTCGCCTGGATGAGCGAGCTGCTGGTCGGGGCGGTCGAGGACGCCTCGGTGGTGCTCGGGTTCACGGAAGTCTTCGTGGGCGTGATCGTGGTGGCCGTGATCGGCAACGCGGCGGAGCATTCGACCGCGGTGCTGATGGCGATCAAGAACCAGATGGACCTGGCGCTCAACATCGCCATCGGGTCGAGCCTGCAGATCGCGCTGTTCGTGGCTCCGGTGCTGGTCTTCGCCTCGTACCTGGTGCCCGACGGCCCGATGGACCTGCGCTTCTCCTTGTTCGAGGTGCTGGCGGTGATGATCGCGGTCGCGGTGGTCAACCTGGTGGCGCAAGACGGCGAGTCCAACTGGCTCGAAGGAGCGCTGCTCCTCGCGGTCTATCTGGTGCTCGCCACGGCGTTCTATTTCCTGCCTTGAACGCGCGCAGCGCTGCCCGCGGGGGCGCCAACCCGGCGGGCGTTCACGAAAGCGCCAGAGGGCGATCGCTCGTTCTCCGTCGCGTCGCCTCCCACCCCTCTGCTACCATCAGCCGCCAAGGAGGGTCACGCCATGGCCATGATCGCCCGTTCGCCCCAAGTGGTCGAGCTGATCCGCCGCCTCGACGAAGCGGTCGGGCCCCCGGATCCACACGGGATCTGCCAAAACGTCAAGCGGGTGCTGAGCGAGCTGGTCGGCCGCCGCGAGAGCTTCCTCGAGGGCCCTTTCCTCGCTCCGGCGCCCGACCGCTACGCGCGGCGCCTGCTGCACCGCGATCACGAGGGTCGCTACACCGTGGTCATCATGGTGTGGGACCGCGGGCAGGGCACGCCGCTCCACGATCACGCCGGGATGTGGTGCGTCGAGTGCGTCTACCGCGGCCGCATCCGGGTCACGTCGTTCGACCTGGAAGGCGACGCCGAGGTCGGCCCGGTGCAGTTCACGCCCGAGTCGGTGGTGCTCGCCGGCGTGGGCGAGGCCGGCCACCTGATCCCACCCTTCGAATACCATCAGATCGAGAACCCGGACGAGACCCCCGCGGTCACGATCCACGTCTACGGGGGTGAGATGACGTGGTGCCACGCCTTCTTCCCGGTCGAAGGCGGCGGCTACCGACGCGAACACCGGTCGCTCACTTACACCGACTGAGGGAGCGCACCCGGGGGCTGCTCGGCAAGCGATCGGCGTCCAGAGACCTTCCCGTCCGAGCACCATACCGCCACCAGCCCTCTCGCGGTCCAGGGCCCTCCATGCCGGCCTCCCAACGTACCAACAGCTTCCTCTACTTTTTCCCCCTGCTCTTCGTCCTTTGCCTTGCCGCCTTCAACGTCTTCTACAACCTCGACAAATTCTCGATCGCCGGCTGGGACGAAGCGCGACATGGCGTCAGCGCCTTCGAGATGCTGAAGCAGCGCCATTTTCTCGTCCATACCTACCGTTATCAGCCCGACTACTCGAACGTCAAACCTGTGCTCAGCTTTTGGCCCGTCATGCTCGGCTACCAGACCGCCGGCTTTACCCCCCTCGGTTTGAGATTCTATTCAGCGCTCTTCGCTTGGCTGACGATCATTGCCGTCACGGCTTTCGTTTACCGCACCCACGGGCGTCCCGCATCCCTGGCGACCGCCATTTCCCTCTCCACTTGTACTCCATTCATCATTGATCACTGTGCCCGCACAGGGGATGCCGATTCCCTCTTTGTCTTCCTCTTCACGGCAGCGATCCTTGCCCTTCTCCTGACCACCACACACCTGCCATGGCTCTACGTCTCGGGCATGGCCTTCGCTCTCGCATTCCTCACCAAGAGCTGGCATGCGGCCAACATCGCGGTGATCATCATCCTCTACCTCGCCTTCTCCGGACGTCATCGCACCCTCTCCCGAATGCACTGGGTCCTTTTCTTTTCCAGCATGACCGTGCCCGTGGCCGTCTGGGGCCTCCTTCGCTATCAGCAGGATGGCTCCGTCTTCCTCAAGGCGATGGTCACGCAGGATGCACTCTATCGCCTCACCACCAAGCTCGAAGGAGACGTAGGCAGCATCGGGTATTACGCGAGGATCCTGGTGTCTTCCTGCCACTATTGGTTGCTTGGTTTGGTCCTATCGCTGACCTACTGTCTCACGTGGCGTTCCGCACGCGAGCGCCTCTTCGATGATGAAAAGCGATGGATGGGAGTCGTGCTGTGGCCGGCGGTTCCTTTTGTCCTGTTGTCGCTGGCGAGCACGAAGGTGAGGTGGTATGTCCTTCCAGTCTACCCGGCACTCTGCGTTGCCATCGGAGCCCTGGCTGGGGTGATTTGGCAAACGGGGAAATCCGTGACGCGGGCGGCGCTGGTTCTGTTTGTTTTCGTGGGCAGCATCTACTATGAGTGGCAAGTGTTCTCATATGTGTCCGATCCGATTCCTAGTCTGGAGCAACAACTGATCAGCCAGATGCGCGGCAGAAGCGATGTAGCGGGCTACAACCTTTATTATTACGGCCATGATCGAAAGGCATGGCCGCAGAGCATCGTTCTGGCCGCGGAATTGGCGGATGACTTGACGGTAGCGGACGGCGGTCCTGCGGCTTTTGCCAAGGATCCGCGGAGCCTGCTGTTGGTGAGGAGGGAGGGGGACATCGATGCATGGATCAAGGAGAATGCCTTGAAGGTGATCGCCTCGAACCGATGGGGAGCGATGGTGGTCAAGTGAGATTTCCGGACCAATCGACCCTGGGACCCTTGGCCTAAGGTCAGATGCTGCAGTCCCGACATTCGCCGGCGTACTCGGCGGTCGCCCGCGCCCCCGACTCCTCGACGCCGAAGGCCGGGATGCTGCCGAGCTCGAGCACCTGGGTGCCTCGGCAGCCGTCTCGAAACACGGTGACGCCCTTGCAGCCCAGCCGCCAGGCCAGCTCGTAGACACCGCGGACGTCGTCTGGTGTCGCGTTCCGAGGCAGGTTCACGGTCTTGGAGACGCCGTTGTCCGCGTGGCGCTGGGCGGCGGCCTGGATCCGCACGTGCCACTCGGGCGCCACGTCGTAGGCGGTGGCGAAGAGACGACGCAGCTCCTCCGGCAACTCCGGCACGCCGAGTACCGAGCCGGAGCGGAGCACCCGCTGGACGATCGATTCCGCCGGCAGGCGACGGCGCTCGAGCTCGGAGAGAAACAGCGGGTTCACCTCGCGCAGCTCCACCCCATCCAGAGCCCGGCGCAGGTAAGCGAGCCCGAACAAGGGCTCGACACCGCTCGACGTGCCGGCGACGATGGCCAGGGTGCCGGTGGGCGCTACGGTGATCAGCGTGGCGTTGCGGATCTCGGGCACGCCCCGCTTGGGCCACACGCTGCGCGGGCAGTTCGGAAACGCGCCGCGCCGCTCGGCCAGCGCCACCGAGGCCTCACGGGCGACCCGGGCCATGCGCTCGAGCACCTGCTCGATCCAGTCCGCCGCCTCTTGCGATGCGTAGGGGATGCCGAGCCGGATCAGGGCTTCGGCCACGCCCATCACCCCGAGTCCGATCTTGCGATTGCCCCGGACCGCACGCTCGATCTCGGGCAAGGGATAGCGGCTGGCTTCGATCACGTTGTCGAGGAATCGGACCCCCAGCCGAGCCAGCTCGTCGAGCCGCTGCCGGTCGAAGGTTCCCGAATCTACCAGGCGAGCCAGGTTGATGGAGCCAAGCGTGCAGGCTTCATAGGGCAGCAGCGGCTGCTCGCCGCACGGGTTGGTGGCCTCGAGCCGTCCCAGCTCGGGGGTCGGGTTGCCGCGCTCGATCGCATCGGCGAACAGCACTCCCGGATCCCCGGTGCGCCAAGCCGAGGCGGCGATCTCCTGCCACAGCTCGCGTGCCCGCACCTCTCGCACGGGAGCCCCGGTGCGTGGATTGACCAGCGGCCACACTCGATCTCCTTCGACGGCCTCGAGGAACGTGTCGGGGGCGCTCACCGAGAAGTTGAAGTTCAGGAACCGTGTCGGATCGTGCTTGGCATGGATGAAGTCGAGAACGTCGGGGTGCGAGACCGACAGCACCGCCATGTTGGCGCCGCGGCGCCGTCCACCCTGCTTGATGACCTCGGTCGCGGTGTCGAACACGCGAATGAACGACACTGGTCCCGATGCCACGCCGCCGGACTCGCGGACCCGATCACCTTGGGGTCGCAAGTGCGAGAAGGAGAAACCGGTGCCGCCGCCGCTCTGGTGGATCACGGCGGCGTTGCGGACGCTGGTGAAGATCGAATCGAGGCTATCCTCGACCGGCAGCACGAAGCAGGCTGCGAACTGCCCCAGCGACGTGCCGGCGTTCATCAGCGTCGGCGAGTTGGGCAGGAAGAGCAGGTCGGCCATCGCCTGGTAGTAGCGCTCTTCCAAGTCGCGCGCCTCGGCGACCCCTTCGTGCGCCCGATCGGCTTCGGCGATCGAGCGGGCCACGCGGGCGAACATCTCCTCGGGTGTCTCGAGCAGCCGGCCGGTCTCGTCCTTGAGCAGGTAGCGGTGCTCGACCACCACCTTGGCATTGGGGGT
>DASXTP010000174.1:0-2558 GCA_036505355.1 Candidatus Eiseniibacteriota bacterium | reverse complement strand
CACGCGGCGTACAACCGCATCGAAGCCGCGCGAATCGTCCGGACCTTTCCGGTGGTCCTGGACAGGCTTGCCGATGGCTCGGTCAACCTCACGACACTCCGGCTGGTAGCGGCCCACTTGCGGCCCGACAACCACGTCGACGTCCTGGCCCAGGCCGCGGGCCTTGGCAAGCGCGAGGTCGAGGCACTCGTCGCTCGTCTTGCGCCGCGGCCCGACGTGGCGGCCTCGGTTCGGAAGCTGCCGGACACGTCGCCGGACAGGTCATCGTCTCGGACCCCTCCCCCACCGTCGCCAGCCGTGACCGTTGCTCTGACCGAGAGCCCGAGGATCGCGGATGCCGGGGAACTGCAGATCAGCTCTTCTGAGCGACGGGCCGTGGCGGATCACGCGAATGCGCCCATTGTGAGGTCCGGCGAGACGCCTGCATCCCACCGCGCGATCGTCACCGCCCTGGCGCCGGAGCGCTACCGCGTACAGTTCACGATAGGAAGGGAGACTTACGAAAAGCTGCGACTCGCCCAGGACCTGCTGCGCCGCGAGATCCCCGATGGCGATCTCGCTGCATTCTTCGATCGCGGCCTGACGCTGCAGCTCGAGGAGGCCGCGAAGAGGAAGCTGGGCGCAACATCGAAGCCCCGGCCGGGCCGAACCGTGCCGGGGTCGCCGAGCGCCTCCGCCGGCGACATCAAGCGCTCCCGGCACATCCCCGCCGAGATCAAGCGCAAGGTGTGGCTGCGCGACCAGGGCCGTTGCGCCTTCATCGCCCGGGGCGGCCGCCGGTGCGCCGAGCGCGCGTATCTCGAATTCCACCATGTCGAGCCGTACGCGATCGGGGGCGAGACGACGGTTCGCAACATCTCCCTGCGCTGTCGGAGCCACAACGCCCACGAGGCCGAGCTGGCATTCGGTTCCGACTTGATTGCCGGGAAGAAGATGAGCGCTGGCGACTCAACTCGTTCCGGAACGAGTTCGAAAGGTGGCACGCAAGATCCTTCGCCGACGCTTGCCGCGAGCCCGATTTCCCCGCACACGTGGGGGTCAGGGTCGAGCTGAGATCGACGACCGACGTCGCGCGACGGAATGGGCGGCCGGCGGAAACGTATTCAATCGCCTCGAATCCGAATCGGAAACTGGGGACGGGCCGATTCTCCGTTGGTGCCGCTCTCGATCTTGGCGCCGCTCGCGACCCTTGGCGCCGCTCGCGACCCTTGGCGCCGCTCGCGACCCTTGGCGCCGCTCGCGACCCTTGGCGCCGCTCGCGACGCTACCGCCGCTCGCGGATCCGCCGGTCGATGTCCGCCGCCCGCTCCTGATGCTCGACCCAGAAGGCGGGGTCCTCCTGCGCGCGCAGCTCCTCCACGCTCTTGCCCTGCTGCTCGACCCAGGTGAAGTACTTCTGGTTGTGCCAGCGGCGCCGCGTCTCGGGACTGCCTTCCAGGATCGAGTCGCCCTGGGCCGATCACGTGGCTGTACGCGCGCCCGAGGGCCCGCGGAAGATCGACAACCGCCGCCGCGCTTCGTCGCGGGTCATGGGCCCCCCAGCCTCGTCGAGCCGCCGCAACACCGACGGATAGCGGTCGAACCCGTCGGTGGCCACGGTGATGACCGCGTCTTTCGGCCCCAGGCTGTAATGCCGCGCGGCTCGGATCGAGGCCAGGACGTTGCAGACGCCGCTGATCCCGAAGAGCCCGACCCAGCTTTCGGCCAGGCCGGCCGGGACGCCCTCGGCCACGAGCGCCTCCGTCCCCTCCTGCAGGAGCTGCAGGCCCCGCAAGCACGCCTCGTCGTCGATGCAGACGAGAAGGTCCGTGGCCCAGACGTTGTGGATCCAGGTCACGTGCTTGTCCCCGATCCCCTCGATGCGGTGCGCGCCGAAGCCGACGTTATAGAGCGTCGGGCACTGGACCGGCTCCACCGCCACCGTAACGCACCCGGGATGGCGGGCCTTCAGCGCCTCGCCGGCCGCGATGGTGCCCGCCGAGCCCATGGCCGAGACGAAGGCCCCCACCCCCAGGCCCAGGCCCTGCGCCACCTCCTCGACCGCGGCCGACGTGCAATGGAAGTGGAAGCGGTAGTTTCCGAACTCCTCGAACTGGTTCAGGACCCGGTTCTCGGGCGAGCGGCGGAGCTCCTTGACCTTGTCGTAGATCTCCTTGACGTTCGACTCCGATCCGGGCGTGGCCACCACGTCGGCGCCATAGCCGCGGATCTTCTCGAAGCGCTCCGCGCTCATGTCCTCGGGCAGCACCACCAGCGATCGATACCCGAGCCGCGGCCCGACCCAGGCCCCGCCGATCCCGTAGTTCCCGGTGGAGGGAAAGACGAGCGTCTGTTCGCCGGGCGCGCACGAGCCGTCGAGCTGCTTCTCCATCAGGATCGAGTAGGCCGGCCCCACCTTGTGCGATCCCGTGGGGAAGTTGCGCCCGGACAGGACCACGACCGGGGAGCGCACGCCGGTCAGCGCCTCGGGCAGGACCGTGAAGGGAACGGCGCCTTCGGCCTTCCAGGACAGGTTCCAGAGGTTGGCGGGGTCCAGCGGCCGCGCGCGCGCCGCCCTC
>DASXTP010000173.1:0-14228 GCA_036505355.1 Candidatus Eiseniibacteriota bacterium | reverse complement strand
TGTCGCAAGCCTTCGGGCTCTACGGCGACCTCACCGTGGAGGAGAATCTGCGCTTCTACGGAGGCCTCTATGGGCTGGATCATGAGCTCGACCAGCGCGTCCAGTGGGCACGCGAGCGGATGAGACTGCAGGAGTTCTTCGGCCGCCTGGCGGCAAACCTCTCGGGCGGCCAGAAGCAGCGGCTCGGCCTGGGCTGCGCGACTCTGCATCGGCCACCGGTGCTGTTCCTGGACGAGCCGACCGCCGGGGTCGACCCGGGGGCGCGGCGGCTGTTCTGGCAGATCATCCGCAGCCTCGCCGACGAGGGCACCACCATCATCGTGACCACCCACTACATGGATGAAGCCGAGCGCTTCGACCGGCTCGCGTTTCTGTCGCGCGGCCGCCTCACCGCGGTCGGGACGCCGGCCGAGGTGCGCGCCAGCTTCGGGCAGGGCTTGACCCTCGAGGACATCTTCGTCCAGCTCCAGGAGCAGCAGGGATGACGGGCCGGCGGGGGCAGCGCGCATGAACCGCGGGCGGCTGCGCTCCATCTTCCTGAAGGAGTTCATCCAGATGCGGCGCGACCGGACCACCTTGGGGCTGATGTTGGGCGTGCCGGTGATGCAGCTCCTCCTGTTCGGCTTCGCGATCCGCCAGGACGTCCGCAACCTGCCCACGGTGGTGTTCGACCTGAGTCGCACCCGGCAGAGTCGCGAGCTGGTCCAGCGGTTCGAGGCCACCGACAACTTCCGGATCGCGGGCTGGGTGGGCTCCTACGCGGCTGCGATCGAGGCGGTGGACGGCGGCCGGGCGCGTGCCGCGATCGTGATCCCCGAGGACTTCGCCCGCTCGCTCAAGCGCGGGCGTCCGACGCAGGTGCAGGTGCTGGTGGACGCCACCGATCCCACCGCGTCGCAGAGCGCGATCGGCGCCGCCCTGCTGGTGGGCCAGCGGAGCAACGTGGAGATGGTGCTGTCCGGTCTCGGGGCCGGCGCGCGGCTCGATCGGCTGCCGCTCGACGTGCGCGTGCGTCCGCTTTACAACCCGGCCCTGAAGAGCGCGCTCTTCATCGTGCCCGGGATCATCGGGATGATCCTGTCCAACATCCTGATCGTCATCACGGCGATGGCGATCGTGCGCGAGCGCGAGCACGGCACCCTGGAGCAGCTGATCGTGACGCCGCTCACCCGCAGCGAGATCATGCTGGGCAAGATCTCGCCCTATATGCTGGTCGGGCTGGTGCAGATCACCGCCGTACTGGTCGTCGGTCACCTGCTCTTCGGGGTCCCGATCCGGGGCAGCGTGCTGCTCATCTACGCAGGCTCACTGTTGTTTATCATTGCCAACCTGGGTCTCGGGCTCTTCATCTCGACGCTGGCCAAGACCCAGGCTCAGGCCATGCAGGTGTCGTTCTTCTTCCTGCTCCCCAACGTGCTGCTCTCGGGCTTCATGTTCCCCCGCGAGGCGATGCCCCAGGCCGCACGTTGGATCGGCTTCGCCCTGCCCCTCACGTTCTTCCTGCAGCTGATCCGCGGCATCGTACTGAAGGGTGTGGGCTTCGTCGAGCTGTGGCCGCAGATCTTGGCCCTGGCCGGCTTCGCGGTGCTGTTCTTCACCTTCTCGACGCTCAGGTTCCGCAAGCAGCTGGAGTGAGTCCCAGCGCCCGCAGCCGGGATCGTTCGCCGCGACCGTCGCGGCACGGTTGCCGCGGCCGCCCCTCGAGCGTAGGCTGGGTGGGACGAACTAGCCGGCAGTTGCGAAGATCGAGTCACGGCGGGACGGGAGGCGAGGGCGATGCCCACCTACGAGTTCATCTGCACCGACTGCAAGAAGACGTTCAGCGTGGTCATGAGCATGGGGGAGTATTCGAAGCGAAAGCTGTTCAAGTGTCCGAGCTGCGAAAGCAGTCGCCACGTGCAGCGGAAGGTCACGAGCTTCTTTGCCGTCACCTCGAAGAAGAGTTGACTTCACCCGAGGACCGGGGCATCGTCGAAGATCTCGTGCTTGAGGGTGGAGAGATTCAGGACCATCCCCCGGAGCCTCTTCCCTCCGCTCGCCACGTTGAAGTGGCATCCCTGCCTTCCGAAGCAATCGTGCACGTGACCGTGGACGTGAGCCCGGAGGCCGCAGCGCTCGACCAGTTCGAGGATCGCGGAGCTGCCTGCGCGCGCTCCCACGATGCCCTCGTCCAGGATCCCGGCCGCTGGACTATGGGCGACGAGAATCGTTCGACGATCCACGAGCGGCTCCAGAGACCTCAGATCCTCGGCGAACTGTTCCTCCCGCTTCTCGAAAGGGCCGCCCATGAACGGCAGTGGCGGGGCGCCCAACAGATCCCCGGCGAGCGCCAGGACATCGGCCCGATGGAGTGAGACCAGGTCTGGAATCTTGCGGTAGATGGACAGGCTCCCGTGCAGGTCGGACATGGCGAGGAGACGCATCGGATCAGGTCCTCGTTTCGGCCAGCTTCCGCCCGAGCGCGGTGACCGCCACCGCGCGCCGCTTGGGGTCGACCCAGCGAAGGTCCCGTCGTCGCCAGACCGGGTCTTCCAAGACCCCGCGCCATATTTCGACCTCGATCGCGCGGTGCCCGATCGTGTGCCAAACGCACCGCCCCGTGGGCTCGAGCCTGGCGCGCACGCCCAACCGGCGCAGCGCCGCACCGAGGGCAGCTCGGGCGACCGGCCCGCCTGCCCGGTTGCCAAGTTCGACCCCGGGTGGTTCCCACAGACCGGCGAGCAGCGCCCCGTCGCGCCGTACCATCAAGACCTTCGGCCCGCGGGTGACCAGCGCTACGGCACGCCGCACGCGCTCTACCGCCCGCCGCGGAACAACCGGCGGGAACGCCTCGATCCGTCCGAGCGCCCGCGCGCGGCACCATCGCCCCACCGGGCACTCGCCGCACCGCGGCTGGCGCGGCCGGCAGAGCACCGCGCCCAGCTCCATCAGCGCCTGGTTCCAGTCGCCCGGAGCGCGCCCAGGGACCAGCGCGGTGGCGAGACTCCACAACCGGCGTGCCCCCTTGGGGTCGCGCAGTGATGCGCCCACACCGTGCAGCCGCGCCAGGACCCGGGCCACGTTCCCGTCAAGTGCCGGTAACGGGCGGTCGAAAGCAATGGAGAGGACCGCACCGGTCGTGTAGCGGCCGACGCCCGGCAGAAGGCCAAAGAATTCTGCCTCGCCAGGCACCTGGCCGCCGTGATCGCGCACCACGAGCCGGGCCGCGGCATGGAGATTCCGGGCGCGCCGGTAGTAGCCGAGTCCGGCCCATGCGACCAGCACGTCGGATGGGCGCGCGCGCGCGAGGGTCTGGATGTCGGGAAAGCGATCGAGGAAGTTCTGATAGTATGGAATCGCGGTCGCGACGCGAGTCTGCTGCAGCATCACCTCGGAGACCCAGACGCGGTAGGGGTCGCGGCTCCCCCGCCAGGGCAGGTGCCGGCGGTGCTCCCGGTACCATGCGAGCAGAGGCTTGCGCCACGGCGGCGCGACCTTCGAGCCCGCGGGATTCCCGGCGCGGGCCTGCCTAGCGAGGAGTTCACGCGACATGCCTGTTCCCGAGCGCATCCGAGCCGATTTCGCGCGACTCGTCAAGCGACCCGAGCCCACCCTCGATCTGGCGCGGGCGGCGCTCCTGGTGGCCGCCGAGTCCGACCCCAAGGTGGACGTCGACGGTCAGCTCCACACCCTGGAAAGCTGGGCCAACGAGCTCAGAGCGCGGCTCGATCCCGGCTGGAACAACCTCCAGAAGCTCGCACGACTGCGGAGCTTCCTGTTCGAGGAGCTGGGCTTCCGAGGCGACAGCGTGGACTACTACAACCCGAGCAATTCCCTGCTCCACGAGGTCATGGAGCGCCGGCTCGGGATCCCGCTCACCCTGAGCATCATCTTCATGGAGCTCGGCTGGCGGATCGGGATTCCGTTCGAAGGGGTGGGCTTCCCCGGACATTTCCTGGTCCGCCTGCCCGGCGAGCCCCGTGACCTGCTGCTCGATCCCTTCAAGCGCGGGATGATGGTGCACGAAGAGGACTGCCGCCAGATGTTGCGCGAGGCGACCGGCGGGAAGATGGAGTTCGACGACGAGCTGCTGGCCTCGGTGAGCAAGCGCGACATGATCGCTCGGCTGTTGCTCAACCTGAAGGGCGCCTACCTGAGGCTCAACGAGGACGAGCGGGCCCTGGCGGCGGTGGACCGACTGTTGCTGATCCATCCCGAGGACGCGGAGGAGGTCCGCGATCGCGGGCTGCTGCTGTACCGGCTGCAGCGGTTCGGACCCGCCTACGAGTCGCTGGCGACCTATCTCAAGGCGCGCCCCGAGGCCCCGGATCGCGCCGACATCGAGCGCCATGTGGCGACCTTGCGGCGACTGCTCGCCAGCTTGAACTAGGCCGCGTCGTTTAGGGCTTGGTCGTCCCGCCGGTGGTGGATTCTCCGGGTGGCCGCACGTCCGCTCCAGGGTCGGTGACCGCGCCCGGCCGCACCCTGTCCAGCCCGGAGGGTCCCACCAACCGCCTCGGATCCCAGGTGGCATCGATCGTGAGCCCCAGCGCACCTGCGATGGACTCCCAGGGCACGCACTTGAAGTTCGAGGCCCTGGCGCCGGAGTTCCGGGCGTCGTGCGTGACGAACAACCCTTTCGGGAACCTCGGCCCGAGCGGGAAGTTGGTGACCTCCACGCCATCCGAGCTGCTGACGTTGTCGATCGCCCCGCCGGCATTCACCCGGAAGCTGCCCAAGAAACGGTTGTCATGGTCTCGCGTGTACACCGCGAACGTACTGTTCCCCTGGCTCGAGACGATGAGATAGCCCTTGCCGTCGCTCGTGTAGTAGAGGGCCATGCCCTCGACGTCGGCGGTGAGATGGCCTCCCCTCTTGGTGTGGTCCACTTCGACGCGGGCCGACCCGGCACCGGGCTCGGCCCCGTATTTCCAGACGCCGACTTCCTCCTCGCCGACGTAGAGCCAGCCCAAGACGTCGTCGGCCACGCCGCCTTCGGTCTGCTTGCCGGCGTCGAATTGCCTCACCAACCTTCCCGTCGCGTTTCCGCCGCCTCCGTCCTCGATCTCGTATTGCTGGGTAATGCCCGATTTGGCGCTGATGAAGTAATAGTATTTCCCGCTCGCCGAGCTGCGGTACATGCACGAGCCGTAGGGCACCAGGCCGTTCGCCGTGGCGCTGCTGCCGGCGGGTTCCAGCCGGCGTGCCGCCGGGTTCACCTTGAAGAAGTCGATCTGCCTGTTGGCTTCGTCCCCCACCCCGATCAGGGCCACGGTCCGGTGAGCGGTCCCGTCGCTGAAATGCCCTCGGAGCGGGAACTGGTAGCGAAGGTCGACGTTGTTGTAGTGGGTGCCGCTCACGTACTGGATCTCCTTGCCGTCCAGGCCGTAGACCATCAAGCCCCCGGCCTTGTCGTCGCCGATCACCAGGCTCAAGGACGGATCGGTCGGGTGGATCCAGATGGCGGGGTCATCCGCGGTGTCCCCGGCATGATGAGAAGGGCCGGTCTCCACCGTGGGTTCAACCGCGGCCACTGGGGCATGGGAACGCCCGGTGGAGTGGCGCTTCTTCGCGGAGGCCGCAGCCAGGCTCGAGGTCGCGAGCACGACCACGAGCACGCCGGCGGCGCGAAGCCAACGATCGAAGAACCTGCAACTTGGCATGACAACGTCTCCTTGGAAGCGCGGCCGTTGGTCAGTCTAGCCGAAGACACGGCACCACGCCCGAGCATGGCTCGAGCAAGACACATGCCGCCCATCCGAGTCCTCGTGCTGGCATGGAACCGGTGGCGCCTCTCGGAGCCACTGCGCCGAACCAAAGAGATTGACAGCGGGAGACCTTCGACCTAGTTTCCGCCTTGGATCTTGCCGGGCATGGAGGCTTGGGTGAGACAGCTTCCGACAGTTTACGGCGGGCAGACCGAAAGGTCCTCGGGGGGCTATTGCTCCGAGGGCCGTTTGCTTTGGTGGCCCTGAGATCGGGCCTGACGGGAGCAGGAGGTGACGGGCCGTCGGGCCGCGGGAGACAGGCGCGGACCCCGCCGCAGAGCCGCCCGTGACCACCGGGCCACACCGAGCGGCGACGGATGGACTCTCTCGGACGCGGAGCAGAGCTGGCTGATGGAGCAGATCGAGAGCCAGAAGAAGCGGACAGCCGGGCCGACGGGACCCGTGAGCGCGGGGCCTGCTCGACCCGAGTCGGCTGGGGTTGCTCCACCGGTGGCGACGCCCGCGCGCACCTCGCCTGCCGACGTCGCCCCCGAGCCTGGGGGGCGGATCATCCACACGCGAGCCACCCGCATGCCCCGAGCACCGGCCGTGGCGACCGACCACTCGACGGCGCGTCCCAAAACCGCGTCCCTCGCCGACAGCTTCTGGAGATTCGGTTGAACGGGCCGGCATCGGCCCGACGATGGAGATGCTCATGAAGCGAGTGCCTACCCCCGATCTGATCGAAACCCAACCCCTCGACGCCCAGGATCCCAAGCGGCCCGAAGCCAAACCGATCGCCGCGCGGGCTCCCGGCCCGCCGCCGGGTGATGTTCAAAGCGCTTTGGGGAAAGCCCACGCCTCGAAGCCGGATGCGGTGCGCCATTCGTACCGCGCGGTCTTCGTCTGCGCCACGCATCCCCCGGAACGCTCCGGCTCCGAACCGTGAGTTCGGGGTCCGGAGATCAAGGACCGTTCGGCAAGCGACCCGTCCCCTGACGGTCACGCTCCGGTCGGTCGTCCCACGGAAGGGAGGTGACTCAGGATGCCGCGGTTCCGCATTTACGACCTGAGCACGATCGAGCGTTCCCCCACGTCGCCCGCCTCGCTTCGCAACAAGATCAGCGACATGATCATGAGCTCGGTCAACGCCCGGGCGAAGGTGGAGGTCATCAACCCCGAAACCGGGGAGTATCGGATCGTGCTTCAGGGCACGCTGGACAAGGAGGAGACCAAGTTCGACGAGGGCTAGCCTCGGGCACTCACACGAAGGTGGTGATGGACATGCCAAGGATCGGCCCCACCGACCTGGGTGCCATTGAGCGCACACCCACCTCACCGGGCGCCCTGACGCACGGGCTCTGGCAGGTGCTGAGCAGCTCGATCGCCGCCAAGGTCAAGGTGGATTCGGTCAATCGAGAGACCGGCGAGTACCGGATCGTTCTCCAGGGCACGCTGGACCTGGAGGAGACGAAGTTCGAGAACCTCTAGCCAGCGGCCAACCCGCGGGAGGGAGAATCAGGGGCCCCTCCCGCCATGTCTTCGGGACTCGGCACGTGATCCAAGTCCACTCGCTCTCCTTTGGCCAGTACGCGGACATCGAGCCGCTCAACCCCGCGTTCGTGTCGGGTTCCCGCAAGCTTCGTGTCACGGTCGACACCGAGACCGTTCCCCGCCTCTCCGACCAGGGGCTGGCCAGGCGTTTGGTCGAAGCGTTTCCCGGACTCGCGCGACATCAGTGTCGGGCACAGCCGGAGCAAGCCCGGCCCGCAACGGGCACGCGGATCCTGCTGCTCGATTCCGACTCGAGCGCCAATCAGGCCCACCTGCTCGAGCACCTGATGCTCGAGATGCTGAGCGCCCTCGACCATGCCCCGCGCTTGAGCGGGGTGACGTGCGCCTACGGCGCTCCGCCCGAGCGCAACGACATCTTCGTCGAGTGCGCCGAGCCCGAGTCGGGAGGGTTCGCGGCGCTGCTGGCGGTGGAGGCCATGAATGCCGCGCTGTCGGCGGAGCCGCTCGGGCCCTTGTACCCGGATGTGGTGAACTGCACCGCGATCCTGCGTTCGAGCCCAGAGGGATCGTGGAGCGCGCCCTGGTTGGCGGAACGGGCAGGCATCACCGCCGAGCGGGCGGCGACCGCCCTGCAGTTCCTGGCCCGCGCGCAGCTGGCCGAGCCGGACGATTACTCGATGAACTTCAGCGGCGAGCCCCTCTACCGATTCGTCGGGGCCTGCGAGCCGGGCGCCAACTGACGACCTGGAACCACCGGCGCACCGTCGCCGGTCGACGGCGCCCCCCGGGCTTCAGCGCTTCGGCTTCCACACCTCGGACCCGGAATCCTCGAGGTGCGGCGTCGGTGTCTGCGATCCGGTCCAGGCGCAGGCCATGACGACGCCGCAGCGCGGGCATTCGAGCTTCGTGCTCTTGCCTTCCTCGGGCGTCGGCATCCACCGTTCGACCTTGGTGTTGCAGCCAGGCGTGTAGCAGAGATAGACGCACAGCGGCATTGCAGGCCCTCCGGTGGCCCCACTATAGCGCATGGCGGCGGCGGCCCGCGGCTCTACGCCCGCCGGGTCGCCAGGATCTTCTCGCGGCCCGTGAGCAGGAGAGCCAGCGTCAGGATCGCGAACGGGATCAGCGACAGCAGGTCGGCCTGCGGACCCTCGAAGAAGGGGTTGTGAGCCCGGGACCAGACGGTGAGCGCCTGGTCGGTGTGCTCCAGGACGCCGGCCATGAAGGCGATGAGGATGCCGGCGATCGCGCCACCGGCGATGTAGCCCGAGGCCATCAGCACGCCCGGGCTCTTGTCGGCCTCGGCGGCGAGCTGATCCTCGGTCAGCCGATGCTGGGCCAGCTCCTTGCGACGCGCACGGTCCACCAGCCAACGCACCCAGCCCCCGACCAGGATCGGCGACGACGAGGAGAGCGGCAAGTAGACGCCTACCGCGAACGCCAGCGACGGGATCCCGGCCATCTCGAGCACCACGGCGATCATCACCCCGAACAACACCAGGCCCCAGGGGAGCTGCCGGTCGAGGATGCCCTTGATGATGTAGGACATCAGGGTCGCCTTGGGTGCGTCGAACTTGCGGACCTCGGTGCCGTCGGGGCGCTTGGTGATGGTGCCATTGATGCCGGGGTCGACCAGGTAGACCGCCCGCCCGTCGTCGTCCACCAGGTACTTGCCCGCCGGTCCCCCGACGTCGTCGGTCTTGTGCCAGACCCGGTAGGACCGGCCGTCCTGCCGGGCCTGCAAGCCGCGCAGCGGTTCCCGTCCGGGTGGGAGCTTCGCCGCGTCCACCACCAGGCCCTGGACCGCCACCTGCTGGACCGGCACGTAGACCGTGGCGGCATCGTTGAGCCTAAGCAGGATCGGGCCCAGCACCAGCGCCGAGATCAAGGCGCCGATCAGGATCGAGATCTGCTGGAGGCGCGGGGTCGCCCCGACCAGGAACCCGGTCTTCAAGTCCTGCGACGTCGCGCCGCCGTTCGAGGCCGCGACGCAGACGATGCCGCCGACCGAGAGCGCCGTGACGAAGTAGTTGTGCCCGGTCCAGCCCACGATCAGGAAGATCAGGCAAGTCAGAAGCAGGGTCGCCACCGTCATGCCCGAGATCGGGTTCGACGACGAGCCGATCTCGCCGGTCAGTCGCGACGACACGGTGACGAAGAGGAAGCCGAAGATCACGATCAGCACCGCCCCCAGCAGGTTCATGTGGAGCGGCCGCCCGGCCATGATGGCGAGCAGCAGCAGCCCGATCCCGGCGAACACCACCTTCATGGGCAGGTCGTGCTCGGTGCGGTGCGGGTCGGTCGCGCCCTTGGGAGCGCCGACGTCGCGCAGGCCCTCGCGCAGGCCGTGCCAGATGATCGGCAGCGAGCGCATCAGGCTGATGATGCCGCCCGCCGCCACGGCCCCGGCCCCGATGTAGAGGATGTAGGCGCCGCGGATCTGACCCGGGCTCATGCCGGAGATCGGCACGGTCCCCGGCGGCAGCGGCGCCGCCAGGTGCTCGCCGAAGAACTGGATGAGGGGAATCAGCACCAGGTAGGCCAGGACGCCGCCGGCGCACATGGTGGAGGCGATCTTGGGACCGATGATGTAGCCGACCCCGAGCAGCTCGGGCGAAATCTCGCAGGACAGGGAGCCGGCCTTGAACGGAGGGCCGAACACCTTCTCGGGAACGTCCCGCCAACCCTTGAGCGCCACCATCGCGGTCTTGTAGAGCAGTCCGACGCCGAACCCGGTGAAGATGGTGCGGGCGCTCAGGGTCCCGCCCAGACCCTTGGCTTCCTCCGCCTTGGCCTCGGGCGAGGCGGCCTCGCGCGATTCTTCTGACGCCCCGGCCTTCAGCACCTCCGCGCAGGCGGTGCCCTCCGGGTACTTGAGCTTGCCGTGCTGCTGCACGATCAGCGCCCGGCGCAGCGGGATCATCATCAAGATCCCGAGCAGGGCGCCCAGGGTCCCCACCAGCATCACCCGCGTGATCTCGAGATTGAAGCCCAGGATCATGATCGCCGGCATCGTCACCCCGAGGCCGAAAGCGATCGATTCGCCCGCCGAACCGGCGGTCTGGACGATGTTGTTCTCGAGGATGGTGGCGTCGCGGATCCCGAGCCGGGAGGCGAGCCGGAACAGGGTGATCGAGATCACCGCCACCGGGATCGAGGCGCTCACGGTGAGCCCGACCTTGAGCACCAAGTAGAGCGAGGAAGCCCCGAATACCATGCCCAGTAGCGCGCCCAGGATCACGGCGCGAGCGGTGAACTCCGGGAGCCGGGTCGCGGGGGCGATATAGGGGGCGAAACGCGCCGGGGGCTCTTCGCTCACCAGACGGGGCGCAGTGCTCATGCCGGGGCTCCTCGGTCCGCGACGTGTGAATCGGAAGCGGCGACTCTAGGCAGGCGACCGCGCGGCGTCAATGGCCAACCCGTGAAACCGCTTGGGTTGGTCTCCGGCCGACGGTATCATCATGGCTGCGGGATGCACTGTTACGCCTGCGTGCGGCAGACTTTGGCTCGGAGCCAGACACTCACCGCGGCTGAGGGGCCAATGCGACGAGGCCGTCCGGGTCACGCCATCCTTCCTATATTCGCGTTGTATGCCGTCGTTACGCAGCTGGCCTGGCCCCTCGACGCCCAGGAGCCCCTGGTCGCGGGCGTGAGTAGTGCCCGAAGCGAGCCCCCTCCTGCGAGCCCGACCGCCACGCGCGCTATTGATACCGGCCCCTCCCCCCATCACTTGGGAAGGGTGAGCGAATGGCTCGATCGCACTCCCGCCGCTACCGACTCCCTGGCCCGCCCATCGGCTGCCGAGGACTGCGCGGCGATCTATGACCCCGCCGATCACAGCCTGGTTCTCTTCGGCGGCAAGAACGACCAGAACCGAAATCTGAGCGAGCTGTGGAGGCTGGATCTCGACCGCCGTACCTGGAATCGAATCCAGCCGGTCGGGGAGGCCCCGCCGCCCACCGAGGATCATTCGCTCATCTACGATCCCCTGGGCGACCGCCTCATCCTGTTCGGCGGCGAGAACGGCCCCACCTGCAACCAGGTCTGGTCGTTCGAGTTCAAAGCCCGCCGCTGGCGCAGCATGGCCGACTCCACCGCGCCGTTCCGCGAGGACCACACCGCGATCTTCGACTCCCGGGGCAAGCGCATGGTGGTGTTCGGAGGGCAGGTCAACGGCGACGACAACGACGACCTCTGGGCGCTGAACCTGGATCCCCAGTCGAGGACCTTCGAGAAATGGAGCCGTCTCGCGGCCGAGGCCGACCATCCCGGCGCCCGCGACGACCACGTCGCCGTCTACGACAGCCTCCGGAATCGCATGATCGTCTACGGGGGCTGGAACAAGGACGCCAAGGAGTACCTGGGGGACACCTGGGCGCTCGATTTCGCATCCTCCGCCGACAGCCTGGCGCGGTGGCACCATGTGAAGACCAAGTGGTCCCACCCCCCAAAGCGCCGGCATGCGGTGGGGGTTTACGACTCACGGCGGGACTGGCTCATCCTCTACGGCGGCTTCGGCGAGGAGGGGTATCTCAACGACGTGTGGGCGTTGGTTCTTGGCTTCGACCTGTGGATCAACGTCACTCCCGGGCCGCAACCCCGTCTGGATGCCCAGGGCATCTACGATCCTGCCGCCGGGCACCTGGTGCTCTACGGCGGCGACGCGCGGCTGCCGACCAAGTTCCACGACCTCTGGGAGCTGCAGGTCGATCCCGGAGCCCCGGTCGAAGCGATGCTGAAGGTGGTGGGGAGCAAGCACGGGGACGTTCCGCTGGCGAAGCCCTAAGCAGGCGGATGCCGGTCGTCCGATGCCCCTTCAACGATGTTCGACGAAGACCCTCGGCTGACCTCCAGCCCGGGCTCCACGGCCAGGTCCTCGGCGGCCCATCCAGCCGCGTCCCCTTGCGGGTATAATCATCGGTGGTCGCCGAATTCTGGGCCACGCCAGGGGGCGGATCATGCACGCGAATCTCTTCTACGTTGCGTTTCTTTCCCTCGCCCTTGTCACGTCGGTCCAGAACTCGGCCGCCCAAGCCTGCAAGGGACAGAACCTCGCGCTGGGCAAAGTCGCGACCGCAAGCGCCGCTGAGCTCTCGAAACCTTCCTCGCACGCGGTGGACGGCGATCCTTTCACCGGGTGGAACTCTGGCGACTACGCACCGCAATGGATCGAGATCGATCTCGGCTCGCAGGTTCCGGTGAGCTGCGTCCGCCTTCTTGTGGACATGACGCCGGGCGGTTATGTCGAGCACACGGTCACTGGCCGACGGGAGGACGGCACTGAGATTCCGCTCGGCACCTTTAGGGGAACCGCCGCAATGAGGGAGTGGCTCGAGATAGGCTCGAACCAGAGATCCGTGCCGGTCCGCCATGTCCAGATCACCACGACCACATCACCGTCATGGGTGGCTTGGTTCGAGGTCGAGGTGACCAAGCCCCTGGTCGCAATGCGGGTTCGGGAGGCAAGCAACATGTGCCGCACCGCATCTTCCGTGCGCCGGTCAGCGCCGTGCTGCCCCGCGTCTCGTGCCGTCACACAGGGCCCCCTCGCCGTCATGAGGTGAGGGGAAACCGTTGGGTCCGCACGTTAAACCCAGTCCGGCCGCGAGCTATTCGTAGCGCAGCGCTTCGACCGGGTCGAGGCGCGCGGCCTGCCGAGCCGGATAGATGCCGAAGACGATCCCGACCATCACCGACACGCCGAAGGCCACCGCCACGCTCGACAACGAGACCACCGTCTCCCAGCCGGCAAACAGGTTGATGCCCTTGGCCATGGTCGCGCCGAGCACGATCCCGGTCAGCCCGCCGACCCCGCTCACCAGCACCGTCTCGTGCAGGAACTGGATCAGGATGTCCTTCTCGGTCGCGCCCACCGAGCGGCGAATGCCGATCTCCTTGGTCCGCTCGGTGACGTTCGCCAGCATGATGTTCATGATTCCGATCCCGCCCACCAGCAGCGAGATCGCGGCGATCGATCCCATGACGATGTTGAAGAGCCGCTGCGTGCGCTGACTCTGGGCCAGAAGCTCGGCAGGAATCACGATTTCGTAATCCGGGGCGCCGTAGTGTGTACGCCGGATCAGGCGCTTCAGCACCTCGGCGGTTTCCAGCACCTGGTCCTCGCTCTTCACCCGCACCGCGATCTCGTCGACCGCCTCGGGATGGTCGGCGTCCGTGAAGCGTTTGAGCGCGGTGCTGATCGGCACGTAGATGTCCTGGTTGATGTCGCGCAGCTTCAAGACCGGCACCTTGCTCTCGCGCACGGTGCGCGACTCCATCACGCCGACCACGGTGAACCAATCGTCCTCGATGCGGATCCTACGGTTGATCGGGTTGCCGAAGCCGAACAGTTGGCGCCGCACCTCGGTCCCGATCACGCACACCCGCTTGGCCTCACGCACGTCGGGGGCGCTCACGAAACGGCCCTCGGAGGGGCGGAAGCTGGTGATCTGGTCGTAGTCCTGGTCGGTGCCGATGACGCGGCCGGACGAACGGCGCTTGCCGAGCACCACCTCCGCATCGACGAACTTGATCGGGCTCGCGCCCAGCACGTTGGGGAGGTTGGCAGCGATCAGCAGCCCGTCGCCGTAGCTGAGCCCGCGGGACGGCGAAGCCTCGATCTGGGCGGCCTGCTCGCCGGTGCGGTGCGCGGCCCGAATCCGGATGTTGTTGGTGCCCAGCAGACGGATCTGGGCGATCGCCTCGCGCCTCGCCCCCTCGCCGATCGAGAGCATCGAGACCACGGCGGCCACGCCGAACACCACGCCGAGCGCGGTGAGCATGGCGCGCAGTCTGTGGGCGAGAATGCCGTCGATGCCGATCCGCAGAGCTTCGGAGTATTCGATCATGGCTGATAGGCGGGCCGCCGGCGGCCGAGGGCGCGGCGCTAGGCCGGAGATGGCCGGCCCAACAACACCTCTTCGTCTTCCTTCAGGTTTCGCTGGATGATCATGACTCGATCGTTGCTCTCGCCGATCACCACCGGCCGCTCCTCGACGCGGCCGCCGTGCTTCACGTAGATCACCG
>DASXTP010000172.1:0-10864 GCA_036505355.1 Candidatus Eiseniibacteriota bacterium | reverse complement strand
GCTCGATCCGGCGGCGCTCCTCCTGCAGCGACGCCACGGCGGCACCGGCGGCGTCGCGGCGAGCCGCCAGGGACGCCGGCATCGCACGCTCGAGGTCCGCGCTCGCCGTGACCGGCATCCGCGGGCTCACGCCGCCCTCGGCCGGCGTTCGAGGTCTCTCGGCCGCGCGCCGTTCAGCGACCGGCGCAGGCTGCGCGGCCCTTCCCGGCGGGCCGGGATGCGGACGGCGCGCCCGAGCCTGGCGAGCAGGGTGCGGTACGTGCGGCACACCTCCACGACCGAAAGGTCCAACGCGTTGGCCACTTCGCTGGGGCTCATGCGCTCGTACAGGAGCAGGGCCAGCATCAAGCGCTCCCGTGGCGCGTATCGATCCAGCGACGTCGAGATCCGCTCCCGCACGCCGTCCGAGCTCGCGCGGGTCGGCGGAGCGATGGAGCCGTTCCGGCGAGAAATCAGCGCCAGCGGTGGGGGCGAGTCCCCCCGGGCCGGCCGAACGCGCTTCGCGCGCGTGGGGCGGCTCATCGCGACTTGCCCTTGATGCTCGAACGGCGCCCTGGCGGTGTGGCGCTCAGTGCGCGTCGGACCGAACGGCGCAGACCGTCCATCGGAAACGGCTTGGGGAAGCACTCGACCACGCCGACGCCGCGCAGGTCCCGCAGGGTCTCCGGCGTACCGTAGGCAGTGACCACGATCACCGGTTGCGCGTGACGGCCGCGGCGCAGCTTCTTCGCCAGATCGAGGCCACTCATGCCGGGAAGGCGCAGATCGGTGATCACCAGATCGCTCCGTTTGCCCTGCAGCCAGCTCCAGGCTTCCTCGGCGGTTCGGAAGGTGTCGATGGTGAAACCGTCGTCGGCGAGTCCCTCGGCCAAGGCCCAGGAAGTGCCCGGCTCGTCCTCGACGATCAGGATGTGAGGCATGGGGAAGGCTCTCCGTGACATGAGGGTCGGGAAAGCCGTGTGCACCGTGCGTGCCAGCCGCTGCCCGGGGTAGAGGGTCCGGTCCCCAACCGGCTCGGGGGCCCATCCCGGGAGGGCCGGCCGCGGCCTTCAAAGGCGGCCAGTTGACGGGAAACAGGAGGGTTATTCGCGGCGGCCGCGGCCTCCCGCGGCATTACAGCAAGGGTCGGGCCGCAGGAGTCCTGCGCTGGGCGCGTGCAAGCCGCCCCGGCTCGTTTGCAAATCGCCCGCCCAACCCCGTTCCGCCCGATGCGCTCACTCGACCGCTTCTTGGTCGATCAGGACCCGCCGCTTTCCTCGGCATCGTCCCCCATCGAGAACTCCTTGAGCTTGGTTCGCAGGGTCTGGCGGGAGATTCCCAACAGGTGCGCTGCCCGCGTCTTGTTGCCCTCGCACACTTGGAGGGCGTGGGCGATCGCCATCTTCTCGACCTCGTCGAGCGGACGCACCATCCCGGGAGGGAACGGCTGGGCGGGGGTCGCGATCGCTCCCTCGGTCCCACGACCCGTGATCTCCGCAGGCAGGTGGTCGACGCGTACTTCGTCCTCGGCTTCGAGCAGCAGCACCCGCTCGATGACGTTCCTGAGCTCGCGCACGTTGCCGGGCCATGGGTAGGCGACCATCGCGCGTAGCGCATCGGGGTGGATGCGAGCCGGCGGCCGGCCGAGCTCCCGCGACACCCCATCGACGAAGTGCTCCGCCAGCCGAGGGATGTCCTCCGCGCGATCCCGGAGCGGAGGCATCTCGATCGGAACCACGTTCAACCGGAAGTACAGGTCCTCGCGAAATTTTCCGTCGGTCACTTGGCGCCGGAGGTCGCGGTGCGTCGCCGCCACCACCCGTACGTCGACATGGATGTCCACGTGCCCGCCGACGCGCCGGAACGTTCGCGTCTCCAGCACGCGCAGCAGCTTGGATTGCAGCTGTGGAGTCATCTCCCCGATCTCGTCGAGGAACAGCGTCCCGCCGTTCGCCACCTCGAACAGGCCCTTCCGAAAGTGCTTCGCGTCGGTGAAAGCGCCCCGCTCGTGGCCGAACAGCTGGCTCTCGAGCAGCTGTTCGGGGATGGCGCTGCAGTTCAGGTCGACGAAGGGCCCGCCGGCCCGGGCGCTGTGCGCGTGCAGGTAGAGCGCCATCAGTTCCTTGCCCGAGCCGGTCTCGCCCTGGATCAGCACGGTGGCGGTGCCGCTCTTGGCGACTTTGTCGAGGCGCTGCAGGACGCGCTGGAGTCCCGGGCTTTCGCCCAACAGCGGTTGGTCGGTCCGGGACCCGGTGCGCAGCACGTCCACCTCGCGTCTCAAGCGGGCATGCTCGAGGGCGCGGTGGACGACCACTCCCAAGTGCTCGAGATCGGGAGGCTTGAGCATGAAGTCGTAGGCACCGAGGCGGGTGGCTCGCACCGCGTGCTCGATGGTGCCGTGGCCCGTCAGCATGATGACCGGCAGCAGGGGGTCCGCATCGCGCAGGCCCTTGAGCACCTGCAGCCCGTCCTCGTCACCGAGCTTGAGGTCCAACAGCACGGCGTCCACCGAATGCTCGCGGAGCGCGTCGACCGCCTCCCGCCCCGCGGTCGCCTCGAGCGGCCGATAGCCCGCATCGCGCGCCCACTCGCCGATGGTGAAGCGCAGCGACCGCTCGTCGTCAACGATCAGCAGCGTCGGTGCGCTTTGCACCCGAGCGGGTGCTTCGCTTCTCGTCATGGCGTTTCTCCACCGGGAAATCCAGGAGCACCGTCGTGCCGCGACCCTCGCGGCTGGCCACCGTGATCGAGCCCTGATGCTCCTGCATGATGGTCTGGCAGATCGAGAGACCCAACCCGGTGCCGCCGGGCTTGGTCGAGAAGAAGGGGTCGAAGAGCTTGGAGAGGAGGCCGGGAGGAACCCCGGTGCCGACGTCGATCACTCGGATCTGTTGGTAGCGGAGCCACGAGATCGGACCCGTCGCTCGGCGGGCCCGAGCGGAGTCGGTGGCACGGCGTCCTGGGCCACGCTCGGGGCTCCTGCGACGCAGCTGCCGGATTTCGAATCGCAGCCTACCTCCCTGCGGCATCGCCTGGATGGCGTTCAGCGTGACGTTGAGGACCACCTGGGTCACGAGGTCACTGTCAATGTAAACCGGCGCCAGTCGCGGCGCCACGTCGACTTCCACCTGGATCGCAGCGCGCCTCATCGCCTCGCTCGTCAGCTCCCGCACGCGCTCGACGCAGGGCAACAGGGCCCCGCTCCTGAGTTCCGGCACCCGCGGACGCGCGTATTGCAGCAGGCTCGTCACGATACGGTCGAGCCTCGCGACTTCGTCGAGGATCACGCGCACGAAGCGGGCGCGCTCGTCGCGGGGCTCGAAGCGTCGCAGCAGCACTTGCGCGCTGGTCCCGATGCCCGCCAGTGGATTGCGGATCTCGTGGGCCACCCCGGCGGAGAGCTGCCCCAGCGTGGCGAGCCGTTCGTGGCGCCGAAGCTCCTGCTCCACGCGACGCGCGTGGGTGAGGTCCCGCATCGTGATCACGACCCAAGGCGGTCGACCGATTCGAACGCTGCGTAAGGACACCGGCACTTCGCCGCCCGACCGGCTCAGCACGACCGCCTCGCGTTCGGCGGAGGCCGCCCGAAACGCTTCTCGCACCGGGTCGTCTCCCGCGATCACCGTGCGCAGCACCTCCGAGGCGTCGGCCCCACGTGCCTGGGCGGCGGGCAGCGCCAGCAGCCGGAGCGCGGCGGAGTTGATCTCGGCGATCCGGCGCTCCGGGTTGATCAGCAGCACCCCGGAATCCGCGTCCGCCATCAGAACTTGTGACACCGCCGGATGCGGTGGCCCGCCCGGCGCGCGGGGCCGGCGGAGGCGTCTCAAGGGCATGGACGGCTGCGTTCCATCGCGCGCGCAGTATAGGGAAGCCGGACGACGATCGAAACCCCGGTGGATCCTTCCCGCGCCGTGAGCAACGACGGCTGGGGGTCGCGACCTAGTGCCGCCGAAGCTCTCGCAGCAGGGCTTCGACCAGGAACTGCTGTACCTCGTCCCGATCGTAATAGCCCGACGTCATGCGCGCCTGAGCCGCCATGACCTTCGACCAGCGAATCCGATCGGACTCGCGCAACCCAATCGCCGAAACCATGCCCTGCCGCGGTCGCCTCGGGCCCCGCTGCGGTGGTCGGGTGATGGTCATGAATCCTCGCTCGCAGCGGCCGCTGTCGCGACGCACCGCCGATCGCACCGTGGGTCGGGGTCGCGCGCTTTCGCGCCACCCGTCACTCGGGCGCGCTCCGCTCCTTCTTGCCTGGGTCACGGTTCGGGTCCAGCGAATCGGGTTCCTGCTTCCAGCGCTGGGCCCGACGGTTCTCCTCCTGAATGCGGGCGTAGATCTCTTCGCGATGCACCTTCACCTCGGGCGGAGCCTCGATCCCCAACTTGACCTGGCCCGACCGGACTTCGAGCACCGTGATCTTGACCGAATCTCCGATTCGGATGTTCTCGCCTAACTTCCGTGTTAGGACCAGCATCGTGAAGCTTCCTCCGCTCCGACACGGGGCTCGATGGCCCCGTCCATCAGCGTATCGGCAAGAAACGCAAGCGACTTGACGGCAGGATAGCCGATTGGTCGGAGAGGTCCAAGACAGAGTGGGGTTGACAGGCTGCCCGGCCCGGCTAGGCTGTTCGCGACCAGATCCACTTTCGGGAGGCCCGCATGGACCGCGGTGCGTCTACCCACGCCTTGTCATGGATGATCCTGCCGGCGGCCGGAACGTTGCTGGCCTCGGCGTTGAGCCTTCCCTCCCAACCGTATACGGGCGTCGTCCTGCGCGAAAGCCAGGTCGTGCAGGTGGTTCCGGGGAGCCCCGGCCAGCGGGCCGGGCTGCAGCCGGGGGACCGGCTGAGCCGGTCGGACGAAGACCGAGACAACAACCCGTTTCCCAGCCCCCTGTCGGACGCGCGGCCTGGAATCCCCTTGAGGCTGTTGCGCCAGGGTCGAGGCACACCGGTCTCGGTGACGATCGTTCCCGAGCCCCTGCCCGGGAGCGAGCGTCGGATGATGGCCGCCCTGCTGGCCGTGGCCTCGGGCTTCATGGTGCTTGGCGGCTGGGTCTGGAGCGAGCGGAGGGATGGCCTGACGCGCCCCTTCTACCTGCTCTCGCTGGCGTTTGCCTCCCTGCTCTCCCCCCCGCCGCTCTTCTCGTGGGCCTGGGCGACCGTGGCCCACGACCTCTACTACCTGGCGGCGACCCTGGCGCTGCCGGCGCTATGCGTCCACTTCTTCGCCCTGTTTCCCGAGCCGCGCGCGCCGCGCCGCCCGATCGGCGCGGGCGTCGCGGCCGGCTACGGCGTGGCGGCCCTGCTGTTCGCCGCCGTGGCGACGATTTCCGCGCTGCGGATGTTGGGCGGGGGGTGGGCCAGGCCGGCCGCCGCCCTGCTCCAGGCGGCGGCCGCGGTCTGGTTCGCGGCGGGGCTCCTGTGGGCGTTGGTGCTGTTCGGACGCTCGTACGCGCGGGCGGGTTCCACCGACTCGCGCCGACGAATGCGCGTGGCGTTGGTCGGCACCGTGCTCGGGCTCGGTCCGCTCGCCAGCCTCATCGTGCTCCGCAATCTCTCTCCGGGCACCGTGGTCCCCGGAGAACGCTGGGCGTTGCAGCTGACCCTGCTCGTGCCGCTGTCGTTCGCGTGGGCGACGGTGGTCCACCGGATCTTCGATTTCCGCGTGGCGCTGCGCGTGGCCACGATCGCCTTGATCCTCGGGCTGATGGGCGCGGGAGTGTACTTTGCCGGCGAGCTAGCCACGACCTGGGGGGGAGTCGATTTGACGGGCGTGGCCTTGGCGCTCGTGGCGCTGGGAGCCGCGGTGGCCGGCCCAGCCCGTCCATGGGCCGGACGCCTCGACCTGCTGCTGGCCTCGCAGCGGATGACGCCGGCGCTCGCCGAGACGTTGATCCGCGAGGCGACGGCGCACGAGGAATCCGCGCCCGCAGTCCTCTCGCGAGCCTGCGAAGCGCTGATGGTCAACCTGATGCTCGACCGCTGCACGGCGGTCGAGCTGGCCCCGGCCGAGCTCGGGGCTCGGGGTCCGGGGCCCTGGCTCGAATCGCGAAACGGACTCCCCGCACCCAGCCGACCGGGTCCCGAGCTGAGTCCGCAGTTCGCGACCGCGTTGTCCGGCAGGTCACAGCCGCTGTCGGCCGACGATTCGACCTTCACCTCCGCCGATCGGGATGCGCTCGAGAGTGCGGGGGTACAGTGGGTGCTCCCGGTCGGAGTCGACCGCCCGATCGCGGCCCTCTTGCTGGGTCGGCGCCTCGCCGGGCCGTGGCTGGATCGGCGCGAGGTGGACGAACTCGAACGCTTTGCCCGACACCTCGGCGTGACGCTCGAGAACGTGGCGCTTCGCCTCGCCGCCCGTTCCCATGGGGCGATCGATCGCGAGCTGGAGCAGGCGAGCGCCATCCAAGCCCATTTGCTGCCCCGCCGGGCGCCGGTCTACCCCACGCTGGACTGCGCGGCCGCCACCTTGTCGTGTGAGCCGGTCGGCGGCGACTACTACGACTTCGTCGAGCGCTCGCAGCGCGAGTTCACCCTGGTGGTGGGAGACGCCGCCGGCAAGGGCGTGCCGGCGGCGCTCCTGCTGGCGGGCGTCCAGGCGCGGTTTCGCAGCGAGGCCCTGCGCGGGCGGGGGCCCGGACAGCTCCTCGGAGCCCTGAACCTGGAGCTCGCTCACCTGGATCGGCCGGAGAAGTTCGTCGGCCTGCTGTGCGCCCGCGTCGACGTCCGCCAGGGGCGAATGACCTTTGCCAATGCCGGGCTCACGCCGCCGCTGGTCCGGCGGCGCGCGGGGAGCTTCGACGAGCTGACCGAGGGCGGCCTGCTGTTGGGTGTGCGGGCCGAAGCGGATTACCCCGACACCAGCGTCGAGCTGCGCGGCGGCGACGTCGCCCTGATCTACAGCGACGGGCTCACCGAAGCCCGGCGCGGCGAGGAGCTGTTCGGTCTGGAGCGCGTGCGCCGCGTCCTCGACGCCTCCGCGGGCCGCCGGGCGGCCGACATCCTGGCCGGGCTGCTGGGCGCCGTCCGGGAGTTCGCCGAGGACCCGCTCGACGACCTGACCGTGGTCGTGCTCAAGCAGCTCGCCGACCCGCAGGCGCCCTGGACCACCCCGGCCGAAACGCTCCTCAAGCAGCGACCGGAGCCGGTCGATACCTTCCGGTGAGACGACAGGATGCCGTCTTCCCCGCCCGCGCCGCCAACCCACGGGCGGCCGATCCTAGCGGTTGACCGCGCAGGATGCGCGACCCTCGGAACCGGGGGGTGGATCGTGAACGCTATCGTCGAGTTGTTGATTCTCGACCTCCTGTGGTGGATCCGCAGGTAGATCGAACCGAGCAGCCCGCTTAACGCAAGGCCTCGATCAGCTCGCCGGCGAGCCCAAGGACGCGCTCGCCGGCGCCGAGTCGGTCGCCGTCGGCCGCGGCGCGCATGAACGCGGCGCCCACGACCACGGCATCGGCGATGCCTTTGAGCCGTCGAGCCTGGGCGGCGGTGGAGATCCCGAAACCGACCGCCACCGGCAGCGAGGTGAGTCGTCGCAGTGCGGCGACCCGCTGGGAGAGCGATGCCGAGTCTCCGGCACCGGCTCCCGTCACTCCGGTGCGCGCCAGGCAGTAGACGAATCCCCGCGCCCGCTCCAGCAGCCGCGGCAGCCGGGCCGGTTCGGTGGTCGGCGCCACCAGCAACACGGTGTCGAGCCCGGCGTCGTCGAACGCGTGCCAGAACTCAGGGCCTTCCTCCGGCGGGAGGTCTGAAACCAGCACGCCGTCCACGCCGGCCGCGCGGGCCGCGTTGGCAAACCGCTCGATGCCCGAGCGGAGCACCGGGTTGGCGTAGGTCATCAGCACCACGGGCAGCCGGGAACTCCCCCGAAACCGCCGGACCAGATCGAGCACCTCCGGCACGCCCACGCCCGCGGACAGCGCCGCTTCCGAGGCGCGCTGGATCTCGGGACCGTCGGCGATGGGGTCCGAGAACGGGATCCCGATCTCCACCGCCAGAGCGCCGAGGCGCTCGAAGCCGCACAGCATCTCGAGCGAGGAATCGAGCGCTGGGTAGCCGGCGGTCAGGAAGGGAATCAGTCCCGTCCGCTCCGGGGCGGCCGCGAACGTGGGGCCGAGCCGGCTCACGTCGCTGCCTCCGAGCGAACGGAGCCTAGCGCCAGAAGCCGGAACCTGGGGACGACGAGAGCTGGAGGGGCGAGCGCAGATCCCGGTAATGGACCTGGAACTCGACCGAACCGAAGGGCCGGTAGGTCAGGTCGAGACCCTCGAGGAACATCGAGCCCGAGCCCACCGCGCGCGAGCCCAGCGCACTGCCAACACTGACCTGCATCGCCAGGGGCGCCCCAAACTGGTAGCCCAGCCGGGTGACCTGGAGGCCGTCGACCCCGCGCCCACCCCAACCAGTCCCCACACTGACTTCGGTCGAGACCGTGAGCCGGGAGGGATCGAGCCAGCTGGCCGGGCGTGCAAACGCGCTCACCGGAGTGAGCCACCCACCCGGCGCGAGTCCCGAGGTCGACGCCGAAGTGACGACTGCCGGCGTGGCAAGCGAGAAGCAAAGGCTGACGACGCCAAAGGCTATGATGCGATGGGACATGACACCTCAAAAGCTAGGGCGGTCCACCGGCTCTGTCAATCCGGAAACGTCGGATCTCGAAACGGCCCCCATGGGCAAGACCGCTACTTGACCGACGTGACGACGATCCGGACCACGATCTCGGTGGTCTTGCCGGCTGCCGGGACGGCGACCGGTACCACCACCGTGGCCGGACCTCCCTCTGGTCGTTCGGCGACCTCGGAGGTCAGCGATGGAGCCCGCAGGGCGGCCCCGCTGGGATCGCCGGAGGTCCCGCGCGACCCCGCAGGGCTCACGGCCGGCCCGGCGGGCGCCGGAATCGGGTGGACAGCCGGCCGACGGGGCTCGGCCACTGGCTTCGACGGCGGGGGGATCTGGTCGGGCAAGTCGATCTGCCGACCGTACTCGAGCATCTCGTCCTCCGCGCCATTGGTCACGGCGTGGGTGCTCGAGGCCTCACGCTCGAGGCCGGTGCTCGGCGCCAACGTCGGGGCCTGGGCGATGCGCGGAGTGGAAGCGGCCCCCGGCCCGTGGGCTGCGGGCTCTTCGGGCGGCGCGGCCCTTCGCGCAGGCCCGCTCGAGGCGGGGGCCCGCCGCAGGTCTTTCGTCACTTTCTCCATCAGCAGGTGCGAGATGCCGCGGAAGGTCTCGAAAACCCCCTTGCCCTGGGTCGCAACCGCTTCGAAATGAGGCACGCGGCCGCCGGGATTCAGTTCGGCGTTCAGCTCCTCGCAGGTGTAGAGGTTGGGAAGATCGCGCTTGTTGTACTGGATCACCCAAGGCAGGTCGTCCAGGTTCAGCTTGTACTCCATCAAGTTGGCGCGGAGGTTCTCGAGGCTTTCCTTGTTCTCCTCCATCTTGCCGACTTCGCTGTCGGCCACGAAGACGATGGCGTCGGCCCCCTTGAGGACCAGCTTGCGCGTCGCGTTGTAGAAGACCTGGCCGGGCACCGTGTAGAGCAGGAAGCGCGTCCGGAACCCCATGATTTCGCCGAGGTCGAGCGGCAACAGATCGAAGAACAGCGTCCGGTCGGACTGCGTCTTCATGCTCACCATCTTGCCGCGGCTGGTATCCGGCACGGCTTCGTAAATCGACTCGAGGTTGGTGGTCTTGCCGCTCAGACCGGCGCCGTAGTACACCAGCTTGGCGTTGATCTCCTTGCCGGAATAGCTCACCACGACCACGGCGGTATCCTCCTTCACGCGGCCCCACCCACGTCACAGGGCCAAGCCCCATGGAGCCCCTTGCCGCCCTTTCTCCACGGGAACCCTGAAGGCGAATCGAACCGTTCCGTCGCTTGGATGCACAGGGCACGGCAGCTCGGATGGCTCGAAACGCCGGATGGGGCCGCCAATCTCAGGCGCGTCGGCGGGCCGCCCGACTTCCAGGGGAGTTGTCGGCGGGGCGCGGCCGGGACTTGACGGGAATCGAGGAAACGAGGAAGCGTGGTTCGTCCGCGCCGGGGGCCCGGCGTTCGAGGCCGGACCGGTTCGACCTATGGGGGTGCCGACCGGCGGTGAACCCAGATGCCGTTGCGTTCCCGAATGTGAGGCTGGACTCGCTGGCTATCCGGCGGGTAGTGGCTCAGGATGATCGCCTTGAGGGTCTCGCATTCCCGGCTCGGCAGGTATCGGCACACCCGGGTGAACATGTCGTCGCGGTCCGAATAGACGAACAAGCTCACCTCGGTCACGCGATCGAACTGGCTTTCGCCGTAGGCGGCCTCCGGAGCGTCTTCCATGTCGAGCCACAACGAGGCCTCTTGCGACACCACTTCGAAGCCGTGCCGCGTGGAGAGGAGGTACTCCCACAAGCCGTAGATTTCGAGTGGGACGTACCGCGGCGTCGCGGGGCTTCCGTGACCGCGGCGACGGATCTCGCAACGCACCAGCTTCTGGCTCGGCATCGATCGAACCTCCCTGTCGCGGGTGCCTGACCGTGCGGCTCGTGAACCCGGCCGGGCGCGCCGCGCCCGCGAGGGCGCATCCCGAGGATCCAGCTCCGCGGCATCCTAGCGTCGGCTGTAGCGGAGGGTCAATCACTCGCGCCCCATCCGCGGTCGTCCGGCTGCCACGCCGGCGGCGCCCGCTCGGACGGTCGGGTCCTGGGTCGCCGTGCTTGCCGTAGCGTGCCCATCGACGTCCTCCTCGCCGCGACCTGTTGTTCAAGAGTGATTGTGTCCCCCTAACTCCAAGGTGATTCTGTCACCCCCCGGCTCCGGCCGGTTAGGGCTGGAGGCTGGGTGTGGGCCGCCACCGTTTCCACGGGTGGTCCGGGGCCGGACGGCGGACGTGGGT
>DASXTP010000171.1:0-26551 GCA_036505355.1 Candidatus Eiseniibacteriota bacterium | reverse complement strand
CCGTTGTCGAGCTTGCGGACCACCGCCGCCACCGGCCGGAACGGCGCGGCAGACGCGGGTCCCGACAGGGCCGCCGCCAGCGCCACGGCGACCGCGGTCCGGGCCGCCCGGGGTGGCATCGCGGCCCAGCCCATCATCGCGCACCACCTTCGCCGGTGCCCGATCCGCCCGGTGGCCGATTCGAAGCCGGCGAGATCCAGACCACGCAGCGCCCCCCCCGACCCAGATGGCGTCTCGCCACCCGCTGCAGATCCGCGGCCGTGAGCGCCGGGACGCGGTCGAGATAGCGGGTCAGGAGCCGGTAGTCGCCGTTCAGGAGCTGAAACACGCCGAGCGTCTGGGCCCGCCCCCGCGTGCTCTGCAATCCGAACACGACGGAAGACTCGATCTGACGTTTGGCCTTCTCGAGTTCGGCCTCGGTCACCGGCTCGGCCGAGAGCTTCTCCACCGCCGCCATCAGGCTGCGCTCCACAAGAGCGCTGTCGGCCCCACGCCGCGTGGTCGCGGCCACATAGAACAGCGAAGCGTCCCGCCGCCCTTCGAGGTCGCCCTCGACCCGCACGCAGCTGCGCTGCTCCTCCACCAGCCCCCGCGGGAGCCGCGACCCCGAGCCGCGGGTCAGGATCGCGGAGAGCAGGGCGAGCGCGGGCCAGTCCGGATCGCTGCGGCCCGGCGCGCGCCAGCCCACGAGCAACAGGGGCGAGGCCACCGCCGCCTGCGCGTGGGCCCGACGCTCGGCGGTCCGGGGCGGTTCCTTGGGCCGAGGGGGCTCGGTTCCCCGGCCGGCCGGAATCGGCTCGAAGTAGCGCCGGGACCAAGCGAGGACTTGCGTGGTGTCGAAGTTCCCGACCACCGTGACCAGGGTCCGGCTGGGGATGAACCGGGCGCCGAGATAGTCCCGGCACTCCTTCAGGGTGATGTGCCGCAGATCGGCTTCGAGGCCGAGTACCGGCCAACGATACGGGTGGCTGGTGAACGCAACTCCGTAGAGCAGATCCAGTCCGTGGGCGATCGGGGCGCTGGAGGCGCGCCACGCGTTTTCCGCCAGAACGGTGCGTCGCTCTTCTTCGAGCCCCTCCTGGGTGAGTCGGAGCGAAGCCATCCGATCCGCCTCGAGCCGGAGCGCGAGCTCGAGCGCATCGGGCGGAACGGTGTCGTAGAAGGACAGGAAGTCCGCTCCCGTGTAGGCCCCAGCCGCCCCACCGTGGGCGACGAGCAGGCGACGATGATCCTGCGGACCGAAATGGGCTGAGCCGTGGAACATCAGGTGCTCGAACAGGTGCGAGATCCCGACGATGCCGGGCCGTTCCTGGCGGGGGCTGGAGTCGTACCACATCGCCAGGTCGACGCCCGGCGTCCCGGGATCCGGGGCCAGCAGCAGGCGCAACCCGTTCGTGAGCGTCACGCCCCGCACCTCGTCCGGGAACCGTGGTGCGGCCAGGGCCTTCGCCACCGGCACACCGGCCCACAGGACCCCGATTGCGAGCCCCAGCGTCTTCATGGTCGACGAGCGTTTCGCAGCCATCGCCAACAGCTCCCGGCTCACTCAGGGCAACAGCGTGACGCGGACCGAGGTGCGTTTTCCGCCCGCCCTGAGCGTGATGAAGTAGAGGCCGCCCCGGCACGCGCGACCCTCGTCGTCGCGCCCATCCCAGCTCACGGATACCGGCACGCCGCACGTTAACACGCCGGTCCACAGCTCGCGTATCCGCCGGCCCCCGACGTCGGAAACCTCGAGGCGCACGGACTGCGCCGCCGCCGTGCCGGCCCCGAGTCCGACGCGCACGCGCGCCGGGCCCCGATCCCGACGCAGCGGGTTGGGACCGGCCAGGGCCAGCTCGAGGCCGGAAACTCCGGGTGCCGCGGCCCCCGGACTCCACCGCAGCGCGGCCAGGGCATCCACCACCCCGTAGCCCAGTCGAAAGTCGGGATTGGCCGCACGGGATGCGGTCGAGCGCAGGGCGCAGGAGACCTCCCGGGGCGTCCACTGGGGACGGGCTTGCATCAAGCAGGCGGCCACACCCGCCACCAGCGGCGTCGCGAACGAGGTGCCGTCATCCGTCGTGTATCCACTCGGATTGCTCGAGGGCAAGACCAGTGGATTGTCCACACCTCGCGCGGCAACGTCCGGCTTGATGCGTCCGTCGGCGCTGGGCCCGAACGAGGAGAAGCTGGCCGGCGCCCCGTTCCGATCGACGGCCGCCACGGCCAGAACGCTGTCGCCGTTCACGTCGCTCGGGGCGACCAGATAGTGCCACGGGTGTGCTCCTTCGTTGCCCACCGCGTTCACCACCAGGATTCCTTTGGCGGCCGCGATCTCGGCGGCTCGGCTCACCAGCGTGGTGTGGCCGTCCATGTCGGAGTAGGTGTAGTCACCCTGGCCGATGTCGAACGTGGAATACCCCAGGGACGACGAGAGGATGTCGGCCCCCAGGCTGTCGGCCCATTCGGCGCCAAGACCCCAGTAGACCATCTCCCGGCGAGTCTCGCTGGCTTCGATCTCCGTGCGGGCGAGCGCATACTCCGCCCCGAATGCGGCTCCCACGTAGACGCCGGGGAGATCGCCGGCCAGGCAGCCCAGAACCTCCGTGCCGTGGTTGAAGGAACGCGTATCGGTCGTGTCCTGCACCGTCTGGACGCCGCGCACGAAGTCGCGCTGGCGCTCGAGCGGGATCGGCTGATCCCGTAATGCCTCGTGCTTGTCGAAGAAGTTGAAACCCTCGTCGAGCACGCAAACCAACACGCCGGTGCCGACGTAGCCCGAGTCGTGCACCGCCGGCAGGTTGAGCTGGGCAAGCTGCTCCAGGGTCATCCCGTAGTTCACGGCCCCCGCCCGTTCCTGGGTGGCCGGGATCGAAGAACGCCCCGGCCCTGGGCTCGCCGGCTTGGGATCGGGCGAGCGCCGGGCGTGCTCGACCGGCAGGATGCGGCTCACGAAGCCGAGCCTCGCGAGTTCGGCCAAGCGATCGTCGGGGAGCCGGACCGCGACCTGGTTGAACCAGCGCGACACGCCGAGCGGCTCGAGCCCATGGGCTGCCAGCGCGTCGAGATACCCGGCGTGGACGGGCAGATCCCGGTAGTCGACCAGCGGCCTGACCCCGGCCCGCAGCCGCCGGGCGAGCGCGCGCGGAGCCAGCGAGGCGGCCGCGACCCCGAGCATCGCCGCCAGCTCCCGCGGGTCAAGCTCTCCCTTGTCGGCGAGCGTCAGCCACACCGCGAGGCGCTCCCCGCTCGGGTGGAGCGCCGGCCCGAGCAGCCGCGGATCGAGCTTGGCGGCGACCTCGGGGGCCGACGCCGTAGCGGCCCTGGGGGACGCGGCCAGGCAGGCGCAGGCGGCGAGCACCTTCCACCGTCGGCTGCCAGACGCGATGCGAGGGTGGGTCTCCACGATCTGCTGTCAACTCGATCGGGCCAGGGACTCGACCACCGCCTCGATTCTTCCGACCTCGATCCCGGCGTGGTTCCGCACCCGTGGTTCGCGCTCCTCGCCCAGCCGTTCCCGCTCCGCCTCGGAGAGCACGCCGAGCTGATCGAGGAGCGCGATCGCGGCCGGCGGGATCCCCCGCACCTGGCCGTCCTCGCACTTGATGGCTAGACCTAAGGCCCGCTCCGGCAGCGCCACGCACTCCAGCCCCTCGGCGCCTCCCTTGGCCAGCATACGGCCCCCGGTCGCCTGCATCAGCAGCGTGCTGAAACGCGCCGCTCCCCCGACCGCCACCGGGTGAGCGGCCATGGCGGCGCGGATCCGTTGCAGGGCCCGCTCGCGCGGATCGCCGCTCGCCCCTGCCGTCGCCAAGCGGGCGTAGCCGCGGGCCATTGCGGCCAGCGGCAGCCCAAAGGCGCTGGCGCTGCACCCATCGATCGCCACCGCGACCTGGTCGACCTTGAGCCCGCACAGCTCGGCCACGGCGCGGTGCATGAGCTGCTGGACCGGGTGGCCCGGCCGCTCGTAGCCGGCGAGCGGCCAGCCCTCCGAGAGCGCCAGGCACAACATCCCCGCATGCTTGCCCGAGCAGTTGTTGTAGATCGCCGAACGACGCTCGGGATGTGCCCGCACCTCCTCCAGCGCCTCGGCATCGAGCGGCTCGTGGAACCCACAGGCGAGATGCCGGTCGGAGAGTCCCAGGCGCTCGAGGATCCTGCCCACCAGCGTCCGGTGGTACCGGCTTCCGGTGTGCGAGGCCGCCACGATCGCCAGCTCCTCGGCGCTCAGCTCCCAACGATCGGCGTGGCCACGCTCCACCAAGGGCACGAGCTGGAACGGCTTGGCCGAGGAGCGGAAGGTGGTGGCGAAGTCGGCCTGGCGGGTGGCGGCCTCGAGTCGACCGTCGGGCCGGCACACGACCGCCTGCACGCGGTGGCGAGACTCCAAGACGGTCCCGCGCCAAACACGGACCTCGATGTGGAGACGCATGGCGACGTCCCGGGTCGCGCGGCGGACCCCGGTGGTCAGCGTATGACCACGAAGCGGTTCTGGAAGCTGAAGTTCTTCGACTCGACGCGATACAGGTAGATCCCCGAGCTGACGAGGCCGCCCCTCCCGTTCCGCAGATCCCAGCGCTCGAAGTCCCGAACCAGATCGGAATGCTTGAGCTCGGCGACCAGGTCGCCAGCGACGGTGTAAATCGAGATGCGCGCCTCGGAAGGGAGGTTGATGAAGTGCACCTCGTGACCCCCCGGGGCATCCCAGGCCTCGGTCTCTCGGTACGGGTTGGGCACCACCGCGACCTGCAGGAGGTTGTCGGTGGGCCCGCCAGTCGCCTCCACCGGGGACGATGTCAGGTTGCGCGCCTTGTGGTTCAAGTTGGGGCAGGTCGTGCGGCCCGGATCCTGGCAGCCGATGGCGTCCTGCACGAAGAGGTCGAGGTAGTCGTTGCTGGAGATGTTCCGTCCTTCGTAGGTGATGGCGTACCAAGTCCGGAACCCGTCGTGAGGACCGGGCGGCGGGACCAGCTTGATCACCGAGTCACCGGGAGACAGGCAGACGCCGAGAGTCTCGCGCCGGCACACCTTGAAGAACGACCCGCTCGACTCCGCGTCCACGAACGAGACGATCCGCTGGGCCACCGGGGTGGTTTCCGAGATCTTCGGGAAATGCCACATGAACAGCGCGTCGCGGTCGTTGAGAGAGAAGCGGCGGATGAGCTGGAAGCGCGCGGTGTCAGGGGTGCCGAACCCGCGGTAGATCCGGTAGCCGCCGAAGTTCACGCTCGACTCCGCCACCGGGTCGCGCGCCCAGCGCAGCGTGAGGGTGCGGGCCCGCTCCTGGATGGTGTCGGCGCCGGCCCGATAGGAGCCGGGATAGGCCCAAAGGTGAATGTCGGGCCACCACATCGCCGTGTAGTCGAGGTCGTCGCTGGTGGCATCCCAGTAGATGATCCTAAAGCTGGGGCGCGGCTGGCCCTGGAAGCTGCCCTGGTAGAGCCTCATGGAGGAGAACCGGCCCACGTCCGCTTCGCCTGCTTCGCCCACTTCGCCCGCTTCGGCGGTCTCCAGCGTCCACACGCCTGCGCTCCGGCTCGCGAACTTGAGGTCGCCCCTGGTCTGGTCGTAGTAGCTGATGCGGGGCTCGCCCCCCGGGGAGACGGCATCGCCAATCTCCACCGGGGGGCTGAGCACCAGGGAGGTGTATAGACCCACTTGCCCGCCGGCGTCTACGGTCTCGATGGCCCACGTGCTGCCGTTCTTGCTCGCGTACTTGAGGTCGCCGTTGGCGACGTCGAAGTAGCTGATGCGGGGATTGCCCTGGGCATCGAGCGCCAGCGACGTGTATTGGCCCACCTCACCGGTGGCATCCACGGTTTCGAGCGTCCACACCCCGCCCGACTTGCTGGCGTACTTGAGGTCGCCGTTGGTGACGTCGAAGTAGCCGATGCGGGGATTGCCCTGGGCATCGAGCGCCAGCGACGTGTATTGGCCCACGTCCCCGACCGCGTCCACGGTCTCCAGCGCCCAGACCCCGCCCGATTGGCTCGCGTACTTGAGATCCCCGTTGCCCGCGTCGTAGTAGCTGACGTGGGGATTGCCCTGGGCATCGAGCGCCAGCGAAGTGTACTGGCCCACGTTCCCGGTGGCGTCCACCGTCTCGTGGCTCCAGGTTCCGTTCGCCAAGCGGTGCGCGAATCTCAGGTCGCCGACCCCGTAGCTGTCGTCCCAGTAGCTGATGCTGGGCTCGCCCTGGGCATCGAGGGCGATCGAGGCGTACTGGCCCACGTTGCCGCCGTCATCCGCGATTTCGGGCGTCCAGACAGTGTCGGGCCGGCTGGCGTACTTGAGATCCAGACGGGTGGCGTCAAAGTAGCTGAGGTGAGGATTACCCTGGGTGTCGAGGGCGAGTGAGGCGTACTGCCCCACGTTTCCCGCGACGTCCACGCTCTGGAACTTCCAGGTCGTATCCACGACGGCGTACCGGAGGTCGCCCTTCCCGGCGTCGTAGTAACCGATGTGGGGGATGTCGCTGGCGTCCAAGGCCAGCGAGCTGAATTGGCCGACGTTGCCTTCCGTATCAACCCACTCCGGAGCCCAGTTCCCGTCCGACCGGACGGCAAACTTGAGATTCTGGCCGGTGACCTCGTAGTAGCTGATGCGCGGCTCGCCCTGGCTGTCGAAGGCCAACGAGGTGTACCGGCCGACGTCGCCGGTGGTGTCGACCGTCGCGCGATTCCAATTGCCGCCGCTCCTGTGGGCGAACTTGAGGTCACCGTTGGTCGCGTCGTAGTAGCTGATGCCGGGCTCGCCCAGTCCATCGAGGGCAATGAAGCTGTACTCGCCCACGTTCCCCACCTCGTCCGGGGTCTCGGGGGTCGCCCACGAAGCGCCGCTCTTGACCGCGTACCTCAGGTCGCCGTTGGTGACGTCGAAGTAGCTGATGTGGGGCTCGCCCTGCAGGTCGAGCGCGAGCGAAGTGTACTGGCCCACCTCACCGGTGCCGTCCACGATCTCCAGCATCCACACCGCCCCCGCTCGACTCGCGTATTTGAGCTGGCCGTTGGTGAGATCGAAGTAGCTGATGTGGGGCTGGCCCTGCGCGTCGAGGGCCAACGAGCTGTAGAGACCCACCATCCCCACGCTGTCCACGGTCTCGATCGTCCAGATCCCGCCCGCTCGGCTCGCGTACTTGAGATCGGCGGCGGTGGCGTCGTAGTAGCTGATGTGGGGCTCGCCCTGCGGGTCCAGGGCCAGCGACGTGTGGAGCCCTACGGTCGCAGTCGACTCCGCGAACTCCAGGGTCCAGGCGCCGCCCAGCTTGGCCCCGTACTTGAGGCTCAGCCGAGTCTCGTCCAAGTAGCCCACTCGCGGGTTGCCCTGGGCGTCCAGGGCCAGCGAACCGTGCTGCCCGACGGACCCCGATTTGTCCGCGGCCTGGTGGATGAACTGCGTGGCCGCCAGGCCGGGAGCCGCCAGCAAGAGCGCCAGCAGCGATCCGGCGGCCAGCCCGCGGCAGAGCAGGGGAATGGGCGTCATCGTGGCCTCCGACGCCCCCCCAGCCCCTGCGGGGCGAGCGAGTCGAGCACGCATGCGTCGCACTAGCGGGTACGCGCGGCCCGGAGCTTGGCCGGGTTACGCGCGGCGTCCGACTTATGCAACCCGAAGATCTGGCCCAGCACGAAGTCCGCGACCTGGATCTGCTCGCTCCGGTGGAAATACCACAACGGGAACCCCGAGAAGACGAATCGCGAGCTGGTCGGCCCGTGATAGTAGGTCATGAGCGGCCACGTCGGGGGGGAGGTCACGCACAGCGTGTCCAGGGTGGATTCCATCTGGATGCCCTCGTCCGACGGGTCGACGTCCTCCAGAATGTAGTTTCCCGCCTCCGACCCCTTCGTGAGGATCTCCGCGGGGTAGTCTTGGACGATGAAGTTGTTCGCATTGCGCAGCGGCGGAATCGGATCAGGCGGATCCGAGCCGTTGAGAGACAGGTGATCGGGCAGCACGCCGTAGTCGAGCACGTCCGTACGCTGGATCGGGCCGTTGAGCCACGGGCGCCCCGGGCTCGATTCGGGTTTCCCCGTCACCGCGGGGATGTTCTTTCCGGCGTAGACGGCCCCGCTCGCGGTGACCTCCGACTGCCACCTGGCGAAGTCGTACATCATCCGTCCTGGAAGCAGCTCCTTGTCCCGCGGCGTGAAGACGTCGGCATCGGTGCCGCCCTTGTTCCAGGGTCCCAGGTTCGCGAGCGCCGCCCCACCCCCAAACAACCACACCTCCCCGCCCTGTTTGAGGTAGGTGGCCAGCGTGTTGGGAAAGCCGGGTGAACTCATCCATCGCAAGGACGTCGAGGGAGTGAAGGGATGCGACGGCGGGTCGAGATAAGTGGCCCCGACATTGTCGGTGTACCACACCACCTTCCGGTACTGTCCGAGCCTCGAGAGCGGCATGATCCCGTTCAGGATGCCCCGCGTGCCGGTGGTTTCGAAGTCGTACCCCTGGAAGATCCCGCGCGGGCTCAGGCTGCCGCTCGGGTAGGGGGGCTTGTAGGGGACGCCACCCTTGGCGAAGAAGAACGTGTCCAGCTCGGCGCGGTTCGGCCATATCTGCCGGGGGGGCAGGATCTGGCCGTTCTGACCCAACTCGTCGGGACTCAGGCGAGTGTCGTCGACGAACAGCAACGGTTTGTCGAACGTCGGACGCACGACGCTGAAGTCGATGATCCCCAGGCTCTTCAGGTTGTTGTTGTCCTCGGCTTCGATGTAGAAGAAATGCTCCCGGCCGCCCCGCTTGTCCGTGACGGGCAGATCGGGGTCGAAGGGGCCCACCGTGGCCGAGATGGTGTTGCGGCTGTAGATGCTCCAATGCCTCCAATCTTTCTCCTGGTCGTCGCGCGGCGTCTCGTTGGAAAGGTCTGCCAAGTCCATGACCCAGCGATAGCGTCGGACGTCGACGCCCGGCAGGGTGAGTCCGAACCAGTTGAAGGTGACCGGCTGATCGGCCGGAATCTCCACGCGGAAGAAACGGTAGGGATCGGTCGAGTACCCTCCGCTGCTGTACAAGTAAAAGAAGAACTCGTTGAACATGCCGATCTGGGGCCCGGTCAGGCCCGCGAACGTGACCTGGAAGTAGAGCAGGTTGGATTTGTGCGAGAAGATGGGATCGTAGGCCCCTGCCTCGTCGAACCCCGTCACCGCGAACAGGTAGTACTGCTTGGGGTTGAGGCCCGCATACCGGTGCTCCGTCGTGTCGGCGCTGCTCGAATCCCAGCTCGAGAACGTGGGGCCATACTTCCTCCGCAGAACGCTGGGGTTCGAAATGATGTAGCCGGGCACGTCGTTATTGCCCGGGAAATCGTCGTCCTTCTGACCGAACAGCCGGAACTTGTACTTGACCGGCTTCTGAGTGAACTGGCCGTCTTCGTCCCTGCCGCTCCACCGGAAGCGGACGGAGGGGGCCAGGGAGGGGAAAGCCAGGTTCTCCGATTTTGGAACGTCGGGCGATGTGATCTCCACCTTGGGGCACAGGTTATAGGCGTTGAACGCCCGCCAGACCGGCGTCGACACGGCACCCCGGTTGTCCACCGCCGCCACCGCGAAGACGTGGTAATCGATCGCGGTGTCTGGAAACCCGGGCTCGGCCACGGTCGTATCGGGCAGCGTCGCCCTGAAGAACACGACCTTCTCGCTCCTCGGGGTGGTGCACCAATGGCCGACCAGGGAGTCGTCGGGGCAGTCGTTGCGGGGAGGGCTGTCCACGGTATCGGCCCGCGGCGGATCGACCGAAATCAGGTAATGGTCCACCCGCCCGTCGGGATCGGAGCCGATCCAGTTCATACGATAGGCGTAGAAGTTCTTGCCCTGGGTGCTCACCGGCGCCAACGTGAGTCGCACTTCAGGACCATGGTTGGGAAGGAACACGTCGGTGACCTTGCTCGAGCAGCCCCCCGCGACCAGCACGAGCAGCAGCGGGACGGCGCGATGGACCGCCGTCGTGGGTCCTGGCTTCATCGTCATTCGCTCCTCAAGAGTACGCACGTGGCTTTCCCGGTCGGTCGGTGACGGATCATGGGCGCTCGTAGAAGACGGGGATGTCCAAGGTGACGCAGCGACCCGCCCCCGGCTTGAGCTCGCACTCGTCGCAGTCGCACAGCTCCACGTTGAGGGTCACTTTGCCGGTGGGCAGATAGTCCGGCACCTCGAAGCGGATGTTGGGGTAGGAGTAGTATATGCCGTCGGTGTAGGAGCCGGGATCGCCGGTCCACCGGACCGTGATCTTGTACCGGAGCGTGGCCGCCTCACCGGCCGACGGTCCTCCGAACCGGTCGCCCGCCTTGAACGGATCCATGTCGGTGGCCAACAGGTTGAGTTCCCAGCCCCGGGCGCGCAAGGTGTCCACCTGCCCCGCGGAAGGCGGATAGAGCTTGGGAAAGAATCTGCCGTCGCCGGTGGAGAAGACCGGCGGCCGGTTGACGTAGAACACCATCACCGTCTGGTTCTTGAGGTCTCGTTCGGCAGGCGTTCCGCCACCATGACCGCCGTGCTTCTCTTCGTCCACCAGGTCCGCCAGGGAAATCGCGTCGAGGACCCGGCCGTCTGTCGCCCCGTCGCCGTCCTCGGCCTTGATCACGGCGTAGGCTCTCCCGGAATGGAACATCGCATGGTAGCCCGCGATCCGCGGCAGGTTGAACACGTCGTTGGCGTCGAACAGCGGATACAAGGGGGTCTGGGCGTTGTGAGTCCTGTCCCCCGAGGCATAGGGATCGAGACGGGTATTCTCCAGCGAGCGGAAGCCAATCGGCGAGCCGTTCTTCGGGGCTGGAGTCAACACCGGGCCGCGCGGCGAAGGCAAGTCGGGATACGTCGAGTCCGCCCGCACGCCGTACGGCGAGTCCTGATCGAAGCCGCCCGCGTGGAACACCACCCACGAATTCATGTGCACGGTGTCGAACTCGGCCCGGGCGAACACGGTGTCCTTCCAAATCTCGAGGAAGGACCGGTGCTCGGCGCGGGAGGCCGGCAGCTTGTCGACGGAGTCCCGATTGAAGAGGCTGCCCCGGATGCCGTCGGTCGCCTTACTCAACAGCAGGTACTTCTCGTTTCGCCAGTTGGGCTGCCAGACGCCGGGCGTACGCAGGTCGGGGCCGGACCACCAGGTGATGGGGCTGAAGTTGTACTGGAACTGACGTTTGACCTCGGGGGTGGTCGCCCCCCCTGCCTGGTCGACCGCGCGCAGCGTGAAGACCTTGGTGCCCGCCGTGGGGGGCACGGTGTCGGCTCCCGCGTTCGAGAAGTAGGCCTTGGACGTTACCTCGGGCCCCACCGCCACTGGCTCGGGCTCGTCGAGCTTGTAGCGGTACCCGGTGATCACCGTGCCCGGGATGGCGACCTCTCCCCGCCAGGCGAAGTAAAGGGCGGATCCGGACGGGACGGTGTCCCGGGGAGACCCGCTGGTCCGGAACGGATCGGTCAGTCGCAGAGGCTGCGATCCCGGCGGGAAGACGGTGGTGGTGTCGACCTCGATCTCGCCGGGTCTCACCAGCCGAAAGACCTGCCCGATCGCAAAGGCCCGCGTGAGCACCGGGTCGGGCGGGAAATTATCCAGGGCGTTGAAGATGAACCGCGCCGGGGTGGCATCGGGTTTCCCCCGATCGTCGACGGAGTAGATGAAGAAGGCGTGCTGGCGGTCCGGCGTCTCTTCCGCGACGTTGAAGATGAAGATGCTGTCCGAACGGGTCGTGAAGTGATAGTCGCTCGGCTTGGGGCCCGGCAGGGGCGGAACGAGCGGAGGGAAGGCGTTGGGAGGCGGAACGGGCAGGGTCTCCACCACCGCCCAATAGAAACCCGACACCGCCCCGTCCTGATCGGATCCCGCCCAGTAGACGTGAAAGCGCACCGGGATGGTGCCCGGCGCGCCGGTGCCCGTGGGAAGGAAGCCCCCCTTGACGGTCGTGATGGTGTCGAAGGGCGCCGCGGTGATCCAGGTTTCCGGGGCCTGATTTCGGTCGACGTTCGGGCTGAGCGGCGTGCGGCAGGCGACTCCCACGTAGACCAGCAAAAGCAAAAGAACGACCCCGACACGAAAGCGCATCCGCGCCCTCCAGGACGCCCAGTCTTTGAGAGGGAATTACACGCAGGCTAACAAAATTGCAAAATGCGTCAAGCGCAAAAACCCCGGGGACTCAAGGACCTAGCGACGGTTTCCGCCCCGAGCAGAGCCCGAGCCCGGGGGGATCGGGCGGGGAGCAGCTCTCCTCAGGTCGGCTCCGTCCCGATCCAATGGCTCCTCGCCCCCAAAAGGCGGGCCCAATCCGGATCCTGGGAGGCGATCAGCACCGGCCCGGACTGAGCGCGCCGGCTGACCAGGTGCGCCAGCGCCGCCCGCCGCGCCGGATCGACCCCCGCGGTCGGCTCGTCCAGGAGCACCAAGCTCGCCGGAGCGACCAGCGCGGCGACGACTTCGACCAGCCGCTTCTCTCCGTTCGACAGCGACCAGGTGCGGGCCTCGAGGTACTTCCGAGCCTCGAATCCGAGCGCCTCGAGCGCCTGGGACGCCTGATCGAGGACTCGTTCGCGCGGCACCCCGCGCGCCATCGCCGCGAACGCCAGCTCGTCGGCCACCCGCTCCTCGAACACCTGGAGCTCGGGAAACTGGAGCGCCAGGATGGGCGGCGGCGCAGGAGCCCTTCGCCACTCGACCTGGACCTGCTCCAACGGCGCGAGCCCCGCGGCCGCGGCAAGCAGCACGCTCTTTCCCGAGCCGTTCCGGCCGAGCAGCGCCGCGATCCCGCGCTCGGGGATTCCGATTTCGAGCGGCACCTCGGTCGCGATCCGCGGGCCCGCACCGCTCCGGGCGGGTGAGACGCGCAGCCAGAGCGCGATCGGGCCGTCGCTCGAGGACCGAGCCGGCGGAGCAGAGGGCCCCTTGCTCACCGGGGGGCCTACGCTCACCACGCGGTCCGCCCGCCTCAGCTCCTCCACGTCCTGCGTGGCCCAGATCACGGCCAGCCCGCGCTCCCGTTCGGGCTCGAGTGCCGCCAACACGCGGCGCCTGGCTTCGGCATCGAGATGCGCCGTGGGCTCGTCGGCCAGCAGCACCTCGGGTTGCATTACGAGCGCCGCCGCGAGCGGAACGAGCTGTTGCTGTCCCGCCGACAGGCCGAGCGGGTCGCACTTGAGCTGGGGCTCGAGCCCGAGGGCACGGCACACCCGATCGACCCGTTGGCGGATCGTGGCCTCCGGAACTCCCAGGTTGCGCGCTCCGAAGGCCAGCTCTTCCCACACCGAGGAGTGAAGGAGCTGGGCGGACGGATCCTGCAGCACCGTGGCAACGCGCTCGAGGAGGTCGGGGTCGGCCCCGGGTCCGAAGCGCCTGCCGAGCAGCTCCAGCCGTCCACCGGCCGGCCACAGCCCGGCGAGCGCCAGCAGCAAGCTCGTCTTGCCGCCGCCGTTGGGTCCGGCGAGCGCCACCCATTCTCCGCGCTCGACCTCGAGCGACGCGCCTCGCACCACCGGCTCGGAGGCCCCGGGCGGAGTGACCTCGAGCTCGCAGGCGACCAGCACGCTCACGGGTCGCGCGCACCCCGCTTCCAGGCTTCGATCGCGGCCTCGGCGACTTCCCGCAAGGGGCGGCCCGCCTTCTCGGCCGCCGCCCGCACCGACTCGAATTCGGGATGGGCGCGTTCGCCCTCGCCCGGCACCTCGGCCAGCTTGAGCGCGATGCGGCCGAATCGGGTCTCGACCTCGGCCGCTCGGCGCGCCAGCTCGTAGCGCTCGTCGTGCCGCAACCGCACGCCGAGCGAGCTCGTCTCGCGCAGCAGCGAGAGCGCCACTTGGTCGGCGTGATCGATCTCGGCCACCACCACCAGGCACAGGCCCGGTCGGCCCTTCTTCATCACCGTCGGGATCACCATGGCATCGAGCGCCCCGCGCTCGAGCAGGCGGGGCATCAGGGCCGCGACGAACTGCGGGTTGTCGTCGTCGAGCGCGGTCTCGAGCACCGCCACGCGACGGCGTTGGACCGCCGTGCTTCGGTCCGCCCCCTGCCGCTCGCCGACCAGGATCCGCAGCACGTTGGGTTGCTCCCTGAGATCGCGCAGCCCGGCCCCCGTGCCCACCCGATCGAGCCGGAACACCGGGACCCGCCCCCAGTCGCGGACCAGCGTCGTGATCAGCGCCGCCCCGGTGGGCGTAACCAGCTCGGCTTCGATGTCCGGCATCTCGATCGGCACCCCACGCAGCAGCATGGCCGTGGCCGGCGCCGGCACCGGGATCACGCCGTGCTCCGAGCGCACCGCTCCGCGCCCGACCCTGAGCGGAGAGGCGTGCACCTCCCCGATTCCGAGCGCCCTCAGCCCCTCCAGGGTTCCGACCACGTCGACCAGCGCGTCGGCCGCTCCCACCTCGTGGAAGTGAACCTGCTCGGGCGTCGAGCCGTGGACCTCGGCCTCGGCCTCGGCCAGGCGCTCGAACACGCGCAGGGCCCGCTCCCGGATCGAAGGCTCGAGTCCGGCCCGCTCGACGATCGACCGGACGTGGTGGAGATGCCGCGCCGGCTGGCTCCCCCGCACCCCCACCGACACCCTGGTCGCCACGAAGGGGCCACGGCGCTCCTCGCCGACCGCGACCTCCACGCCTTCCAGCCCCAGGCGCGACGGCAGTGCGGCCAGCTCCGCGGCCGGCCAGCCGGCCGAGACCAGGGCACCTAGACACATGTCACCGCTGATCCCCGAGAAGCAATCGAAGTAGGCGATGCGCACGGCCGCCCCTAGCCGCGGCGCGCGGCGGCGTTGATCAGGTGCGCCGCGTAGCCGGCTCCGAAGCCGTTGTCGACGTTGACCACGGTCACCCCCGCCGCGCACGAGTTGAGCATGCTGAGCAACGGCGCCAGGCCGGAGAAGTGTGCCCCGTAGCCGACGCTGGTGGGGACGGCGATCAGCGGGCGATCGGTGAGCCCGCCGACCACGCTCGGCAGCGCGCCTTCGAGCCCGGCGACCACCACCACGACGCGGGCGCCGCGCAGCGCCGCCCGATGGGCCAGCAGGCGGTGGAGACCGGCGACACCGACGTCCGCCACCAGCTCGGCCCGACTCCCCATCGCGCGTGCCGTTACCAGCGCCTCCTCGGCCACCGGCAGGTCCGCGGTACCGGCGCAGACCACCAGCACGCGGCCACGGCCGCGCCCCGAACGGGCGGGAAGGTGGGAGGCGCGGCGAGCCCGGCTTCGGCTCGACCGCGCCCGGATCACGACCGCCCGAGCGCGCTCGTAGATCTCGGCGTGCGGGTGCGCGTCGGCGAGGGCCGCACGGCCCGCCTGGTCCACCCGGGTCGCAAGGACGATTCCGTTGCGCCGCAGGAGCCGCGCGGTGATCGACACCAGCTCCGGCGGCGTCTTGCCTTCGCCAAACACCACCTCGGGGAAGCCCAGGCGCAGGGTGCGCTGGTGATCGAGGGTCGCGAACTCGAGGCGCTCGAGCGGCGCCCCGGAGATCGCGCGGGCCGCGCGCTCCGGCGAGACGACGCCGCGCCGCACGCGACGCAGCAGGGAGCGGAGCTCAACCGGCCGCACGCCATCCTCCGACCGCGGCCACCTCCGACTCGGCGGCCACGGTCGAGGGCCCATTTCGCCCCAGCACCGCCAGGTAGCCGACCAGCACCTCGGCCAGCTCGCCGGCGCTCCGCGTCCGGTTGACCTGCTCCCGCACCGGCGCGCTGTGCGGCAGCCCTTTGATGTACCAGGCCACGTGCTTGCGCATCTCGCGGGCGGCTGCCACCTCCCCCACCGCTTCGACCATCCACTCGAGATGCCGGACTCCGGCCTCGAGCCGCTCGGACGCGCTGGCCGTGGCCAGGATCTCGCCCCGCTCGTGAAACGCGCGGGTACGCCGGAACACCCACGGATCCCCAAACGCCGCCCGGCCGATCATGACCGCGTCGCAGCCGGTGGTCTCGAGCAGCCGCACGGCGTCTTGCGGCGATCGCACGTCGCCGTTGCCGATCACCGGGATTCCCACCGCGCGCTTGGCCTCGGCGATCACCTCCCAGTGCGCGTGCCCTTCGAACTTCTCGGCGCGGGTGCGTGCGTGGATCGCGACCGCCTGTGCCCCGCCGTCCTCGAGCGCCCGCGCGACCTCGACCGCGTTCTGGGACCCGCCGTCCCACCCCAGCCGGATCTTGGCGGTGATCGGGATCGTGCTGGCCTCGACCATGCGCCGCACCAGCTCGCGCACACCCGGCACGTTGGTGAGCAGCGCCGCGCCGGCGCAGCGGTTGACCACCTTGCGCACCGGACAGCCCATGTTGATGTCGATCAGGTCCGGCCGACGCTCGGGCGGCAGGCCGCACAGGATGCGCGCGGCCTCGGCCATGACGCCGGGATCCGAGCCGAACAGCTGGATCCCGATCGGGCGCTCCGGGGGCTCGAAGCGACAGTACTCGAGGGTCGCCTGGTTGCCGCGGGTCAGCCCGTCGGCCGAGACCATCTCGGTGTACACCATCGAGGCACCCTGCTCGCGGGCCAGCCGGCGGAACGGGGAGTCGCTGACCCCGGCGAGCGGCGCCAGCAAGAATGGCGAGTCGGATTGGACGGTGCCGATGCGCATGGCTCCCCCGGGCCGGGTCAGGCCAAGGTGGGGAGGGTCGCGCCGCGACGGGCGGCGATGGCGACGTCGGCGAAGGTCTCGAAATTGCGCGCCGGCAGACGCACTCTGCGGCACCATTCCCGCAGCTCCCGACGCGCCAAGACCATGTCGGCGGCCCTCGCCCCACATCGGTCCGAGAGCCCGTCTCCCACCAGCACGGTCCGGTAGCCTCTGGCGCGCCACTCGCGAACGTGCCTCGCCTTGCAGTTGCCGCAGCCCCGGCAGGTCGGGTCGGCGAACGGGAATTCGGGATGGACGCGATCCCCTTCGAAGCGCAGGCGATTCGCCGCCCAAGGAACGTCGGAAAGGCCGGCCCGCGCGAGCTGGTCGCGCACGTAGAGGTCGAACCCTTCGCTCACCACCATCACCGCGTCGCCGTTCGCGCGCCGCTCCCGCACGAAGGGCGCGAAGGCCGGGTCCAACGCGAACCCACGCGTGAACTCGAGCGTTTCGGCCTCACCGGCAATGAGCAACCCGCATTGCGCCTCGATCATCTCGCGATGGCCGATCGACCCACGGGTCCACCGCTCGAGCAGCTCGCAACGCTCCGCGTCGCGGCCCCGCGAGAAGGTCCGCACCAGCGCCGCCCCGATGTCCTCGGGAGATACGGTGCCGTCGAAGTCGCACAGGAACGCGTCGGGCATCGTCGGGCCGCCCTCTCAGCGCTCTCGCCTCGGCCCCGCTTCGCGGCCGACCGGGGGGACGGCGGCGAACACCTCGCGGGCGGTGCGCGCGTGGTTCAAGATCGCCAGGGCCCGGCCGAGCACCGGATCGCCTTCGAGGGCCACCCGCACGGCGGCCGAATCCCCCGCCAGGCGACGCGCCAGCTCCCGCCGCAGCGCCCGGTCGAGCGGCACGCGCTCGTCGTTCAGCTCGGCGGCTCGGAACGGCACCTTCTCCGACTCGAGGAAGGCGGCGAAGTCGCGGCGCAGCGGCTCGTCGAGTGGTGCATCCGGCCGCCATGCGGGGTGGGTGTTGGCCCAGCGGTTGGCGAAGCGGAAGGCGAGGCCGCGCGTCTCCACCCGTCGCGTGAGCGGCGGCAGGGAATCGGCAGCGACCCAGACGTCGGGTCGGATGCCGCCGCCGCCGAAGACCACGCGCCCCGCCGCCGTGCGGTAGCGGGTCACCGTCGAATCGGGAACCTCGTTCGGCATGGATTCCGGCGCAGCGTCGTCGTCTTCGCCGTCGCTTTCCGCCTCGACTTGCGGCGGCCGGTCGTTGGTCACCTTGTGGATCGACCGGCCGCTCGGAGTGTAGTAGCGGGCGGTGGTGAGTTTGAGGGCGGAGCTGTGGCCCCGCAGCGGAAAGACGCTCTGCACTGAACCCTTGCCGAAGCTGGTCTCGCCCAGCACCAGCGCCCGATCCAGATCCTGGAGCGCGCCGGCTACGATTTCGGACGCCGAGGCGCTGCCCGAGTCCACCAGGACGACCAGGGGCCATTCCAGCTCGGGCTGCTTCTCGGACGAGTAGTAGCGGTTGCTCTGGTTGCTCGCCCGGCCGCGGGTGAAGACGATCAAGGTGCTCGGCTTCACGAACTCCTCGGCCACGTCCACCGCCTGGTCGAGCAGGCCGCCCGGATTCGATCGCAGGTCCAGCACCAACCCGCGGGCACCCTGGGCGCGCAGACGCGCGAGCGCCGCTCGAACCTCGCTCCCTGACTTCTCCGAGAAGTTGGCGAGCCGCAGGTAGCCGACGTGATCCTTGGCCACGAACGCGTAGGGCACGCTGCGGGTTACGATCGTCTGGCGCTCGATCGTGTACTCGTGCTCGCCGGCCTCCCCCTCACGACGCACCGCGATCTGGACCCGGGTCCCGATCGGGCCGCGCAGCCGACTTGCCACCTCCTCGACCGTGAGGCCGGCGCTCGAGCGACCTTCGATCCGCACGATCACGTCGCCGGAGCGCAGGCCGAGCCGCCAGGCCGGGCTACCCTCGATCGGCGAGATGACGGTCGGGAAGTGATCCCGCACGCTGACCACGATCCCGATGCCGCCGAAGCTGCCTTGGGTGGTGGCCTGCAGGTTGTCCCACGACTCCCGGTCGAGGTACTGCGAGTACGGATCGAGGTCCTTGAGCATGCCCTTCAAAGCCCCCTCGACCAGCGCCCGCGGCTCGACCGGGTCGACGTAGCTCTGCTCGACCTTCTGCAGCACCTCCACGAACACGTCGAGGTTCTTGTAGAGGTCGGAGGCCCCGGTGGCGCTGCCCCGGCCCACCCACCAGCCGAGGCCGAACAGCACCGCGATCAGGCCGATGCTGAGGATGTGGTGTCGTCGGATCAAGCCCCCTCCGGAAAGCCCAGGAATCGCGAGGGCCGCGATTCTATCACAGCGATTTCGGGCCGGCCGCCGCGGCGCCGCCGACGCCGCGCGCTCAGGCGGCCGTCAAACGCGGCTCGAGCGCCGACCACACCAGCGCCTCCACCCGGTCGACGTCCAGGGCCCCGTCCAGCACCACGAAGCGCCGCGGTTCCTTGCGGGCGAGCGACAAGAAACACTCGCGCACCCGACGGTGGAACTCGAGCGGCTCGCGGTCGAGCCGGTTCGGCTCCGCCCCGTCCCGGGCGCGCCGCCCGAGGCCCAGGGCGGGATCCACGTCCAGCAGCAGGGTGAAATCGGGCTTGAGGTCGCCGGTCGCCGCCCGGTTCCAGGCCGCCAGCAGCTCGAGCTCGAGGCCGCGGCCGGCACCCTGATAGGCCAGCGTCGAGTCGGTGAAGCGGTCGCACAACACCCAGTGACCGGTCTCCAGCGAGGGCCGAATCCGCCTGAGAACCAGATCGGCGCGCGCCGCCTCGACCAGCAACGCCTCCGTCACCGCGTTCGGCGCGGGCATCGAGTCGAGCAGCAGACTTCGCACCGCCTCGGCGAACGGCGTCCCCCCCGGCTCTCGCACCACCACCGGTTCGAGGCCGCGCCCGCGCAACCGGCCGGCCAACCGCGCCACCTGGGTGCTCTTGCCCGAGCCCTCGCCGCCCTCGAAGGTGACCAGGACGCCCGGCACGGACCAACCGTTCAGCGCCGGCGTGCGGACTTGCGCCGGCCGCTCCGCCGATCCGCGCGGGCACGCCGCCGAGCGCTGGCGGGACGATCCGCGGCCCGCTGACCCGGCCGGCCGGCTCCGTTCGCCGTGGCCAAGGGCCTCGCGGCGCCGCCCAGCCTCCGCTTCTCCGAGAGCGGATCGCGGATGAAGCTCTCGGTCATTTCGCGGGCGACCTCGTCGGGGAACTGCCGAGGAGGGGATTTCTTGAAGTAGGCCGACGGGCCGATCAGGGCGCCCTTGAGTCCGTGATCGAGTCCCAGCTTGCAACAGCGCACCGCATCGATCACGACCCCGGCCGAGTTGGGCGAGTCCCACACCTCGAGCTTGAGCTCGAGGTTGAGCGGGACGTCCCCGAAGGTCGTGCCTTCCATCCGAATGTGGCACCACTTGCGATCCTTGAGCCACGGCACGTAGTCGCTGGGACCGACGTGGATGTCTTCTTCCGGCAACGTATAGGGGATGATGCTGGTCACGGCGGAGGTCTTCGAAATCTTCTTGGACTCGAGTCGCTCCCGCTCCAGCATGTTGAGGAAATCCGTGTTGCCGCCGAAGTTGAGCTGGTAGGTGCGGTCGATGCGCACGCCGCGGTCGGCGAACAGGCGGGCCAGCACGCGATGGGTGATGGTGGCGCCGACCTGCGACTTGATGTCGTCGCCGATCACCGGCAGGCCCTTCTTCTCGAAGCGCTGGCGCCAGTAGGCCTCGCGGGCAATGAACACGGGAATGCAGTTGACGAAACCACAACCGGCTTCCAGCACCTGCTCGACGTACCACTTGGTCGCGGCCTCGGACCCCACCGGCAGGTAGTTGACCACCACGTCGGTGCCGGTCTCCCGCAGCAGCTTCACGATGTCGACCGTCGAGCCGGGCGCCTTCTGGATGATCTTCGACAAGTATTTTCCGAGCCCGTCGTGGGTCATGCCCCGCCGAACCGTCACTCCAGTGTGCGGCACCCGGGCGAAGGCAAACGTATTGTTGGGCCAGGTGAAGATGGCCTCGCTCAGGTCCTTGCCGACCTTGTTCTTGTCGATGTCGACGGCGGCGGAGATCTCGATGTCGCGAACGTGGTAGCCGCCGAGGCGCACGTGCATGAGGCCCGGAACCCGCTCGCTCTCCTTGGCGTTCCGGTAGTAGGTCAAGCCTTGCACGAACGAGGAGGCGCAATTGCCTACGCCGATGATCGCGACACGCACTTTGCCCATACGGCCTCCTTACGGTCGAGCCCCTGGGCCCTCGGGCGAGCGGGCCGCGCCGCCCATCGAGGCCCCGATCACCGGTCCCGCGTCTTCTTCCACACGTGCACCGCCCGCTGGAGGGCGGTGGTGAACGACAGGACCATGAGCACGATCAGTGCGGCCGGCATCACCGGACCAACGCCGAAGGCCGCGGCCACGATGATCAACACCAGACGCTCGGGTCGCTCGAACCAGCCTACCTTGCACTCGAGCCCAAGGCCCTCGGCCCGTGCCCGGGTGTAGGACACCATGAACGAGCCGACCAGCGCGAGGATCGCAACCAACCCGACCCGCCACCACACCGCCGGCTCGAGCCCACGGGAGACCTCCTCGACGGCGCCGGCAGGATTCATGGCGAGGACCACGACATGCGCAAAATAGAACCCGGCGATGCCGCAAAGCACCGCCGCTTCGGCCAGCCGATCGAGCGTCGAATCGAGAAACGCGCCGAACCGCGAGGTGCGTCCCGAGAGGCGCGCGATCTGGCCGTCCAAGATGTCGCATACGCCGCCCACCGCCGCCAATATCGCCCCCCCGCGAAAGCTCCCCTCGAAGAACGCCAGCCCGGCCCCGAGGCTCAGCAGCAGCCCCGCCGCGGTCAGGTGATTGGGACGAATCCCGAGGCGGACCAGCAGCGTCGCTGGGGGGCCCAGCAGCATCCTCGCCGCGCCTTGGAGCCGCCGCTTGAGCCATGCCCCTGGCCCGCTCGACTCCGCGGGCTCGGCTCGGTGGGGGAGGTCGAGGTTCATTCGTCCTCCTTCTCGGCGCCGCCGCGTCCCCGCCCGCCGAGCACCAGCACCATCTCGCCGCGCCGGCGACCGGGCGTGAGCTGCTGGCGCACCTCGCGCGCCGAGCCTCGAAGGACTTCTTCGAACTGCTTGGTGAGCTCCCGGGCGAGCGCCAGCGGGCGATCGCCCCACAGCGCCTCGAGGTCCCCCAGCGTGGCGTCGATGCGGTGGGGCGATTCGAAGGCTACAATCGTTTCACGCCGCTCCTCGAGCTCCTCGAGCCGCCGGCGCCGGGCGCCGGACCGGACCGGGAGGAATCCCACGAACGTGAAGGCGTCGGTCGGCAGGCCGCTCACCTGGAGCGCGGCGATCACGGCGCTCGGTCCGGGGATGCTCTCGACGCGGATCCCCGCCTCGACGGCGGCCCGGACCATCCGAAAGCCCGGATCCGCCACGCCCGGCGATCCGGCGTCGGTCACCACCGCGATCGACTCGCCCGCCTCGAGGCGATGCAAGAGGCCCGGGATGCGAGCGCGCTCGTTGTGTTCGAACAAGCTGACCACCTTCGCCGCGACGCCGAGATGGGCAAGCATGCGACGGGTGCGCCGGGTATCCTCCGCGGCCACCGCCTGCACGTGGGCCAGGGTGTGGAGCGCGCGGTGCGAGATGTCCTGGAGGTTGCCGATCGGGGTGGCCACCAGATACAGAGTCCCTCCGGCTGCAGAGGGGCGGGCTCGATTCACACGGATTCCTCATCGCCCGTCCGGGCCGCGAGTTCCGACCGCGAAAAGGGGACGGAACGTAGCACGTCACTCAGGTCGCGTCCACCGACGCGCGGTGCCGTCGCGCGCGCCGTGCGCGCGGTGCCGCGCGGCGCGGTCGCCGCGCACGGGGATCGCGGGGCTGCTCCCGAACCAGGGATTGCATCCGGTCTCACGAGCGGTCCCACTCGCAGGCGCAGCTCGCGGCCGCCGCGATCCTCTTTCGAGGGTCCTTCCCCGTTCGCGGGCCCGAAGCCGCGGCCGCTTCCCCTCTGTTCATGCCCCATGGCGGTGCGAGGCTCGAGCGAGATGGCGAAGAGCCCGCCTGACGTGAACCTGACAATTGAATGGCGGAAAAGGCGTGTGATCGCGGCGGCTCGGCGACGGCGGCCGCGGATGGGCGACGACGAGTCGGGCGGTGCCGCATCTAATCCGCAAGCTGCCTGGGCGCGGTGGCGGGTAGTCCGTCGTCGGGCATCGCCTGGGCGCTCTGTATCGAAGGAGGATCTCGTGCCGATGTTTGGCTTTTTCGACCCCACCATGGTGCTGCTGATTCCGGCGCTCCTCTTCGCCTTCTGGGCGCAGTGGAAGGTCCAGCACACCTATCAGAAGTTTTCCCGGGTTCCGGCGGCGAACGGACGCAGCGGCCGTGAGATGGCGCTGGCCGTCATGGCCCGCAACGGGGTCACGGACGTGGCGGTCGAGGAGGTGGGTGGGCTGTTGAGCGACCACTACGATCCACGGGTGCGGAAGGTGCGATTGTCCTCGCACAACTACCGCGACCACTCGATCGCCTCGATCGCGGTCGCCACCCATGAGGTCGGTCACGTGCTGCAGCACGCGCAGGGCTATGCCGCCCTCCAGTTCCGCACCGCGCTGGCCCCGGTGGCGAACATCGGCAGCATGGCCGCGTTCCCGTTGTTCATGATCGGCCTGTTCTTCCACATCCCCGGAGTCTCGCCGGTGCTCATGGACCTCGGCATCCTGTTCTTCAGCGGCGCCGTGCTGTTCCAGGTGGTGACGCTCCCGGTCGAGTTCGATGCCTCGAAGCGCGCCCTCGTCCAGCTCACCGAGAGCGGAGCCCTGATGCCGCAGGAGGTGTCCCAGGCCAAGCAGGTGCTGGACGCGGCGGCCCTGACCTACGTGGCGGCGGCCGCGATGGCGGCCCTCCAGCTGCTGCGCTTGATCGTGCTGCGGAACAGCCGCGACTGAGGCTGCGACCCGAGCCAGGTCGAAACACCCCATCGGGATCCAGCGAAACGGGGTGGGCCGATAGGGCCCACCCCGGTCGATGCCGGGCGACGGTCTAGCCCTGGGCCACCATGTCCTTCAGCTCCTTGGAAACCTTGAAGACCGGGACCTTGCGCGGAGGAACCGGAACGGCTTCGCCGGTACGCGGATTCCGGGCAATGCGCGACTTGCGGTCCTTGACCCGGAAGGTGCCAAAGCCGCGGATTTCAATGTGATGGCCGTTCGCCAACGCCCGGGCCACCGCATTCAAAAAGGAATCCACCGTCTCGGCCACGTCCTTTTTCGTCAGGCCGGTGCGCTCCGAAATCTGGTCCACGATGTCCGCCTTGGTCATCTCCACCTCCTGCGCCGCCCAGACCGCACCGGAGCCCCCCGAGGCTCTGGACCGGCTGCGGCAGGCTAGCAACGCCCCGGAAAACCTGTCAATCAGTTTTTGGACAAGGTCTTGCGGGATTCCTCGCGAGTCGTTCCCGGCTCCGGGGGATGGCCGAGGGCTGTTTTGCGGGCCGCCTCGATCGGATGGTGCGACGCTTGGTCGACCAGCACGCGCAGTCGTAGCCGTCCCGCCGCCACTTCGGCCCCCCACTCCCGCGCGAAGGTCCCGTTGCGGATTTCGTCCAGCACGCGGGTCATCTCGGCGCGCACTGCTTCTCCCACGACGCGCGGTCCGCGGGTGAGGTCGCCGAACAGGGCGGTGCTGCTGATCTTCTCGCGCAGGCCCGCCACACCCTGTTCATGGAGCAAATCGGCGAGGTACTTGAGCTGATGCACGCACTCGAGATAGGCCATCTCCGGCCGATAGCCGCGCGCCACCAGCGTCTCGAACGCGGCCGTCACGAGCGCGTTCATCCCGCCACACAGCACCGCCTGCTCGCCGAACAGGTCGACCTCGGTCTCTTCGGTGACGGTGGTGCGCCATAGCGCCGCGCGCGCGCAGCCGATGGCCTCGGCGTATGCCTCCGCGGTCCCCCAGGCCCTCCCGCTGGGATCGCGATGGACCGCCAGGTAGGCCGGCAGGCCCTGGCCCCGCTCGTAGAGCGCCCGTAGCACGCGTCCCGGGCCAGTGGGCGACACCAGGACCACGTCGTGGCCCTCGGGGAACGCGAGATCGGAGTAGACCAGAGCGAAACCATGGGCGAACAGGAGCGTTCCCCGCGGCGTCAACGCCGCCGCGACCTCGGGCCAGACCTGCGGCACCGCCTCATCGGGCACCAGCATGGCCACCACCGCGGCCAGACCGGCCGCGGGTCCGAGCGGATGGACGGCGAACCCGAGGGCACGAGCACGCGCTTCACCGGCGTGACCGGGGCGCGCCCCTACCACCACTTCGACGCCCGAATCTCGCAGGTTCAAGGCTTGGGCCTCGCCCTGGTTACCGAAGCCCAACACCGCCACCATGCCACCGAGCCGTCGATCGCTCACGCTGCGTCAGACCTCGCCAGGCGAGGGCGGATCCCGGACCCAACCCGCTCGGGCCGGGGCGCTATTTCTTCTTCTTGTCGGCCGTTCCGCCGGCCGCCGGTTGGGTGTACGCCGTGCTCCAGTCGACGGTCCGGTATTGGGTCCCGCCACTGAAGGTAAAGGCGCGCTTCTTGTTCCAGTACAGCCAGGTCTCGAACTTCTGGTTGTCGGCTTCCCACGGTATGACCTGGTCGGGCGTGCCCTCCGCGGCCAGTGTCTTCCCGGCGTCGCTGCCCGCGCGCGCACCCTTGGTGGCGGCGGCGCCGGCATCGGCCGCCGGCTGGCCGTTGTGCATGGCCAGGAACACAATCAGCTCGTCGGTCCCCCGGGCGTCGTTGCCGCACTTGCCGTAGATGTTCCCCAGCAGTCGGTGGAGGTTCTTCTCCTGCGGCTTGAGGACCACCGCATGGTGCACCGCGCGCGCCGCATCGTCACAGCGCTTGAGCTCGACCAGCACCGAGCCCCAGGAGGAAAGTGCGTCTGCGTCCTCGGGACGCAGCTTGACCGCCATCGCCCACTGGGCCTCCGACTTGTCCCACTGCTTCGCGCTCTGGTACGAGAGCGCGGCGTTGAACGCCAGGTCGGCGTCGCCGGGCTTGAGCTGCGCCGCCCGGGCGTAGGCGTCGCCCGCGGCGCCGAAGTCCGCTTCGCGCGGTGCGCCCTCGAGGGTCTGGGCACGTTTGAAGTAGACGTCGGCGAGCGAGACGTAGTGGCTGGCATCGTTGGGCTCGGCCTTGATCAGCTCTTGGAAGAACTGACTGGCCTGGTCGAACTTCTTCTCTTCGGCGAGCTGATTCGCGTAGTTCACCCGCGCCGCCCGCAGCGACTGCTGGAGCGCGCTGTCGCCGGGGGCGAGCTTGAGCCCCTCCCGGAAGACCGCCTCGGCCTTTTGATACTCGCACCGGAACGCGAAGATCGCACCCAGGTTGCGGCAGGTCTGGGCGTCCCCGGGTCGCAGGCACGTCGCCCGCGTCAGGCTGGCTTCGGCCTCCTGGTAGCGCTTCTCGGCCTCTGCCCGTAGCGTCTGGTCGGCTTCGCTCTCCGGCTTCTTGCAGAAGTCTGGATAGGCCTGCTGGGCCACGGTGATCTTGCTGATGCCGGCGTTGAACGCCTGGGCCCAGTAGGAGTTCCGGTTGTTGGTCGCCCATTCGACCTTGCGCTTGTCCCCCTTGGCCTCGAGGCCCTTGATGGCCGTCTCGAACGCGCGGCCCGCCAGACACGCGCTGTCCACCTCGGCGTAGGCCCAGCCCAGGTAGCCGATCGCCTCGACGTCGTTGGGGTCTTCCTTGGCGCAGATCTCGAGCTGCTGGACCGCTTTGCCGATCTCGCGGCGGTAGTCGTCCGCGTTGCCCTTTTCCTTGTCCCGCGTCGCCTGGACGACGTACTGAATGCCGCCAGCGCAGTGGGGATTCCGTGCCTCCGCCACCGCGCTCCACAGCGGTGCCCAGAGCATCACCACGGCGGCACGGCCCGCAACCTCGCGAAGCTTCACCGGGTCTCCTCCTCTGC
>DASXTP010000170.1:0-29713 GCA_036505355.1 Candidatus Eiseniibacteriota bacterium | reverse complement strand
GCGGCACCCAGCAGGTGCCCGGTCATGGACTTGGTCGAGCTCACCATCAGCCGGCGGGCGTGCTCGCCGAACACGGCCTTGATCGCTGCGACCTCCGCCGGATCGCCGGCGGGGGTCGAGGTGCCGTGGGCGTTGATGTGTCGCACGTCTTCGGGTGCCAGGCGGGCGTCCTCCAGCGCGCGCTTCATCGCGCGCGCCGCACCTTCCCCGTTCACGCAGGGCGCGGTGATGTGGTACGCGTCCCCGCTGGCACCGTAGCCGGCGAGCTCGCAGAGCGGCGTGGCGTCGCGGCGCCGCGCATGGTCCTCGGTTTCGAGGACGAGCACGGCAGCCCCTTCGCCAATCACGAAGCCGTCCCGTTCCTGGTCGAACGGGCGGCTGGCTCGCTTCGGATCGTCGTTTCGTGTGGAAAGGGCACGGGCGCTCCCGAAACCGGCCAGCGCCATGGGCGTGATCGTCGCTTCGCTGCCCCCCGCGATGATGGCGTCGGCGTCGCCGGCGCGCAGCAAGCGCAGGGCCTCGCCGAGCGCGTGTGCGCCGGAGGCACAGGCGGACACGGTGGCGAAATTGGGCCCTTGGAGGCCGAACTGGATCGAGATCTGGCCGGCCGCCATGTCGACGATCATCATCGGGATGAAGAACGGGCTGACGCGTCCGGGTCCCTTCTGGATCAGATTCGTGTGCTGATTCTCGAAGGTCTCCATGCCGCCGATGCCCGAGCCGATGACGACCCCGATGCGACGCCGGTCGACGGCGTCCAGGTCGAGCCCGGCGTTCCGGATGGCCTGGTGGGTGGCGACGACCGCGAACTGGACGAAGCGGTCCATGCGCTTCGCCTCCTTGCGATCGAGCACCCCGTCGGTCGTGAAGTCCCTGACCTCGCAGGCAAAACGGGTGTCGAACCCGGACGCATCGAACCGCGTGATCGGTCCGGCTCCGGATTCCCCGGCGGTGAGCTGGCTCCAGAAGCGCTCGGTGTCGTTCCCGAGCGGCGAGACGACCCCCGCGCCGGTCACGAACACTCGGTTCTGATCATGACTCACAGGCCTGTACCACTTTCCGTGTTGCCGAGCCGTCGTCTTCCCGGCGTGATGGGCCGGGCCGCCGGTCTCGGCGGGTAGAACGTCCAGAGTCGGCGGCTACGACGCCGCCGCGTGCGACCGCAGGTAGTTCATCGCGTCGCCGACCGTCTTGAGCTTGTCCGCGTCCTCGTCGGGGATGTCGAGCCCGAACTCCTCCTCGAGCGCCATGACCAACTCCACGATGTCGAGCGAGTCGGCGCCCAGGTCTTCGATGAACTTGGCCTCGGGAATGATCTGCTTGACCTCCACCTCGAGCTCCTTCGCGATGATTTCCTTCACCCGATCCTCACTGAACGTGGTCACCGCCTTCACCTCCTCGGTTGAAGTCGATCGGTCCGCGACGCTGGGTCTGGCCGGCAGCTCTTGCCGGAGTCCCGGACGCCCCGGGGACGGGCCGGCGCGGGACCACGCCCGGCCGGCTTGCGTTGCATCCTGCTTGCAGTCGGTCCTTCCAGCCCTCCTCCGGCAGGGGTCGGATCCGACATGGACATCGGCATTGCCGAGTCCCTGCTACATCACCATGCCGCCGTCCACCGTCCAGACCTGCCCGGTGACGTAGGCGGCGCGGGCCGAAGCCAGGAACGCCACCACCTCGGCCACCTCTTCGGGCCGTCCGAGTCGCCCGAGCGGGATCTTGGCCAGCAGCTCGCCGCGCGCCGACTCGGGCAATGCCTCGGTCATGGACGTTTCGATGAATCCCGGGCACACCGCGTTGACGGTGATCCCGCGCGGCGCCAGCTCCCGGGCCAGTGCCTTGGTGAGCCCGAGCAGCCCAGCCTTGGAGGCCGCGTAGTTGGCCTGGCCGGGGTTGCCGATCAACCCGACCACCGACGAGAGGTTCACGATCCGCCCGGACCGGGCCTTCATCATGGCGCGCGCCACGGCACGACTGCACCGGAAGGCTCCGCCCAGGTTGGTGTCGACTACCTGCCGCCACTGCTCGTCGCTCATGCGCAGGAACACGCCGTCCCGGGTCGTCCCAGCATTGTTCACGAGCACGTCCACCCGGCCCAGGGCGCCGAGCGCCGTCGCGAAGGCGGCGTCGACCGAGGACGTCTCCGAGATATCCGCGGCGTACGCCCGGGCGTCGCCGCCCGCGGCGCGCACGCCGTCGACGGCGGCCCGGGCGCGCTCCTGATCCCGGCTGAAGATGGCGACGGCGGCGCCGCGCGAGCACAGGGCCCGCGTGACGGCAAGACCAATGCCGGTGGCTCCCCCGGTGACGAAGGCCACTTGTCCCTTGAGCTCATCCATCGTCAAGGGCGCCGCCATCGCCTGGGCCTCGGACACGTCACGGCTCCCTTCCGGCCACCGGCGCTTCCGAAACCGAGCTCGCGGCGTTCAAAGCCCCCAGCGCTTCGTGCAGCGTCGCCGGGTCGCCGATGCTGAACGACGGGACCTTTCGGTCGAGCGCGCGCAGCAACCCACGCAGGACGGTGCCGGTGCCGAGTTCGACGAACCCGGTGGCGCCGCGGTCGAGCAGGAAGCGCATCGAGTCTTCCCAGCGCACCGCCGACAGGAGCTGCGCCTTGAGCGCCGCGCGCAGCTCTTCGGCTCCCTGGAGCGGCGTCGCCGAGACGTTGACCACCACCGGGCAGCGCGCGGAGCGGATCGCCACGCGATCGAGCGCTTCGCCCAGACCTTGGGCCGCGGACGCCATGAGCGGCGAGTGGAACGCTCCGCTCACCTCGAGCCGGACCGCCCGCTTGGCCCCCCGCTCGCGGGCCCGCTCGCAGGCCTGATCCACCGCCGGGATCTCTCCCGAGATCACCACCTGCCCGGGTCCGTTCAGGTTGGCCGCCCGGACCAGACCCGCCGCCGAAGCCTCCTCGCACACCGCCTCCACCGCCTCCCGCTCCAGTCCCAAGATGGCGGCCATCGCCCCGGGTCGCTCGAGCCCCGCCTGGTACATCAGCTCGCCCCGCCGGTGCACCAGCTGGAGTGCGTCCACGAACTCGAGGGCACCGGCCGCCACGCACGCCGAATACTCGCCCAGGCTGTGTCCGGCGACCCAGGAGGCCTGGAGCCCGGCGCGGCCCACCAGTCGCCAGGCGGCGACGCTGTGGGTGAGCAGGGCCGGCTGCGTATGGATCGATCTCTTGAGCTCCTCGGCCGGACCCTCCCAGCAGATCGACGAAAGCGGATATCCCAGCGCCCGATCGGCCTGATCGAAGGTTTCCTGGGCCTCGGGGAAGCGCTCGGCGAGAACACGCCCCATGCCCACGGCCTGGGCGCCCTGGCCGGGAAACAGGAAGGCCAGCTTCATGACGAGACGCGCGCCACGGCCTCGGCCGTCTCGCCCGTGCGCGTCCCTGGTGCGCCGGGTTTCACGGCCGCCAAGGTCCATCGCACGACCGACGACCCCCAGGTGGCCCCACCGCCGAAGGCGGAGAACCCCACCAGGTCGCCGGGACTCAGCCGTCCCGCGCGCACCGCCTCGTCGAGCAGAATCGGGATCGACGCCGAGGAGGTGTTGCCGTAGCGGTCGATGTTGACCAGCATTTTCTCGGCAGGCAGGCCCAGGCGTTCGCGCACCGCCTCGATGATGCGGAGATTCGCCTGGTGCGGAACCAGCAGCTCGAGCGCCGAGGCGCTCACCCCGGCCTCCGCCAGGGATTCCCGCAGGCTCTCCTCCATGGAACGCACCGCGAACGGGAACAGCTTCCTCCCCTGCATCTGGATGTAATGCTCGCGCGCTCGCACGGTGGCGTCGGTGGCCGGGCGGGACGAGCCCCCCGCCGGCACCACCAGGACCTCTCCCAGGTCGCCGTCGCTGCGCATGGTGACCGAGAGAATCCCCGCTTCGGGATCGCAGGGACGCAGGACCGCCGCCCCGGCGCCGTCTCCGAACAGGACGCAGGTGTTGCGATCGCCGTAGTCCACGATCCGCGACAACGTCTCCACTCCGACCAAGAGCACGGTCTCGACCGCCCGGGCCCCGATCAGACCGCGCGCCAACCCCAACCCGAAGACGAACCCGGTGCAGGCGGCGAACATATCGTAGGCGGCGGCCCGCGAAGCCCCCAGCTTCTGCTGGAGCGTGCAGGCGCACGAGGGCAGGATTCGATCCGGCGTGGTGGTGGCGAGGATGATGTGGTCGAGGTCGAGGGGCTCGAGCCCGGCCATTTCGAGGGCGCGTTGGGAGGCGATCAACGCCAGATCGGACGAGGCTTGGTTCGGCGCGGCGATGCGCCGCTCCCGGATCCCGGTCCGTTCGACGATCCACTCGTCCGAGGTATCGACCATGCGCTCCAACTCGAAGTTGGTCAGCACGCGCTCGGGCACGTACATGCCAGTCCCGACGATGGTGGCTCCCCGGACCTCAAGCCGCCGTTTCACGGTCCGCCTCGATCTCTTCTCGGATGTGCTCGTTGACCCGTTGCTCCACGAACGCGGTGACGGTGCGGATCGCGCTGCGGATCGCCTTCGGCCCACTGCTGCCGTGGCCGATGAAGCAGACGCCGTTGACGCCGAGCAGCGGCGCCGCGCCGTGCTCTTCCCAGTCGAGCTGCTTCTTGAGGCGATGAAGGGCGGGCCGCATGAAGAGCGTGCCCAGCATGGCCATCGGATCGCGCATGATCTCCTCCCGCATCCGGTGCACCAGCAGACCAGCCACGCTCTCCGCGGTTTTCAGCACGACGTTGCCGGTGAACCCATCGGTGACCACGACATCGCAGGTGCCCTTGAAGACGTCCCGGCCCTCGACGTTGCCGATGAAACGCAGATGCTGCGCACGCCGCAGGAGCGGCAAGGCCTCGAGCACCAGGTCGTTGCCCTTGGTATCCTCCTCGCCGATCGACAGCAGCCCGACGCGCGGATTCTCACGCCCGAGCAGGTAGCGGGCATAGACCACGCCCATGTGGGCGAACTGAACCAGGTAGCTCGCCTTGCACACGGCGTTGGCCCCGACGTCGAGCACCACCGTGCCGCCCGCGGGGTTGGGAAGGAACGCCGCCAACGCCGGACGCGACACCGACTCGAGGCGTCCGAGTCCCAGCAGTGCAGTGGCCACCACGGCGCCGGTGTTGCCGGCGCTGAAGATGGCATCGACGCGGCCTTCCTTGTGGAGCTGGGTCATGACGCCGATCGACGAGCCGACCTTGCGGGCGGCGATCGCCGCCTTCTCGGCCATGTCGATGCGCTCGGCGGCGTGGACGATCTCGACCTGCTGCCCGTCGGCGCCGGCGCGACGGAGGGCACGCTGGATCTCGGTCTGGTCACCGATCAGGGTTGCCGAGAAGCGACCGGGCATCTCGCGCAACGCCTGCAGGGTCCCCTCGGCTACCGCCGCCAGGCCGTTGTCGCCCCCCATCGCGTCAATCCCGATGCGCGGGATCGAGGCCATTCCCTGGGCCCGGTCCTGGGCTACTCGGATGCCGGCAGGACGATCTCTTCGCCGTCGTAGTAGCCGCAGTTGGGGCACACGCGATGCGGCTGCTTGGGGCTGCTGCAGTGGCTGCAGGCGTGGAGACCAGGGCGTTCGAGTTTCCAGTGCGTGCGGCGCTTGCGGCCGCGAGTGGAGGAGTGCCTCCGCTTGGGTACGGCCATCCTGTTCCTCCTGGTTTCGGCCTCAGGTTTCGCTTGCGCCGCGCTCGCGCGGCTTCGAGCACTGGCACGGCCCCTGGTTGAGGTCGGCGCCGCAGCCCGGGCACAGCCCCCGGCACCCCTCACGACAGTGGGGGGTGATCGGCAGCTCGAGCAGCAGCGCTTCGCGCGTTTCCTCGCGCAGGTCGAGCCACTGCCCGTCGTGAAACTTCATGTACTCGTCGTCCTCGAGCTCGCGCTCGAGACGAGAGCCTCCACGCCGGTCGGCATAGACGACCAGCTCGGCTTCGATCGGCTGGTCGAACGTCGCCAGACAACGGACGCACTCCAGCCGGGCCACTGCGTGAACCCGCCCCTGCACCGAGACCCGCTCGCCCGACTTGTCGACCCGCAGCGAACCGTCGACGCCGCGGGGCCACTGGGCTCCGGCGAGCCCAAGCTCGTCGGCCGTGGCCCGCTCCTCGAGCTGATCCATACCTCGGGCCAACGCCGCTAAGTGGATAATAAATCCCGACATACTCGGGTCCGCAATGACGGCGATCGGGGCCGCAGCACCCTAGCACAGGGTTTTAGACCCGTCCAGTAACCCTCGGAGCGCGAGGCGCTCATGGGTTCTGAGCGGTGCGACTCATGGCGAGCCATCCGGGGTACCGCCTCTCGACCGTCCATCGAGCCGTCCGTCGGGGCGCCGACCAAGGCCCATCAGTGCATCAGCGCCACCCGACCGAAGAAAAGTTTGACCTCCCGTTCGGCGCTGGCCTGGCTGTCCGAGGCGTGCACCGAGTTCATTTGCTTGCTCTGGCCGTAGAGCCGTCGCACGGTGCCCGGCGCCGCCTCGGCCGGGTCGGTCGCGCCGACCACTTCGCGCAGCAACGCCACTGCGCCTTCGCGCTCCAGGCAGGTCAGCATCACCGGGCCCGACGTCATGTAGTCCAGCAGGTCGCCGAAGAACGACTTGCCCCGGTGCTCGGAGTAGAACTGCTCCGCTTCTTCCCTCGTGATCCGACCGAACCGGGCCTCGACGATGCGAAAGCCGCGCTCCTCGACCTGAGCCAGAATCCTGCCGATCAGGTTGCGTTGGACCGCGTCGGGCTTGACGATGAACAGCGTTCGTTCCAGAGCCAATCGTTCCTCCCTTGATTGGGCCGTGCTCCGCGGGCCCTGCCGCGGCCTCAGCCGCGCGAGCGTCCCGTCGCGGCGCGAGCCTTCCTTCCACTCCCCGCGCGCTTGGCAGGCGGGCCGGCCGACTGTCGGTTCGACACCGTGCGCCTCCGCGCGTGGCCGCGATTCCGGGTCGCCGTCGGCGAGGCGGTCTTGCGCCCCGCGCTGTCCCGACCTCCGCCCCGCGGACCGGCCGCGTCCGACCGTGCCCCGCGGCGGCGGCGCCGCAAGGCCTCGGAGATCAACCCCGGAATCTCGGAGGGTATCCGCGCCACCGGAACGCCGACGGCTTCGAACGCGGCCATCTTCTCGGCCGCGGTGCCCGTGCCGCCGGAGACGATGGCGCCGGCATGACCCATCCGCTTGCCCGGCGGAGCGGTCTGGCCGGCAATGAACGCCACCACCGGTTTGCGGATCCGGCGCCGAATGAACTGGGCGGCTTCCTCCTCGTCGGTCCCACCGATCTCGCCGATCAGCACCGTCGCCTCGGTCTGCGGGTCGTCCTCGAACAGCGATAGGACATCCACGAAGCTGGTCCCGATCACCGGATCCCCGCCGATGCCCAGGCAGGTGCTCTGCCCCAAGCCGCTTCGGGTGAGTTGATCGACGACCTCGTACGTCAGCGTCCCGCTGCGCGACACCACGCCAATCGACCCCGGCCTGCAGATGTGGCCCGGCAGGATTCCCACTTTCGACTGGCCCGGGCTGATGAGTCCCGGGCAGTTGGGTCCGACGAGTCGGCACCGCCCGCCGGCCGGGCGGCCGGTCCGCGGCGCGGGGTGCTCGCGCAACGCCGCCACGTGGTGGTACAGCCCCAACGTATCGCGCACCGGAATGCCCTCGGTGATACAGACGATGAGGCCGACTCCCGCGTCCGCCGCCTCGTAGACGGAATCGGCGGCGAAGGGGGCCGGCACGTAGACGACGGAGGCATTCGCCCGCGTGGCGGCGACCGCCTCGGCCACGCTGTCGAACACCGGCACGCCGTGCACCTTCTCTCCTCCGCGTCCGGGAGTGACGCCGGCCACCACTTTGGTGCCGTAGTCGAGCATCTGGCGGGTGTGGAACCCGCCGTCCCGTCCGGTGATGCCCTGGACGACGAGCCGCGTGCTCTTGTCGATCAGGATGCTCACGCCATCACCTCCTGCGCCTTGCCGATCACGGCGCGCACGCCTTCGTCCATCGAGGTGGTGGTGGAAAGGCCGTGATCGGCGAGGATCTTGCGCGCCAGCTCCTCGTTGGTGCCGGTGAGCCGGATCACCAGCGGCACCGAGAGCGGGGTCGACTGCAGGGACTGGACGATGCCGCGAGCCACGTCGTCGCACCGCGTGATGCCACCGAAGATGTTGAACAGGATCGCGCGCACGTGGGAGTCGCCGGTGATGATGCGGAGCGCGGCCGCGACCTTGTCGGGGCTCGAGGATCCGCCGATGTCGAGAAAGTTCGCCGGCTCGCCGCCGTAGTGCTTCACCAGATCCATGGTGGCCATCGCCAGCCCCGCCCCGTTCACCACGCAGCCGATGTCGCCCTCCAACTTGACGTAGGAGAGCCCGCGCTCGCGCGCCAGTCGGTCGCCGGGCGTCTCGTCGTCCGGATCGCGCCACGAGTCCCATTCGCGGTGCCGATAGGCCGCGTTGTCGTCCAGGATCACCTTGCCGTCGAGCGCCACCAGCCGACCTTCCGGTGTGACTGCGAGCGGGTTGATCTCGGCCAACGTGCAATCGGCGTCGCGGAACACGGTCCACAACCGAAGCAGGATGTCCGCCGCCTGCGAGACCTGCCCGGCGTCGGGGAGCAGCGGCCGGAACAGCGCACGGGCCTGGTAGCCCTTGAGACCCTCGAGCGGCACGTGGCGGCGGAGGATCTTCTCGGGACTCACCCGCGCCACGTCTTCGATCTCGACCCCACCCTCGCCCGACAGCATGATCAAGGGCAGCTTGGTCGCGCGGTCCAGCACGATCGCCAAATAGAGCTCGCGGGCGACGTCTGCCGCCCGGGCCACCAGAACCTTGCGCACCGGCAGGCCCTTGATCGTCAGCCCCAGGATCGCCCGCGCCTGCTGGGCGGCTTCATCGGGGCTCGCCGCGAGCTTCACTCCTCCCGCCTTGCCGCGACCCCCGACCAGCACCTGCGCCTTGATCACCACCACGCCGCCCAAGGAAGCCGCCACGTCGCGGGCCTCCTCGGGGCTCATGGCGATTTGGCCGGGCAGCACCGGGAGGCCGTGGCGCGCGAACAGCTCCCTGGCCTGATACTCGTGAAGGTTCATCGAGGCTCCCTGTGGCGCTGTGCCTGGAAACGGCCGATCGGTGCGTTGGCTCGGTCGCCTTCGGACACGCCTAGTTGTTGTCGATCTGGGCGCGCTGGATCCTGCCGCTGAAGTCGACGTAGATGCTCTTCCACTCGGTGAAGGGGTCGAGCATCGTGTGTCCCGCCTCGCGGTGGCCGTTCCCGGTACCCCGGTTGCCCCCGAAGGGCAGGTGGGTCTCCGCCCCCGTGGTGCCGTGGTTCACGTAGACGATGCCGGTGTCGAGGTCCCGCATGGCCCGGAAGGCACGGTGGACGTCGGCGGTGAAGATGGAGGACGACAGGCCGTAGCGCGAGTCGTTGTTGATCTCGACCGCCTGGTCGAGATCCCGAACCCGAACCAACGCCAGCACCGGCCCGAAGATCTCCTCGACCGCAATGCGCGCCCGGGGTTGGACCCCGGTAAAAACGGTGGGCCGATAGAAATGGCCCTTCGCGAGCGCGCCGTTGGCGGCGCGGTCGCCGCCCGCGGCGAGCTTCGCGCCCTCCTTGAGTCCGATCTGGACGTACTCGTGCACGCGCTCGACCTGGCCCCGATTGACCAAGGGCCCGACCTCGGTCGCGGGATCGAGCCCGTCGCCGAGACGCAGGGATTGGGCGCGTGCCGCCACGCGAGCCGCCAGGTCGTCGTGCACGCGCTCGTGGACCAGCACGCGGCTGCACGCCGTGCAGCGCTGGCCCGTGGTCCCGAAGGCGCTCCAGGCGATGGCGTCGGCGGCGAGGGACAGGTCGGCATCGTCCATGACGAGGATCGCGTTCTTGCCCCCCATCTCGAGCGAGATCCGCTTGCCGAGCGAGCCGCCCTTGCCGGCGATCTGGAGCCCGACCTCGGTCGAGCCGGTGAACGAGATCACCGCGATCCCGGGATGGGCAACCATCGGGTCGCCGACCTGCGAGCCGCTGCCGAAGACCAGATTGAGCACGCCCGCCGGCAGCCCGGCCTCCTCGAAGATCTTGACGAAGTGCCAGGCGGTCTCCGGGGTGTCTCCGGCGGGCTTGAATACCGCCGTGTTTCCCGCCACCAGCGCCGGCATGAGCTTCCAGGACGGGATCGCGAACGGGAAGTTCCAAGGCGTGATCACCCCCACCACCCCGATCGGCGACCGCACCGACATCGCCCACTTGTCGGGCATCTCGCTCGGCGTCGTCACGCCGAACATGCGCCTCCCCTCGCCAGCCGCCAGGTAGGCCATGTCGATGCCCTCCTGGACGTCGCCGCGGGTCTCGATCAGGATCTTGCCCATCTCACGGGTCATGGCCCGCGCCAGCTCTTCCTTGCGGCCGGCGATGATCGCCCCGGCGCGGAAGATGATCTCGGCGCGTTTCGGGGCCGGGGTCAGCCGCCAGGAGCGGTAGGCCTTGGCCGCGGCTTCCACCGCGTCGTCGACGTCCTCGGGGCCCGACGCCGGAAACTCGCCCAGCGCCTCGCCGGTGGCCGGATTGGTGTTGCAGAAGGTGCGGCCCGAGCGCGCGGGAAGCCAGCGGCCGCCGATGCAATTCAGGAATGGGTCGGACATCCGTGGAACCCGGCCGGGGTCACGCCGGGTCCTCCTCTCTTATGAGTCGCGAGACGTTGGCTGGAACGGCCAGGCCGAGAGCGGCCGCAAGGAGCGAGATAGGCTACGCGGCCGGAATCGTGGAATCAAGGCGAAAGCCGGCTTCGGTGGGGCAGGCGGCGCAGGTCGAATCCGCCGGCACCCACCTCGTGCCCGGTCGCGCGGACGGCCGAACGCGGAGACCCGCTCAGGGGTCCAGCGCCGACTTGCCGGCGCGGATGCGCTCGATCAGTCGCGAGGTGCCATGGCCTTGCCGCAACGGCACGCTCCGCACGCGCCCGCCGAGCGACTCCACGAACTCCCGGCCCACGATCCGCTCGACCGGCCAGTCGCCGCCCTTGACCAGTACCTGGGGCCGGACCTCCCGAATCAGGCGCTCCGGCGTGTCTTCGTCGAAGAGCACCGCGAGATCCACGCACCCGAGTGCTCGGACCAGCCGGGTTCGATCCTCCTCGTGCACCACCGGGCGTCCGGGGCCTTTGAGGCGATGGACCGAGACGTCGGAGTTGACGCCGACCACGAGACGGTCACCCAAGGATCGCGCTTCTTCCAGGTACTCGACGTGTCCGCGATGGAGCAGATCGAAGACACCGTTCGTGAACACGACCACCTGGTTCGCCGCGCGCCAGGTTTCGAGGACGGCACGCGTCTTCTCGGAGAGCACCGGGCCGGTCGTGGATCCCGGGTCGGCCGGGCCTCGGGGCCCGCTCACGCCCGGCTCTCGCCCGGGTCTTGGTCCAGGGAGGCGAGCAACTCGGCGGGCGAGCACGACGTCGTCCCGACCTCCCCGATCACGATCCCGGCGGCGTGATTGGCGAGACAGCAGGCGCTCGGGAAGTCCGCGCCGGCCGCCAGCGCGAGCGCCACCACGCCCACCACCGTGTCGCCTGCGCCGGTGACGTCGTAGACCTCGCGGGCCGCGGTGGGCAGGTGGGTGTAGCGTCCTCCGCGCTCGAACAAGCTCATCCCCTCGGCGCCCCGGGTGACCAGCACCGACGCCGCGTCGAGCCGCTGCTGCAGACCCCAGCCGACCTCGAGCAGGCTCGCCTCGTCGACGATGCGGCGACCCATCACCATCCCCGCCTCGTGCTGGTTGGGGGTGAGGATGCTGACCCCGCGGTAGGCGTCGATGTGGCTCTCCTTGGGATCCACGCTGACGTGGAGATGGTGCCGGCGGGCGGCCGCCAGGGCCTTCTCGAGGGCGCGCGGCGTGACCACGCCCTTGCCGTAGTCGCTCACCACCAGGCCGTGGCAGCCGTCCAGGCGCTCCACCGCCGGAGCGAGCAGGGCTTCGAGCAGGTTGCCGTTCAAGTCGGCCCGCGACTCGCGGTCGGCGCGCACCACCTGCTGCGAGTGCGCGATGATGCGGGTCTTCACCGTGGTCGGGCGGTCGGGATCGCGGGCCACGAGCCCGGTGTCGACGCCGCATTCGTTCAGCGCTTCGACCAGCCGGTCGCCTTCCGGATCGGCGCCCACCACCCCGGCGAGGATCGCCTCGGCCCCGAGGGACCGCAGGTTGGCCGCGACGTTGCCCGCGCCGCCGAGCGTGAAGCTCTCGCGCTCGATCTCGACCACCGGCACCGGGGCTTCGGGCGAAATCCGATCCACGCGTCCCCACAGGTAGCGGTCGAGCATGAGATCGCCGAGCACCAGGATGCGGCGGCCCGGGAAACGCGACACCAGGCCGCGCAGCGTCGCGACGTCGAAGCGGGCGGGCATCGGCGCGGCACGCTAGCACCCGGGTCGGGGAGGGTCAACGCAACCGGGTACACGCTGCCTTTGCCACATGATTCTGTCCTCCCCTAACTGCCACGTGAAAATGTCCCCCCATGGGACCCTTCACGATGAGCCGCAAGGAAGCCCGGCGGCCGGGCCTGGTGCAGGCCGCACTCGCAGGGAAAGGGACCAACGTCGAAGCTGCCCTGGCGCTGGGGCTCAGCGTCCGCCAGTTCCGCCGGCTCCGGGCCGCCTACCGGGTCGCGGAGGTCGAGGGCCTGCTGCACGGCAACCGCGGCCGGCCCTCGCCGCGGCGCCGCCCGGAGGCCGAGCGAGAGTGGATCGTCGAGCTGATGGGCGCCCGCTATGCCGGGCTCAATGACTGCCACCTGACCGAGAAGCTGCGCGAGGTCGAGGGAGTGAACATCTGCCGGGAAGCCGTGCGGCAGCTGCGCCACGCCGCGGGGATCGCTCCGGCACGCCGACGACGCCCTCCCAAGCACCGGAGCCGCCGGTGCTGCTGGATGCCAGCGAGCATGCCTGGCTCGAGGACCGGGGGCCGGTCTGGAACCTCCTCGGCTCCCTGGACGACGCCACCGGGGCGATCTTGGCGCTCCACTTTCGCCCCCACGAGGACCTGCATGGCTACACCACGCTGCTGCGGCGGGTGATCGTGGAGCACGGTCTGCCCACCAACCTCTACGGCGACCGCCTCGGGGTGTTTGTCCGCAACGACGACCCCTGGACCCTGGAGGAGGAGCTGGCCGGGACCCAGGACCCCACCCAGTTCGGCCACATGCTGGCCGAGTTCGCCGTCGGCTACCTCGCCGCCACCAGCCCCCAGGCCAAGGGGCGGATCGAGCGCCTGTGGCAGACCCTCCAGGACCGCCTGGTCGCCGAGCTGCGCCTGCGCGGCATCACCACCTATGCGGCGGCCGAGGCCTACCTGGCCGCGTTCATCGCCGACTACAACCGCCGCTTCGCCAAGCCTCCCCGCGAGGTACGCACCGCATGGCGGCGCGCACCCCGCGACCTCGACCACATCCTGACCTGCCGCTACCACCGCACCGTGGCGGGCGACAACACGGTCACCCTCCCGGGCCGCTGGATCCAGATCCCGCCCGGCCCTGGCCAGCGCTCCTATCATCGCTGCCGGGTCGAGCTACGCGAACTCCTCGATGGGCGCCTGATCGTGCTCCACCACGACCGCGTGATCGCCGAGCAGCCAGCCCCCACGTGCCCGTTCACCCTCGCGCCGCGCGACTCCACCAGGCCCAAACGGCGTGCGGCGCTCGGCATCGACGCTCCAGGATCGCCCAGGAACAACGATCGTGCCGCGCCACGAGTTCCGAGTCATCCCCGGAACACCCCGCCGGGGCGCCTCACCCACATCCGTCGCCCCGCCAAGACACACCCTTGGAAACGCCCCTACAACCGCAACCTCCTGCCGCAAGCAGCAGGAGCAGGGAGGACATAATCACGTTGCCGTTGGGCGGACAGAATCACCTTGCATCAACACGCAACCGGGTACACGCGCGGCGGGACGCTCTCCGCGGTGCCCCTTCTTCCGCCCGGGCGCGTGGGGCTTCACGCCCGCATTTCGGCCGTGATCTATCGGCGCTTCGCAACCGGTACGTGCACGATGAGCCAGTCGGCAACTTGCCGCCGCCCCACCCTGCCGGGCGAGAAGGTCCAGCCGCCGAGTGCGGAGCGGGTCGCGGCGACGCTGGCCGACGAGCTGTCCACCATACTTTGCAGACGGGCGTTCCGAACTCGACCGCCAGGGGCCACGAACACGATCCAGCTCACGGTGTCGGGATCCGAGCCGGAACATCGTGGACAGTCGGCCGATCGGCGCGAGAGAACCCGGGCCCGGTCCGTCAAGTCATCCTGCACGAAGTCCTCGGGCCCGTCGATCGGCACCAGGACAAGACCGCCGTAGCGGAAGCGCCGGCCGCCTCGCACCGTCTCGAGCCGCACGTCTCGGCTCATGTCGACGATCGCCGAATCTGCTCGAAGGTCCACGGTCTGACGCATTTCCCCTTCGTCAAAGCCGAACCGGCCGCGGTCGATGCGAAGACGGCGACGGAGCTCGAACCGCCCGGCTACGGTCGGCCGAACGGTGACGGCCCAGCCGATGGTTCTTCCCCGAGTGGTCATGTTCCGCGTGGTGTCCCCGGCAAGGAGCTCCCAAGTGCGGGGAAGATCGAGGTGCGCCTCCACGCCGATGGAATCCGGATACCCTGCGAAGTCGACCACCATGAGCCCGAGAACAACCGGCTGGCCGACCCGCGGCGTGCCCTGGAAATTGGCATGGAAGTGAAAGTGCGCTTCGCCTTCCAGCGATCTTTTGCTCGCGCGAGCTCCCCACGGCAAGGCGACCGCTAGCAGGCCCATTACCATCGAGCGGATCCGCATGGAACTTCCCTTCATCCCGGCTCCGTGAGCTCTATGGCCCTCGACCGGCTCCTCGCGCATCAGTGGCATTCGGGAGTCGCACGGCGCCCCTCAGCGCTTGGCCACCAGGCGCCAGAACTGCGCTTCGTTGAGCAGGACGATCTTGTGCCCCTTCTCGCGCAGCCGCTTGATCTCCATCAGCTTGAGACCGGCGTCCTTGCCGGCCGCCTGCTGGGCGTTGGGCCGCCCGCGCACCACCACGGTAGTGCGCGCCGAGGGCCCATGGTGAACCACGGCGCCCGCCTTTCGAGCCGCCTTGGCGGCCTCGCTGCGGCGCTTGCTCAAGATGCCGGTGAACGCGAGGTGAACGCCTTTCAGCGTGCGCAGCACGCCCACCTTGAGCGGGGCCGGTGGGTTCCGGAGCGCCTCGATCAGCTCGTCCGCGCTCTCGTAGCGCTTGCGCCGCTCGCCGATACACCGATAGATGATCTCTTTCAGATGGTCGCTGCAGGCGAGCCGCCGGACCTCGGGCGTGCGAAGTCTGGTCCGGGCATCGCCCTTGACCAGCATTCCCAGGAGCTGGCCGACCTGATAGACGTCGTCGCGCGCCTGCCATTTCGGAACTGCGCCCTCGAGAATGTCGCTCGGCGCCGTCAAGGCGTTCATGGTGCGGGCCGTGATCCCTCTGCGGTCGCTTTGCTGCCGGGCAATCCCGAAATCCCCGAGCTTGAGGCTGGGTCCGTCGCACACGAACACGTTGAGCGGCGTGAGATCGCGGTGCAGCATCTGACCTCGATGAAGCTTGCCGAGGACCTCCAGGATGCCCGCGATCTCGCGTCGCGCGGTCCGTTCCGGCCACCCCTTGCCGGCGCGATTCAGGAACGCGCTGAGATCGCCGTGACGGGCGTACTCGAGCACCAGGCAATAGAGGATGCGTCCGTTCGGGCGCAGCCACGGGAAGGCCTCGTAGATCCGGATCGCGCGCGGGTGCCCGTGGAGCAGTTGACCGAAATACGCTTCGCGCAGCCACCCGTCGATGCGCGCGCTGACCTTGATGCAGACGATCTCGGTCACGGTGGACGAGTGCCCGAGGCATCGCGCCAAGTAGACTTGGCCGAAGCCGCCTTCGCCCAGCCACCGTTCGATCGAATACCTCAGCTGCGTCTCGGGACTGTCCAGAACCTGCGCCAAGTCCAGCAGGGGCTCGGAACGACCCCGGCGGCGCGCCGCCGAGGTCATGCTGCGGGTGGTGGCGGTAGACGTGTGTCTCACGGCGAGACGGAATCCTCCGTTTCGTGACGTCCGACGCCGCGGCGCGCGGGACGACCTCAGCTACGACCATCGATCCAGTCGGACAGCCAGCCCGGCATCGAGGCGATCTTCCCGCATGGCGCGTGGCACTTCAATGGAGCAGCCGGGCACGTCTCTGGGCCTGCACTGAAGCGTGATCGGCTGGGGCCGAGCCCCTCGCCTTGACGCGGCATCCCACGCTCTCTAGCGTCGGGCCGTGCCATTCTCGATCGAGCGTTACACCGACGAGCGGCGCCACGACCTGCGCGCGTTGCTCACCGATCCATCGCTGCTGCTCGAGTTCGAGTGGCTGGTCCAGAGAGGTGAACTGGACGACCCGACGCGCCATCCCTTCGGCGACCGCAGCGGCGCCTGGATTGCCCGTGCAGATGGCCGGCCGGCCGGCTTCTGCGTCCTGCTGGTCATGCCATCGAAGCGCGGCACCTGGGCGATGGCCCGGATCGGCGTGGCATCCGCGTTCCGCCGGCGTCGCCTGGGCAGCGCGCTTCTCGAAGCGGTCGAGCGGCGGCTCGCATCGCTACCTGCCGAGCGACGGCCGGGCGAGCTTCGCTTCAGCGCCTGGCTGCCCAGCGACAGCGCCCCCGGCTTCGCGGCCCACCATGGGTTCAAACACTCGCGCTACATGTGGTCGATGGAGCGCTTAAGCGGCGAGCTGGGCAACCCGCGCTGGCCGCCGGCGATCGAGGTCCGGAGCTTCGACGGCAGCGAGCAGGGGCTCCAGGACTGGAACGATTGCTCCAACCGCGCCTTCGCCGCGAGCCCGCTGACGGTGCTCTCGACCGTGGAGGACTGCCGGGCGCTGACCCGAGCGAGCCACTTCCGTGCCGACGGATTGCTGCTCGCCTATCGCGGCGAGACCTGCGTCGGCTTCTGCCGGAACGCCCTGCACCCGGACCATGCCGAAGTCGACGTGCTGGGTGTGGCCCCGGAGGCACGCGGCATCGGGCTTGGCCGGTCCCTGCTGCGTTGGGGAGTGGCGTGGCTCGAGCGGCAGAACGTGGCCCGGGTCCGCCTCATGGTGGACGGCGAGAACGACTCCGCGATCCGTCTCTACCGTTCGGAAGGATTCGAGACCATCCGCACGCGCGAGCTGTGGGCGCGACCGATCGCGGTCGAGGCGGAGCCATTCTCGGACGCGCCCTAACGGCCGCCACGGAAATCGAAGCGCTGGCGGCACCACACCGCCACCGGTCGGCCCCCGCGCAGCGCGGGATAGAACACCATCGCGAGCGCACACCGGGTAGCCGCCCCGACCTGGGCCGAATCCGCGCTCCCGCCCGCCCAGCGGGCGCCGGAGACCCTCCCGGCCTCGTCCACGTGGACGTCCAGCTCCACGAAGCCGCGGCGTGCCCCGGCCGGGACCTCGAGCGCCGCTGGAGTCCTGAGCAGCGGGGGCTTGAGCCCTGGATCGACTTCTAAGGTGGGTGGGGCGGGAAGCTCCGCCTCCGGTGCCTCGGGCGCGGGCTCGGGAGGCGCCACTTCCGCGGCCAGCGGCGCCGAAGGGGCCGGCGTTGCCGAGGGGACGGTCGTGGCTGGGGATGGCGCCACGCGCGCGAGCCACACGGTCGCGCGCGGCGGTCGCACCGGGAGCCGCTCGCCCCGCCCGGTGTCGGCCATGACGTTCACCGGCAATGCCATCGGCCCCCGGTCGGGGACCGACGAGCGACCACAGCCGCCGAGGGGCCCAAGCAGGGGCAGGAGGCTCACGGCCGACACGCCGAGCCATGGCCGGACCGAAACCAGCCGCATGTCCGGACGCTACGGCCCCGGCATGCGCGGGATCAAGCGGGCCACGGGCTTTACCTCCCTGGCACCCTGGGCTAGAGTCTCGAATCGAAGCGAATAACACTCCTAATGGACTGCCCATCGCCGCGCCAGGGCTGGAGGTTCTCGTGAAACCCCGCGACCGGGTGTGGGCCGCACTGCGAGGCGAGCCGGTCGATCGTCCCCCGGTCTCGTTCTGGGGACACCTCTACGACCGCGAGAGTTCCGCTCAGGACTTGGTCGAAGCCACGGCCGAGCTTCAACGCCAGCACGGCTGGGACTGGGTGAAGCTCAACCCCCGCAAGCACTACCACGTCGAGGATTGGGGCGTGCGCTACCGCTACTCGGGGCGCCGGGAAGAAAAGCCGACGCTCGAGCAGTGGCCGATCCACGGGCCCGAAGACTGGGCCCAGGTCGCGGAGCGAACGCCTGACCGCGGTGCCCTGGCCGAGCAGGTCGAGGCCGTGCGCATGCTCAAGCGGTCTTTGCCCACCAACGTCCCGTTCGTGCAGACGGTTTTTTCGCCTTTGGCGGTGCTCGCCGAGATGGTCGCCGAGCCCAAGGTGCTCAAGAGTCACCTCGCCACTCACCCCGAGCGAGTTCGGACGGCGCTCGAAGCGGTGACCACGACCTACCAGGGCTTCGTCCGCCGGTTGCTGGAGGCGGGGGCCGATGGGATCTTCTTCGCCACCACCGACTGGGGCTCGCGGAACTGGATGAGCCCCGACGAGCATCGCCAATGGGCACGGCCCTACGATCTGCGCGTGCTGGCGGCGGCGGAGGGCGCGCCGTTCAACGTGCTGCACGTGTGCAAGTCACGCAACCTGTTGCTCGAGCTCGCCGACTACCCGGTCCAGGCATTCTCCTACGACGCGACCGACCCGACCAATCCCTCGCTGGCCGAGGCGTTGGCACGGCTCGGCGGAGCGGTGATGGGCGGCGTCTCGCAAGAGAATGCGCTGCAGCAGGCGACTCCGGATGCGGTGCGGGCCGAGGTGGTCCGGGGCTACGGACAAACCGGGGGCCGGCGCTGGCTGGTGGCTCCCGGCTGTTCGATTCCACCCACCACGCCACCCGCGAACCTCGGGGCCGTTCGAGCCGCTGTTGCCGAGGGGCAACCGGTCTCCGCACCCGCGGGTGGAGGGTTCCGTGCCGGGCCGCCATCCCAGGAGGTGCCCCGATGAGAATCGCAGCGCTGTGCCTGCTCGTCATGCTGGCGACGCCGGCCTCGCCGTTCGCCCAGGGAAGCGAGGGCAAGCCGACCCCCGTGCGGAGCACCAAGCGTTCCGAGGCGCAAAAGCCGGTGGGTCAGCTTCGGGCGATCGGCCACGTGTACGTGGGCGAGCGGGCTCCCGATTTCGAGCTGACCAGCTCGCGGGGCCGCAGCGTGGTGCTCTCCAAGCTGAGGGGGGATTGGGTGCTCCTCAACTTCGCGGAAGACCGCAGGCGGTTCTCGGAGCTGCGCTCGATTCGCGACTCGTTGGCCGAGCTGGGCGTGGTGATGCTGGGGGTGTGCCGAGACCAGCCCCAAGCTCTCCGCACGTACGCCCAGCGCGACAGCATCCCGTTCGAGCTGCTGGCGGATCCGACCGGAGAGATCTCGGCCCTGTACGGGTTGTTCGACTTCGTCCACACCGCGACGGTGCCGGGGTTCATCGTCCTCGATCGGCGCGGCGTGGTACGGCTGGGCCTGTTGGGTCAGTCGTTGCCGCCCGATCAGGTGGCAGAGCTGGTGCGGTTCACGATCACGAACCTATAAGCGGGCACCCCGCGCCGGACCCTGCTCGGGCGACGGCGGCTTTCGCCCGGGTCCCACCGGGGTCCCTCGCCCGCGGTCGATCTACTTCGCGCTCGGGATCACGCTGCCGGGCAACGGCAGGGCCAGGGCCTGGGCCGCCAGTGCCGGGTAGCCGACCAGCGGCAGGCTTCCGCGCTGCAACCCCCGCACCTTGTTCCGTCGATCGATGACGAACCACGCGGGCACGGCGGTCTGGGTGATCGGATCCACGACGTTGAACTGCGAGGCGAGCACGCACCGTGGATCTGCCAGCACCATGTAGTCGAGATCCAGGCGCCGCACCAGCGAACGCGCCGCACTGGACCTCACGTCCAACACCGCCAACGTGATGACGCCCAGCTTGAGCAGGTCTTCACGCTCGCGCTCGAGGCGGGCGAGCGTGTGCTCGCGAGGCGCGAACACCAGCAGCACGGCGCCCTTGTCGGTGAGATCGCGCAGGCGGCGCCAGCGTCCCTCGGAGGATTGGTAGGAGAAGTTCGGGGCGGGTTCGCCGGGACGAACCTCGGTGGTCGGGGGCTCCGAAGCGCCGAGGGGTTGGATCGTCCCCGCGGTCCGCTGGAGATCCGATGGTGGTGGCACCAGGTCGCCGGTACCGGCGGCGAGCAAGGCATGGGCAAGCAAGAACACGAAGGAGAGCAGCATCGGGGAACTCCGAGTTCAGGCGTCTGGTCGATTGGAGTCGTGAAAGGACACCGGATGTATCGGCCGCGGGACGGCAGGAGTTGAGCGTCCTCTCGCGGGCGGGCGGGCATGCTAGAGTCGCCGTCGTGGCACCATCCGCCGGCGTTTCGCGCCGCCGGCTCGCGGACCTGAGAGATTTCCGCATGGGCACGATCCGGCTCGTCTGCAGCGCCCTAGTGCTCGCCGCATCCGTGGCGCGCGCCGAGCTGCGGATCGTTCCCGAGCCGCGCCAGGTGAAACTCCAGAGCGGTCGCTTCGAGCTCAAGGGCTCGATCACGATCGCCACCCCTTCGGGCGATGAGGAGGATCGGTTCGCGGCCGAACTGCTGAAGGGCGAGCTGGAGTCGCTCCCCGGGGTTCAAGTGCGGCTGGTCTCCCGGGGCGAAGGGGAGATCGTGCTGGCCCGTGACCCGCGTCTCATCCAGCTCGGCGACGAGGGCTACCGGATCGATGCCACGCCCTCGGGCGTGCGGGTCCGGGCGCGCACGTCTGCGGGCCTGTTCTACGGCGTCCAAACGCTGCGGCAGATGGTCCAGCCGGACGGCATCCCGGCGGCGACCGTGGAGGACTGGCCGGCCCTGCGCTGGCGCGGCCTCCAGGACGACCTGAGTCGCGGCCCGGTGCCGACGCTGGAGTCCCTCAAGCGGCGCATCGCGACGGCGGCCGAGTACAAGATCAACTGGTACGGGCTCTACATGGAGCACTCCTTCGCGTTTCGGAGCGAGCCGCTCATCGCCCCGCCGGGCGGCGCCCTCGACGAGGCGGAGCTGAAGGAGCTCGACGCCCATGCCCGACGCCACCACGTCGCGCTGGTCCTCGAGCAGCAGACCCTGGCCCACGTCGATCACCTGCTGACGCTGCAGAAGTTTCGGGGGCTCGCCGAGGTTCCGGGCGGCAACATGCTGTCGCCGGCGCTGCCGGCGACCGACACCCTGGTCGCGTCGCTGATCCGCGAGCTGGCCCCGCTCACCTCCGCGCCGTTCCTGCACATCGGCGGCGACGAGCCCGCCGACCTGGGCCAGGGACAGTCGCGGGCGATGGTGGAGAAGCTGGGCCTCCCGCAGACCTACTTCCTGTACGTCGGGAAACTGCACGATCTGCTGGCCTCGATGGGCAAGCGGATCATGTTCTGGGGCGACTTCGCGATGAAGCACCCGGAGAGCCTTTCGCAGGCCCCCCGCGACGCCATCGTGGCGAGCTGGAACTTCGAGGCCCGCGAGAGCTTCGAGGCGTACGTGGCACCGTTCCGTGCGGCCCAGCTCGACGTGGTGGTCTGTCCCGGCGTCAGCAACTGGAATCGAGTGTTCCCGAACCTCGACACGGCGATCCCCAACATCCGCCGCTTCACGCTCGAGGGGCAGCGGCAGGGGGCCATCGGGCAGCTCGACTGCACGTGGAACGACGGCGGCGAGGCCCTGTTCGGCCTGGTGTGGTATCCGGCGCTCTACGGCGCCGCGGCGGCGTGGCAGCCGGGCGATTGCGACCCGGAGCGATTCCGCAAGACGTTCGACTGGGCGTTCTTCCGCAACCCCGGTACCGAGATGTCGGAAGCGATCGAACGGATCAATCGCGCCCACGGGCTGGTGGGGAGCCTGCGTCCGACCGACGTGACGATCGAGCTGAGCTGGCTCAATCCGGTGCTGGGTGGCATGGACCGCCAGCTCCTGGCGATGCTCGCCCCGGTGGCGGTGCCGATCCGCACCGCCCAGGAAGAAGCCATCGAGCGGATCCGGAAGGCCCGGCGGAGCGCGACGCGCAACGTCGATCTGCTCGACGAGTACGAGGCCGCGGCCTGGCGTCTTCACTTCCTCGCCGACCGCTTTCTGTGGGCCACACGCATCCAGGAGCTCTATCAGGATGCCGTGGCGAACCAGGTCACCAACCGAGAGCGGGCGGTCGGGGACATGCGCACGATCCTCGGGCTGCTGGCCCAGGGTCGAGCCTGGGCGGTGGAGATGCGCGCCCTCTACGAGCGCGCGTGGCTGCTGGAGAGCCGCCCCTACTGGCTCGGGAACGTGCTGGCCCAGTACGACTACGACATCGCCACCTGGCAGCGCCGCTCGGAGGACTTCCGCATCCACGGCGTGCTGCTGCGGAACGGCGCCCGGCTTCCTCCGGCGTCGCAGATGGGGATCGAACCGTGAGGGCTCACGCGGAGCACCGCGCGCTCAGTGACGACTCGATCGTCCGAGGCGCGTGACCGGGCCCAGGATCCGACCGGCGGGGGTCCTGGACTTGCGAACTTGAAAGAGCAGGAACAGCAGGAAGCCGATGGCGAGGACCAGCTCCATGACCTCGGAGTACTCGTTGATCACGAAATGGAGTTGCCGGGGCGGCTCCCACAATATCGCCTGAACGCGCCACGCCAGGGTGGCGAAGAAATACGGCACCAGCGTGTAATGCGGGACGAGCAGCGAGGCCGGATCGTTGAACCGGGCGCCCCGTTGCGCCCGGTAGAGCAGGAGCGGCAGCAGGGTCCCATAGGCACCTACCAGGAAATGGAACCAGCGGATCCGTTCCTCGACCCCGTTGATGTTGTGGAGGTTGGTCTCTCCCTGCCGGTTGACCTCGCTGAGGGCCGCGGACGTGTGCCACCCAAAGATCCTCTGCCCCCAGCTCAGCTCTTCGCCGAGGATGAAGGCGATCCCGAGGCCGAGCAGCAGATACATCGGCACGAACGCCCTGGCTCCGGACTTCCACAGGCGCCGCATCACCACCACGCTCAGCAGCAGGGCCAGTCCCCAGCAGAGCACTTGCAGGTCCTCCGCGATACCGTCCTCGCGGGTGAACGCCTTGTAGGCCTGCTTGCCCACCAACGCAGTGGCGATCCCGAGGACGCACACCGACAAGGGAAGGCCGAGCGACAGGAACGCCGTGACCTGGGTCGAGAGCCGCCAATCGCGCGCACCGGCGATCCAGAGGTCCTTGAGAGACCCCTCCGGGGCGCCGCTCCGAACCACCGTCCCCCAGTGGACCGTCCTTCCGCTCGTCGCCAGTTTCATCGCGTGCCCCAAGGCCGAACTCGACGGCCAGCGGGAAGTCCGCTGGTGGGCCGGGCGGTCGGCGGCGATGGCGGCCAGCGGCCCGGCGCCCCAGGAGCCGGTGGAGTGCTCCTTTGGCGGTTGGTATCGACCACAAGACGCGGCCGCTTGACCGCCCGGCGGAGCATCGACTAGCGTCCGCCATGCCGGCTCCCGCGGGTGGCGCGGGAGCCGCGCTGTTTTGCCCTCCTCCCGAGCCGCGCCGGGGCCATTCCCACACCCGCCCTCCGCGAGGTGGACCCATGTTGTGCCGTGTAAAGACCGCGGCCCTCTGGGGACTCGAGGCTTTTCCGGTCGACTGCGAGGTGGATGTGGGCCCCGGCTTGCCCGGATTCGCCCTCGTCGGGCTGCCCGATCCGTCGGTGCGCGAGGTGCGCGACCGGGTATGGCCCGCGCTCCGGAATGCAGGCTTCAAGCCCCCCGAGCGCAAGGTGACGGTCAACCTGGCACCGGCCGGGCGCCGCAAGGAGGGGGCCTCGGTCGACCTAGCCATCGCGCTCGGGGTGCTCGCCGCCACCGAGCAGGTGCCGGCTGGGCGCCTCGCCCACGGCGCCGCGATCGGTGAGTTGGCCCTGGATGGCGGACTACGCGGGGCGCGCGGCACGCTGGGCCTGGCCGAGGCGCTGTGGCGGGCGGGGATGTCGACCCTCCTGTGCGCTTCCGCCGGGGCGCCCGAGGCGGCGCTCGTCGAACGATTGGCCGTGCATCCGGTGGCGAGCCTGAACGAGGCGGTGGCTTGGCTGCGTGGCCGCGAACTCGAGCGGCAAGGTCCGGCGCCCCCGGACCCGGCCCGCGGGCAAGGCGAGGATCTCTCCGACGTGCGCGGCCAAGCGGTGGCGCGCCGGGCGCTCGAGATCGCCGCGGCGGGCGGCCATCACGTGCTGCTCGTCGGGCCCCCGGGGGCGGGCAAATCCATGCTGGCCGGCCGCCTACCCACCATCCTGCCGCCGCTCACCGCGGACGAGGCGCTGACCGTGACGCGGCTTCATTCGGCGGCCGGGCTGCGACCCCCGGGGATGGGCCTCATGCTCCAGCGGCCGTTCCGAAGTCCGCATCACTCGCTCTCGCGCGCCGGGCTGATCGGCGGCGGCACGCCGCCGCGACCGGGCGAGCTCTCGCTGGCCCACCACGGCGTGCTGTTTCTGGACGAGCTGGGCCACTTTTCGCGGCCGGCCGTGGATGCGCTCCGCGAGCCGCTCGAAAGCGGCGTGGCATGGATCACGCGGGCCAGCGGCTCGATTCGCTTTCCGGCTCGTGCCCTGCTCGTGGCGGCGAGCAACCCGTGCAAGTGTGGCTGGCTGGGGCATCCTTTGCGTGGCTGTCGATGTACTCCAACCGACCTGGCGCAGCATGCGGCGCGCCTCGGCGGACCGGTGCTGGATCGATTGGATCTCCAGGTCGAGGTGCCGGCGCTCACTTCGGCCGAGCTGCTGGCGGCTCGTCCCGGCGAGCCGAGCGACATCGTGCGCGAGCGCGTGGTCGCCGCACGCGCCTGGCAGCAGGCGCGCGGTCACCTCAATGCCCGGCTCCCCAATGCCGCACTCCGGGAATGCTGCGCCCTGGATGCGGCGACGCGGCGCCTGGTCGCCGATGCCGTGGACCGCGGCGGCATGAGCGCCCGCGGCGTTCACCGGGCGCTGCGCGTGGCGCGGACGATCGCAGATCTCGCGGGCGAGGAGCGGGTCACGGCAATGCGGCTCGCCGAAGCGCTGCAGTATCGCGCGTACGAGGCGCGAGCTTTTGCCGGCAGATAGCAGAAATGGATGGCGACGCGGCCACATTGCCCACTTCACGGGCGATACACCATCCCCTCGACGCCCCGCGCCCTCAGCTCCGCTTCGACGTCTCCGTCCATGAACCGTTGCGCCTCAGGCTGCCGCCGCAGCACTGCATCCATGTGGCACACGGTCAGCCCGCGTACGAATCGGTGGGCTTGATCGCCGGAGCACAGCTCGGCAATCGGCCGCATTTCCTTCGGAATCCAAGCCAGCTCTCCGGTGAAGAGCATGGTCCGCACGGTCTCGTGCTCCTCCTCGACATCGTCCACGAAGTGCGCGTGGTCGGCGCGGCGCAAGATCACCATTCGTTTGGTCGCCGGCGTTCGCTCGAACAGCTCGACTATGCCCGCCAAGGGGGTCATCGTGTCGTTCTCGGCAACCAGGTAGAGCGTCGGCACGTCACGGCCCCAGCCGAATGCGAGCGGCGCGGGAAGAATCCCGGGCTTCGGTCGCGAGCTTCCCCCCGGCGCGAGCGCCACCACCGTGCCGATCCGCGGCTCGACCTCGATCGACGCCAGCGCCGTCCATCCTCCGAAACTGTGCCCCACGATTCCCATCCGCGCAGGATCCGGGCGGATCTCCGAGCCCCACGCCGTCCGGCCAAGCAGGTGATCGAGAAGGAAGCACACATCCGGCACGCGGTTCGTGATCCACGCTTGCGCTCGGGCCGCCCGTTGCTCGTCGGTCTCGCCATCCTTCCGTGCCAGCTCTGCCGCCACCACCTCGGAGTGATCGAGAGCCGCGACGACGTAGCCGTGGCTGCTCAAGTGAGTGCAAAGGAACGTGGCACCCCGGCGATGAGACCCGCTCGAGTGCGAGAAGAGGATCAGCGGGTAGGTTCCGGACTGGGGCGCGGCATCGCGGATGGCCATTTGGGTCCGAGGCCCGGGGCGGAGCGGGGCCGAGAAGGCGTCCTGGGTCCCTGCGGTGACATCCTGCGCAGCGTGATGGTGGGTCGCCGGATACCAGATCTCGCAAGGGAATTCACGGTTCCGGGCCGCGTCCTGGGCTTGGATCGTCCGCACCCCCACCGGAAATCGACCGCGGGCAATGGGATCGTACTTGTCGGTCCGGGGGGCCGCTCGGAAATGCTCTAGCCTGTTGCGAGCGTCTTGGCTGGTCATCGTGGCGTCCTGGCTCGGCAAACCCCTACCGAAACGCGGGGCGCGATTATCCAGCAACGGAGAGGAGAGAGGAAATGAAGCTCAGCGCCGGAACAAGACCATCTTCCGGGTCGCGGTGAAACCGCCGGCCTCCAGCCGGACCAGGTAGACGCCGCTCGGCAGGCCGCGGCCGTCGAACACCACCTGGTGCGGGCCGGCGACGCGGCGCTGGTTGGCGATCAAGGTCGCCGACTCCCGACCCTGGGCATCGAACACCTGGAGATTCACCACCTCCGCGCTCCCGAGGGTGAAGCGGATGGTGCTCGAGCCTTCGAACGGATTCGGTCGGTTCTGCTCCAACCGCGCGATCCTAGGGCCCTCCCCGACAGCGGGCACCCCCACCGTCGCGTCCGTGATTCCGGCCAGGTACCCTTGGCCTAGGTTGCCGATGCCCGTGAAGGCTCCGCCCGCATACACGGTGGTCCCGGTCGGAAGCAGCATCCAGACCGTGTCGTTCGCATTGGGGTCCCAAGGCAGGGCCCCCCCGGCGGCCAGGTCCAGCGCGGCGATGTGGTTCCTGGACTGGCCGCCGATGCTGCTGAAGAGGCTGCCCCCGGCATAGACGGCGGTCGCGGCTGCCGCCAGGGACGTCACCGCGCCGCTGTTGGCGTTGGGGTTCCAGGCGGTGGCGCTGCCGCTCGTCACGTCCAGGGCGGCGATCCGGTTCCGGGTCTGTCCCCCGATGGTCGTGAAGCTTCCGCCCGCGTACACGTTGGAGCCGCTCACCGCCAGCGAGAACAGCACGCTGCTCGAGTTGGCGTTGGGATTCCATGTGGTCGCGTTCCCGTTGGCGTCCAGCGCCGCAAGGCTCCTCCGCGTTTGACCGCCGATGGTGGAGAAGCTCCCCCCCGCGTAGATCGTGGTCGCGCCCGCTGCCAAGGTCAGCACGGACTGGTCGGCATTGGGATTCCAGCTCGTGGGGTTGCCGTTCGTGTTGTTGACGGCCGCGATGTGGTTACGCGTCGGCCCACCGATGTGCGTGAAGCTTCCCCCCACGTAGACCGTGGCGCCGCTCGCCACGATGGCGTTGACCGAGCCGTCGGCATCGGGATTCCAAACGGTCGGGTTCCCCGCCACGTCCATGGCGGCGAGGTGGTTGCGGGTCTGTCCCTTGATGCTGGTGAACGCCCCGCCCGCGTACACCGTGGTCCCGCTCAACGCCAAGGCGCTCACCGAGCCGTTCCCGGCATTGGGATCCCAGGTGGTGGCCATCCCGGTGGACAGATCGATGGCCGCGAGGTTGTTTCTCGGCTGACCGCCGATCAGGGTCAGGTTTCCACCCACATAGACGGTGGTCCCGCTCATCGCCACGGCGTTTACCACCCCTCCCGTCACCGGCCCGGCCAGGTTCGAATTCCATGCGGTGGCATTGCCCGTGGTCGCGTCCAAGGCCGCGACCAGGCTCCTCGCCTGGCCGCCGATGTTGAGGAAGTTCCCTCCCGCGTAGACCGATGTGCCGCTCACCGCCAACGCATTCACGACGCCGTCCGCGTCGGGGTTCCACGCGGTCGGGCTGCCGGTGGTGGCGTCGATGGCGGCGATGTGGCTGCGGAGATCCGACATCGTCGGGCCGAAGGCGGTGAAAAGTCCGCCCGCGTACACCGTGGTTCCGTTCACGGCCAAGGCGTTTACCGTGTTGTCGGCATTGGGGTCCCAGTCGAACGCCGTGTCGGCCGCGGCGTCCAAGGCCGCGATGTGGCTCCTCGATTTTGATGGTGTCCCGATGCCAAAGAAGGAACCGCCCGCGTAGACCGTCGATCCGTCCACCGCCAAAGCATTGACGAAGCTGCCTGCGCTGGGGTTCCAGGCGGTGGCGCTCCCCGTTGCGTCCAGGGCCGCGACGTAGCTCCTCGCCTGCCCTCCAATGGCGGTGAACTTCCCGGCCGCATAGACGGTCGTCCCATCGATCGCCAGCGCGAGCACCGAATTGTTGGCGTTGGGATCCCATGGCGTGGCGACCCCGCCGGGATCCAGAGCCGCAATGCGGTTCCTCGCCGCTCCCCCGATGTTCGTGAACTCTCCCGCCGCATAAACCGTTGTTCCGCTCACGGCCAGAGCGAGCACCTTGCCGTTCGCGTTCGGATTCCACGGGGACACGGTGCCGTCGGCGAGGACGCGCGCGATGCGCGACCTCGCCGCGCCGCCCACCCCCGTGAAATCACCGCCGAGGTACCAACCTCCGGCACCGTCCGGGACCACCGCCTGGACGACTCCCAGCACTTTGGGGAACGACGCGGCGGGAGTGCCGGTCGTGGCGTCGGTCGGGACCGCGCAGCCCGATGCTGCGCCGACCCGCGTGAAGCTCCCGCCGACGTAGAGCGTGCTCCCCGAGAGTGCCGAAGCCAAAACGGATCCGTTGGTGACGTACAGGCCCTGGTTGATGGTCTGGCCGAGCGACGATCCGTGGCCGATGAGCAGTCCGCAGGTGACCACCGCCAGAGTCCGGCCCAGTCGGTGACCAGGCCAACGTGGCCCTGAAAGATCGAGGGGCTTCGGCCCCGAGCGAGCTGCGTCCTGATCGTCCGATCTCACGCTGGGATGCAATGGCGAGGACGAGATCCAGGCGGAGGGGGCGCCGGGGAACCCTCCGAGCCAGGGATTGCCAGGCGTGGCGGGAGTCCACGTGCCAATCCGCAGAGATCTTGCCAGAATTGCGAGGCCTCCGGAATGCTTTTTGTGGGGTGACCGCATGCCCTACGGGCCCTCCTCGCGTCGGTCTGCACCGACTCATCCCAGGCACCACCAACGCAATCCGATTCGACTCCGTCAGGCGATCGCCGGCAAGCTCCCAGGGTTCGATCCAGGTAAAACTGGCCGTGATTCTCAGCTCGAATCAGTGAACCCATGAGCAGGGATCGTTGCCGAAGGCAGCCCAAATCCCTCGTCCCGAGAAGAACACGCTTGGTTCCACGACCGAAGGGAGCGTAAGCTCCAGGCCTCTTCGAGATCACTAGGCGGCCGTCAGCTTTCCCCTTCCGTGACTCTGGGCGCAAGCTGGTCCCGGCTTCCCCGGTACAGCAGTTCCACGCCAAATACGGGAGGATGCGCCATGAGGAGAAGGTCGTTTCTTGTCTCCCTGATCCTACTGCTCGGAGTCGTAACTGCGTCGCTGGGGTGGGCGCAGGAGAAGAAGTACGTGCTGATGGCGCCGAGCTGGGGGCCGGCGCAGGACCAGGCGGTGATCGCCGCCGGGGGAACGGTGGAGTTCAGTCATGCGCGCAGCGGCCTGGCGATCGCCCGCTCGAGCGCGCCGAACTTCCTGAAGGACGCGATCCGCGGCAAGACCATCGACAACGGGGCCGAGGATCAGGTGGTGCAGTGGGTTGAGCCGCTGCGCGAGGTGGTGGCGGACGGCGACCTCGAAGGCGAGGCGGTGACGCCGGGGGACGAGACGTTCATCAACGAGCAATGGA
>DASXTP010000169.1:0-26650 GCA_036505355.1 Candidatus Eiseniibacteriota bacterium | reverse complement strand
GGTGATGGTGGAGATCGCCTCGATCGACCCGCCGAGGTCGGCCATGACCTCGGGCACGCCCTTCTCGTAGATTCCCGCGATGGTGTCGCCCGGGGCATAGGCTCCGCCCGTGGTCTTGAGATCGATCGCGATCACCTTCTCCCCCATCAGCCCGACGTTGCGGATCGCGACGCGCGAATCGCGCGTCAGCTCCACCTCGCTCGCCACCCCCAGCTCCACGATCACGTGGTCGCCCCACAACTGCATGGCCCGCACCGTGCCCTTGCGGATGCCGTTGACCTGCACCTCGTCGCTCGCCCCGAGCCCGCCGGTTTGCGGGAAGGTCACGTGCCACACCCGCACCCGGCGCTCGAGCGAGAACTCTTTGAGCCAGGTGACGCCCCACAGCAGGATGCCGAGCGCGACCAGCACCGTCATCCCGACCTCGATTTCGGTCCTGCGACTCACCGCCATACCTCTCCGCTACACCGCGATCGGGCCCTGGCTGGAGCCCTCGACGAACTGCCGGACCAGCGGGTTCGGGGTGCCGCGCGTCTCCTCGGGCGTGCCGACGAACACCATCTGGCCGTCGTGGAGCATCGCCAGCCGGTCCGCCAGCTTGTAGGCACTCACCATGTCGTGCGTGACCACCACCGTGGTCACGCCGAGCTTCCGCTGCAGGCTACGGATCAACTGATCGATCACGTCCGCCATGATCGGGTCGAGCCCGGTGGTGGGCTCATCGTACAGGATGAACTGCGGGTCCATGGCGATCGCGCGTGCCAGGCCGACGCGCTTGCGCATCCCCCCCGAGAGCGAAGCCGGCTTCATGTCCTCCACGCCGCTCAGGCCCACCCACGAGAGCCGCTCGGCGACGCGGGCCCGGATCCGGTCCTCGGGCAGGCGCAGGTGCTCGCGGAGCGCCAAACCCACGTTCTCTCCGACCGTGAGCGAATCGAACAGCGCCGCCCCCTGGAACAGCATGCCGAAACGCTTGCGCACCTGGTTGAGCTCGGTCTCCTTGATGCCGACGATCTCCTGGCCATCCACTTCGATCGAGCCCTCGTCGGGCGCCATCAGCCCGATGACGTGCTTGAGCAGGACACTCTTGCCGGTCCCGCTGCGCCCCATGACCACCACGCTCTCCCCGGTGCGGATCTCGAGATCCACGCCGTCCAGTACCTGCTTGCTTCCCAGGCGTTTCTTGAGGCCACGGATCCGGATCATGAGGCGAAGATGAACCGGAAGAGGACGTTGGCCAGCACGTAGTCGCTGATCAGGACCAGCACACAAGAGGCCACCACGGCGCGGGTGGTGGCGTGCCCGACACCCTCGGCCCCGCCTTCGGTGGCGAAGCCGTAATAGCAGCCCATGGTGCCGATGATGCCGCCGAAGAACACCGCCTTGAGGAGTCCCGAGTAGAGGTCCTTCAGGTAGAAGAACTGCTTGAGGCCCAGGACGTAGGTGTGGGTGCTCACGCCGATGCTGGTGACCGCGACGACGTAGCCGCCGAAGATCGCGATCGCGTTGGCGAACACCGTGACCACCGGCAGCATGACGATCGCCGCCACCACCCGGGGTACGACCAGGTAGCGCACCGGGTTGATCGCCATGGCCCGCAGGGCGTCGATCTGCTCGGTCACCTTCATCGTGCCGAGCTCGGCCGCGATCGAGGCCCCGACGCGCCCGCCGACCACCAGCGCGGTGAGAACCGGGCCGAGCTCGATGATCACCGAGCGCAGGATCACCGCGCCCAGGTACTTGAGCGGAACCACGGTCGAGAACTGGTAGGCGGCCTGCACCGCGGCCACCGCCCCGGTGAACAGACTGACCACGAACACCAGCCACAGCGAGCCGACGCCGATCGAGCTCATCTGCTGCACCACCAGGCCGAACGAGCGCAGCCCGGGCATCCCGAAGCGGAACACGTCGCCGAGGAGCATGGCGACTCGCCCGACCTCGGCGATCCAGTCGAAGGTGCGGCGCCGGATGTAGCGGGCGCCGCGCAGCGCCAGGTCTTCCTGCATGGGCTACGTGGAAGCCATTCAGAAGGCGGGCTCCGTCTCGCCGGGCATCAGGGGGCTGTAGAGCACGAACTTGGTGAACTCGCGCAGGAAGGTCAGATGGACGTCCGCCGTGGGCCCGTTGCGCTGCTTGGCCAGGATCACCGTCGCCTTGCCTCGCAGCGCCGGGTCGTCGGGCTTGTAGTACTCCTCGCGGAACACGAACATCACCACGTCGGCGTCCTGCTCGACCGATCCCGAGTCTCGCAGATCCGAAAGCTGGGGCCGGCGGTCGGTGCCCCGCTGCTCCACCGCGCGCGAGAGCTGGGACAGGGCGATGATCGGCACGTCGAGCTCCTTGGCGAGCGCCTTCAAGTTGCGGGTGATCTGCGAGATCTCCTGTACCCGGTTTTCGACCTTCGAGCCGCTGCGGATGAGCTGCAGGTAGTCGATGACCACCAGCCCCAGCCGACCCTCGGCCTTGAGCCTCCGGCACTTGGCGCGCAGCTCGAGCACGGTCGGCGAAGCCGAATCGTCGATCATGATCGGGGCTTGGGTGAGAAGCCCCGCGCCGGTCGTAAGACGCGGCCAGTCCTCGTGGCTCAGGAACCCGTTGCGCACTTTGTGGAGCGCCACCTCGCTCTGGGAGCAGAGCAGGCGCAGCACCAGCTGCTCTTTGCTCATCTCCAGCGAGAAGATCGCGGCCGGCACCGGCGGGCGGCCGGGTTCCCGGGGGATCGCGGCGTTCTCCACGATGTTGACCGCCAGGCTGGACTTTCCCATCGAGGGGCGGCCGGCGATGATGATGAGGTCGCCCGGCTGGAAACCGGCGGTGAGGCGATCCAAGTCCTCGTACCCCGACGGCACGCCCGTGACCAGCGCCTTGCGCTCGTAGAGCTTCTGGATGTGCTCGAAGGCCGACTTGAGCAGCTCCTTGAGCGGCACGAAGCCCTGGCGGACACGGGCGTCGGTGATCGCGAAGATCCGCTGCTCGGCCCGGTCGAGGATGTTGTTGACCTCGTCGCTAGCCGCGAAAGACTCCTGCTGGATCTTGGTCGAGGCCTCGATCAGGGCGCGCAGCACCGCCTTGGCGTGGACGATACGGATGTGTTCTTCGAGGTTGGCGCTGGTGGTCGCCGACTCGAGGATGTGCGCGATTGCGCTGCGTCCCCCCACCGCCTCCAGGTCGTTGCGCTTGCGAAGCTCCTCGGAGACCGTGATCAGGTCGGCCTTCTCGCTGCGGTTGTAGATCGCGACGATGGCGTCGAAGATTCTCTGATGGGCAGTGCGATAGAAGATCGGCGAATCGATCTGCTCCAGGGCTCGTCCCACCGCCTCGGCGCCGAGCATCATGGCGGCCAACACCGAGCGCTCGGCGTCCACGTCCTGCGGTGGGATGGGGGACCGGTAGGTGGTCTCGCCCGCCGCGCCTGGCCAGGTGTCCGTCATCGTGTCCTCGCTGGGCCCAATCGGCCCGGCTAGTCGGTTCGATACTCGCGGGCGAGCAGCTGCATGTCCTCCCACACCGGCTTCTTGTAGGCCGGGTTGCGCAGGCACGCCGCCGGGTGGTACGTCACGATCAGCTTGGCGCCACGGTACCGGTAGACCTTGCCGCGCAGTCCGCCGATCGTACCCTTGACCCCGACCAGCAGCTCGGCAGCGAACTTGCCAAGGCAGCAGATGACGCGCGGCCGCAAGGCCTCGAGTTGACGGAGCAAATAGGGAGAGCAGGTCTCGATCTCGTGCGGGAGCGGGTTGCGGTTTTCCGGCGGCCGGCACTTGAGCACGTTGCAGATGTACACCGTGTCGCGCGTGAGGGGGATCCCGGGGAGCAACCGCGCGTCGTCCATCGCCTGGATGATCCGCGTGAGCAACTGGCCGGCGCGGCCGACGAACGGCTCGCCCTGCGCGTCCTCGTCCGCCCCCGGCGCCTCGCCCACGAAGACGATCCCGCTCTGCCCCGAGCCCACGCCGGGGACGGCCTGGGTGCGGCTCTCGCACAGCCCGCACTTGCGACAGGCGCGGGCCTCGGCGGCGATCTCCTCCAGCACCGGGAGGCCGTCGGAAACGATCGCGGCCCGCGCCGCGAGCCCGCCGGGATTGAGGAAGGTCGGTGCCGGGGGCTCGTGGCCCGAAGCCGTGGTCCGCGAGCCGACCTTCGCCGGCGCCGGTTCGCCGAAGAGATCCATCTCGGATGCCAAGGCCCCGGAGCCCATAGCCGCCGCCCGTTCCCGCCCGGCTAGGTTGCGCGCCGAGCCCGCCACGATCTCCGCGCTCGAGGCGGAGGTTGACGCGGGAACGAAGCGGGGGGCCCGCGACGCCCGCTCGCCGTTTCGCGCGCTGCCCAGCACCCACTCCCCACCATCCGCCGCCCGCTCGCGTTCCAGGAAGCGTATCAGGGCATGAACGATGCTCGCCGCCTCCGTGGCCCGATCCCGTTCGGTCATGGCCGGACTCCCGTGCGGGGCTCGACCCGCCGTCGGCGGCTCCTCCCGGCCCTCCTGAGCTCGTCCACCCGATCGAGGACGTGCTCCGCGACCTCCCGTTTGGAGAGCGTGGGGAGGCTCCGGCGCCCCCCGCGCTCGACCAGGGTAACGCGGTTCGTGTCGCGTCCCAGAGCGTCTTTGGGCGCGTTGAGTATCACCAGGTCGAGTCCCTTCTCGGCCAGCTTGCGACGAGCGCGCTTGAGCCCCTCCGAGGTCTCGAGGGCGAAGCCGACCAGCACCTGTCCCGGCCGGCGACGCGCACTCACTGCGGCCAGGATGTCCGGATTGGGGACCAGCTCCAGGACCAGGTTTCCCGCCGAGCGCTTGACCTTTTGGCTCGACTCCCGCGCCGGGCGGTGGTCCGCCACCGCCGCGGCCATCAGCACCACATCGGCGCTCCGGGCCTCCCGCAGCATGGCCTTCATCATCTGCTCGGCGGTGGCGACCGGCACCATCTTCACGCCGTGGGGCGGCTCGACGCTGGTCGCTCCCGCGACCACCGTGACCTCGGCTCCGCGGTCCCTCGCCGCCTCGGCGAGGGCGAATCCCATCCGGCCGCTCGAGCGGTTGGTGAGCACGCGTACCGGGTCCAAGGGCTCCTCGGTCCGCCCGGTTCCCACCAGCACGCGGAGCCCCGCGAAGGTGGCCCGGCGCCGAGTGGCTCGCACCACCGCCTCGGCGATCCGCTCCAGGGCGGCGAGCCGCCCTGGGCCCGAGAGGCCCGAGGCCAGCGGGCCCGGTTCGGGCTCCACCAGGATGGCGCCACGAGCTCGCAGGGCCGCAACGTTCGCCCGGGTCGAGGCTTGCTGCCACATCTCGAGGTCCATGGCGGGGCAGATCACCAGGGGCGATCGAGTCGCGAGCGCCACCGCGGTGAGCGCGTCCGGAGCTTCCCCATGCACGAGCCGCGCCATCAGGTCGGCTGTCGCGGGGGCCATCACGACGCAGTCGGCGACCTCGGCCACGTCCACGTGCTCCACCTTGCCGCCCAGCTTGCGGGCGGAAGACGGCGGCAGCTCGAAGGCGGGCCGCTGATCTCCCCACAGGTCGTGCACCACCGGGTTGCCCGAAAGGACCTGGAAGGTGAGCGGCGTCACGAACCGGGTCGCCGCCGGCGTCATCACGACGATCACCGCAGCCCCTTCCTGCTTGAGCCAGCGCACCAGCTCGCACGTCTTGTAGGCGGCGATGCCTCCTGAGACGCCCACCACCACCGTGCGCCCGCCGAGCATTGCGCGACCCTTATTGGACGGGATCGTCGTAGGAGTAGGGAACCTCCCCGTGCAGCGTGCGCTCGAGGGCCACGGCCGTCACCTTGCCAGGGACCGTCTCCCCGGTGCGTTTCGACCACTCGTTGAGGCGCCGCGCCTCGCGGGCGGCCACGATCGCCAGCTCGTACTTGTTCATCCCGGGGGGCGGGTTCAGCGAGGCCAGCTTGGTCATGCGGTTCGAACTCCTCCTTGCGGGTCCAGGGCCCGGAGCGGTCGAGGAACCAGCCTGCGCACGCGCGCGCGCTCGGCGTCCACGATCGCGACCAGCCGGGCCACCGCCTGGTCGAGATCGTCGTTGAGAACCAGATAATCGTACTCGCGGTACTGCGCCAGCTCGCCGGGGGCATCCTTGAGCCGGCGTTCCACCGCTTCGGGTCGGTCCGTGTCGCGCGCCAGCAGACGCTGATGCAGCGACTCGATCGAAGGCGGATAGACGAACACCGACACCGCCTGGGGCATCAGCCGTCTGACGCTCGCCCCGCCTTGGACGTCCACGTCCAGCACCACGACGTGGCCCTTGGCGATCGCCTCGTCCACGAATCGTTGCGGCGTCCCGTAGAGGTGACCGTGCACCTCCGCCCACTCCAGGAACCACCCGGCGGCGCGGCGCCGGTCGAACTCCTCCCGGCTCACGAACTCGTACTGTACGCCATCCGCCTCGTTCGCGCGTCGGGGGCGCGTCGTGGCCGAGATCGAGAACCGGCACTCCGCCCGGGCCTTGACCAGACGCTCGACCAGCGTGCCCTTGCCGACGCCCGAAGGGCCAGAGATCACGAGCAGGAACCCGGACGGCGCGAACCGAAATGGCGTCGTCACCGATCGGACCCCGCGGTCGATCCCGTCGCCCGCATGTTCACTCCACGTTCTGCACTTGTTCTCGCAGTCGCTCGAGCTCTTCCTTGATGACGATCACCGCTCGGGCGATCTCGACGTCGTTGGCCTTCGAGCCAATGGTGTTCGCCTCGCGGTTCATCTCCTGGAGCAGGAAGTTAAGTTTGCGTCCGGCCATTTCAGCCCCTTCGATCAGCGAGCGGAACTGTTCGATGTGCGCCGACAGCCGGACGCACTCCTCGGTGCAATCCAGACGGTCGGCCAGGAGCGCCACCTCCTGGGCGACCCGTATCGGGTCCAGCTCCACTTCGCCCAGGAGGGGCTGGAGGCGGGACAGCAGTCGCTCCTTGGCCTCCTGCGGTCGCAACGGGGCGCGCCCAGCGACGATGTCCAGGTGCTCCCGCAGGATCTTCAGCCGGTGCTCCAGGTCGGCGGCCAGCGCCTTGCCCTCGCGGTGCTTCATCTGGTCCAGGCTGGCGGACGCGCGGTCGATCAGGGTTTCGAGCAGACCCCAGGTCTCGTCGTCGGAGAGCGACGTGTGCTCCCACGAGAACACGTCGGGGAGAGCGGCCAAGGTGCGCACGTCGAGCCTGCCGTCGAGGTGGTAGCGATCGCGAAGCTGCTCGAGGAGCTGCGCGTAGCGGTCCGCGACGACCTCGTTCACCTTGAGCACTTCGCCGCTCTCCCCGGCACCGCTCCAGGTGATCGACAAGTTGATCTTGCCCCTCGAGAACCGATCCTGGATCCGCTGCCGGATGCGGTCCTCGAACAGGCTCACCAGCCTGGGGGCCCGGATCGAGACCTCGCAGAACCGATGATTGACCGAGCGAATCTCGGCGGCCAGTCGCTGTCCATTGCGTTCCAACTCGGCCGAGCCGTAGCCGGTCATGCTGCGGATCATCCACCGCCCTCCTGTCGAGACCGCCCAAAGTAGGTCACGGCGTGCCCGAGGTCAAAGCGACCGACGGGCTTGCGACGGTTGGGGGACCGGCGCCCTCTAGCCAGCGGGGGGGAGTTACCCACCTCTTATCCACCACGCCCTGGGGAATGCGGGGCAGGGGCTTGGCAGCCCTGCGCCAGCGGTTCGCTTGACCGAGGAACCCCGCCGCTCCGAACGCTGTGGCTTGCGGCGGTGTGGCTTGCGCCGGCGCCCCTATCGGGACGGCTTCTTGAAGAGCCCCTCCAGCTTCGCCCGCGCGTCCGCCGACCGGTCCCCCCGGTTGGCCAGAAAGGGCTCGCGGTTGAACGAGAAGTACTCGCAGAAGTTCCGGCGAACCTTGTCCTCGACCGGATCGGCCATGGTCTCGCGGCACGAGTTGTTGTAGCGCGGGTCGTAGTGGCGGCACTGCACGCAGGCGTGCAGGTCCCGGCCGCAGGAATCGCACGCCGCCTCTCGACCGATCGGCTCGCCGATCGAGACCGGCCCGCCGCAGTGGCGACAGGAGAGCATCGACATGCCGGAAAGCCTGCCCCGCCGGGGCTCGAGCGTCAACCCCGGCCGCCGAGACCGCCCGAGGACGTCCTGGGTCGGTCCTCGCCCCGAAACGCCCTTGTCGGTCGGCCCTCGTTGCAGAATCCGGGAAAGCCATCTAGCGTGGCCGCGACATGGTCGAGCGTGCTTCCGGGCCCGAGCGCCGCGCCGGGATCGCCCGCGTGCTGCGGCGCTACCATGCCCGGCTCGCCCGCAGGGTCGAGGCCCTGCGCGGCGACCTGGCGGAGGCCGGACGGGCCGAAGAGTGGCGTCGCTACGGCGAGGCGCTGCTCGCCTACCTGCACCAGGTGCCGGCGCGAGCCCGCCAGGTGACGCTTCCCGACCCGGCGGACCCCGGGAATCATCTGCTCATCGATCTCGACCCCGACGTCGCGCCGCAGGCAAACGCGGCCCGCTACTTCAAGCGCGCCGCCAAGGGCCAGCGCGGGCTCAAGCAGATTCCGCCGCGGCTCTCGGCGGCCGAAGCCGAGGCGCACGCATTGGGGGTGCTGCTCGCCCGCCTGGCGACCTTGGAAGAGGGCGCCAGCGACAGCGCGCGGACCGACGACCTGGTGCTCGACCAAGACCTCGAAGGGGCGCTGGCGAAGTTGCCTCCGGGTCTGCGCGGCGTGCGGCGCGCGCCGGTGCCGAACCTCGGCTCGCCGCGGGCCGGCTCACTGGAGCGCGCCCCGTCGGCGCGCCTGCAGCCGCGGCGTCTTCGGACCCGGGAAGGGTGGCACGTGCTGGTCGGGCGCACCAACGAGGGCAACGACTACCTCACGCACCACTTGGCGCGTCCCGAGGACTACTGGTTCCACGTGCACGGGGCGGCCGGATCGCACGTGGTGCTGCGGCGGGGCAAGGGCAAGAGCGAGCCGTCGAAACGGACTATCGCGGAGGTCGCGGGGTGGGCGGCTTTCTACTCCCAGGCCCGCACCGCCGGCCAGGTGCCGGTGATCGTCACGCGCAAGAAGCACGTACGAAAGCCGAGGAAGGGCCCGCCCGGCTTGGCCCTGTGCACGCACGAGAAAACGGTCATGGTAAGGCCCGCGGAGCCGCCGCGCCAGGCGTTGGAGCGGGACGCGGCCGTGTAATAGCGCCAGCCGCGATCGGGGAGCGCTCCCTGACCCCGTCGGCGATGCGGAAGTTCATGGGCAGATCTTCAGAGGGCGGGCAACTGTCGCACCGCTGCAGCTCTGGATTGGCCTCGGGTGAGAGCGGCGTCACGGGTCGTTTCACACGCGTCGCTACAGGCTCAAGCCCCCAGCTTCCCCCCCGCCCTCCGGTCGTCCCCCGCGCGAGCGGTCCAGCCCACGCGGTCGCAGTGCTCGAGCAATGGTACGGCGTACTTGCGGCTCACGCCCGCCAGCTGCTTGAACTCGGCCACGCTGAGCGTGAGGCTGCGGGCGAAGTGCGCGGCGAGCCGGGCACGGAGCCCGTCGAGTTGCCGCGCCGTGTAGCTCAACTCCTGGCTGACGCGCACCAGCCGCCCGAGGAAGTACCCCAGCGACAGCACCTCGGGCCCCAGTCCCGGCAACGCGGCCTGCCACGTCGCCACCTCGGGCACCGCCAGCCCCGCGGCCTCGAGTTCGCCCGCCACGCGTTCGAGCGCCGCCACCACTTCCGCAGGCGGTTCCCAGGGCCGCGCCGCGGGCCTTACTCGCTCGCCGCGGAGCTCCACCGCTCCTCGCGCCACGATTGCCTCGAAGGCCGGGTCGAACAGGGGACCGTCGAGCTCGGCTTTGAGCGTGCTCTTGAGCTCGCCCTTAGGGATCCCGAAGCGGGCCGGATGCCGCACCGCGTAGTCGTCGACCTCCCGCTGGATCCGCTCGAGCGCACTCTCCCAGACCGCGGCCAGAAGCCACCGGCCTTGGACCGGGGCGACCACCCATCCGCCCGCCTGCAACGTCGCCAAGGAGACCGCCACGGCGGCCGGGTCCTCTCCGATCCCCTGCGAGAGAGCCGCGGTCGAAAGCGGCCGTGCCTCGCGCCCGAGCCGCTGCAACAGCCGGCTCTCCGGCGATCCGCTCTCGTCCAGCGCCAGTTCGGCGAGCTGCGCCGCGCGGCGGCGGCGCTTGGCGGCGACCGGCTCGATCACGACCCCACCGCCGACGGTCCGTGACGGCGAGTAGGATCGGATCACGAAGCGGTCGCCGCGCGAGGCCACCGTCGGCTTCTCCAGCCGCACCTGGGCGAGCGCGCTCGAGCCCGCCTCGAGTCCCGACCGCTCGAGCAGCACGAGACGGCCGATCTGCTCGCCTGCCCCGAGGTGGAAGCGAACGCGCGTGTCCGACTTCCATGGATGCGGGGCGTCGTGCAAGAGCTCGAAACGAACGTCCAGGATCGACGAGGCACGGAGCGACCCCGTAGCCACCAACCAATCGCCGCGCTCGACTTGCTCCGTGGCGACGCCATGCAGGGCGACCGCGGTGCGCTGGCCAGCACCGGCCTCCTCGACCGTGCTGCCGTGGACCTGCACCCGCCGCACCCGCACCGGATGGCCCACGGGCAGGATCTCGAGATGGTCGCCGCCCCGGATCCGTCCGCGCCACAAGGTGCCCGTCACCACCGTGCCGAACCCCTCGACGGTGAACACCCGGTCGATTGGAAGCCGCACGCGCTCGCCGGTGTCCCGGGTTTCGAGCCCGACGAGCTGACGGTCGATGGCGGCGAGCAGCTCCGGCTCGCCGGCGCCGGTCACGGCGGAGAACTCGACGAGCGGCGAGTCGGCGAGGGCGGTCGGGGCGAGCAGGGCGCGTACGTCGCGCCGCACCAGCTCCATCCAGTCGCGCTCCACCAGGTCCTGCTTGGTGAGCACGACGATGCCACGCGCCACTCCCAGCAGGCGGACGATCGCCACGTGCTCCCGGGTTTGGGGCATCACGCCTTCGTCGGCCGCGATCACGAGCAGCACCAGGTCGATCCCGCCGACCCCGGCGAGCATGTTCTTCACGAATCGCTCGTGCCCGGGAACGTCCACGATTCCGACCTGGATCCCGGCGGGGGTAACCAGGCGGGCGAACCCGAGGTCGATCGAGATCCCCCGCGCCTTCTCCTCGGGCAGGCGGTCGGTGTCGACGCCGGTGAGGCGCCTCACCAGGGCGGTCTTGCCGTGGTCGATGTGACCGGCCGTGCCGATCACCGCGCGGCGGGCGGGAGTGGCGATGGGCGCCGGGGATCCGGAGTCGGGGATGCCCATGGGCTCGCCATTGTATCGGAGACCAGCGGGCCGCGCCTCGGCGACTCGACCCCGCCGCCCGGCCCCGTGGGGGCTACTGCTTCACGCGCTGGATGTCGGCCCCGAGCTTCCGCAGCTTCTCGTCGAGGCCCTCGTAGCCGCGATCCAGGTGGTAGATGCGCGAGATTCGGGTCTCGCCCTCGGCGACCAGCGCGGCCAACACCAGGGCGGCGCTGGCCCGGATGTCGGTGGCCATCACCGGGGCGCCGTCGAGCTTCTCCACGCCCCGGATCACCGCTTGATTGTGCTCGAGCTTGATATCGGCGCCCAAGCGCTGGAGTTCGGGGACGTGGGTGAACCGATCGAGGTACACGGTGTCGGTCACCGCGCTGGTCCCGTTGGCGATCGAGAGCAGCGCCATCACTTGCGCTTGCATGTCGGTGGGAAACCCGGGGAACGGTGCGGTCGTCACCTCCACCGCCCGTGGGCGCGGTGGCCCGGAGACCGAGATCTCCCGACTGCCGGGCAGGATGGTGCAGCCCGCCTCCTCGAGCTTCTGGATCGCCGCGGCCACGTGGCCGGCCTCGCACCGCTCGAGCGTGATCGTGCCACCGGTGATCGCCGCGGCGGCCAGGAAGGTGGCGCCCTCGATGCGATCGGGAATGATCGTCGTGTCGATCGGCTTGAGGCTCTTCACGCCGTCGATCGCGAGCTGCCGGGTGCCGATGCCCTGGATCCGGGCGCCGCACTGGACCAGAACCTCGGCGAGCGCGGTGATGTCGGGCTCGAGCGCCACGTTGGTCAGCAGCGTGCTGCCCTCCGCCAGCACCGCGGCCATCAGCAAGTTCCCCGTCGCCCCGACCGACACGGTCTCGAAGTCGATCCGCGCACCCTTCAGCTGCACCTGCCGCCCGACGATGTATCCGTGCTCGATCTCGAGGTCGGCGTTCATCGCCCTCAGGCCCTGCAAGTGCAGGTTCACGGGCCGCGGTCCCCAGGCGCATCCGCCGGGCAACGAGACGCGCGCCGCTCCGAATCGAGCGAGCAGGGGTCCCAGCACGTAGATGCTGGCCCGCATGGTGCGCACCAGGTCGTAGGGCGCTTCCACCGATTGCACGTTCGAGGTGTCGATCTTGCACGCCCGCCCGCGAAACTCCACCCGGGCGCCGAGCCGCTCGAGCACCCGACCCATGGTCTTGGTGTCGGCAAGCAGCGGAACGTTGCGCAAAGTATGCACGCCGGGCGTGAGCAGCGTCGCCGCCATGACCGGCAGCGCCGCGTTCTTGGCGCCGCTGATCTCGACCCGTCCGTTCAGCTTCCGTCCACCTTGTATGACCAGGGCATCCATGAGCTCGGCGCCTGCGCCCTCGCTCATCGGCGTCGACAGATCCGATGGCAGGGTCGGCTGGGACACTTCGCCGACATCCATGTGCACGATTCTCCTGTGTCCGCCCACCGTGGCGGGCACGATAGTATGCTGTGGCAGGCCTGGAGATGTGGGGCAGCCGGATTATCGGCAGGTCCCGGCCCGAATTCAACCGCGGGGTGGCAGCATGTGGGTGAAGCGTTGCATGTGTCTGTGCCTGGTCATCGTCACGGCCGACTCCACCCCGACTCAGGCCAACCGAACGACCGGGCCGAGCGAACGCGCCCCCGGCCCGGTGGTACTCGCCGCGGCCGAGCGCGACTCCTTGATCCGGTCGGTTGTGCGGGATCGCGCCGAGACCGAGGAATGGCTGCGCGACCGGCCGACCTCGTATCTGGCCACGATCCTACGGCGCGATTTCGAGGATCGCACGACCCTCGCCGTGGGTCGCGCGCCCGATAGCGACGTGCGCCTCGACGACGCGGCGGTGGAGCCGCATCACCTGCGGGTGACCGTGGTCGGGGATTCGTTCCATGTCGAGGCCGTGGATCCGAACGCGCGCTTCCGTGTGAAGGACGTGGAGCTGCGCGACGCGATGCTCGGACCGAGCAGCGTCACCGTCGCTCGCTTCACGCTTCGCCTGTCGCACCAGCGCTTCCCCGCGATCATCGTGTTCGATCCGCGGAGCCCGCGGCTCAAGGAGTACAAGGGATTGGCGTACTACCCGGTGGATTTCTCCTACCGCTTCGTCCTTCGGCTCGAGCCCGATCCCCGACCCGACACCGTGGTGATCCTCTCGACGCGGGGCAACCGCCGGCGCGCCGTGCGGGTCGGCTGGTTCGACTTCCGGGTGGGCAGGGCCCGGTGCCGGCTCGAGGCCAGCCGGCTGCTCGAGCCAGGCGTGGGCGAAAACGACCTGGCACTGTTCTTCCGTGACGCGACCAGCGGCAAGGAGACCTACCCGCTGGGTCGCTACCTCGATCTGGAGCGAGCACCCGACGGGCGCTACGTGCTGGATTTCAACCACGCCTACAATCCAGCTTGCGCGTTCTCGGTGCACTACAACTGTCCGATCCCGCCGCGAGCGAACACCCTGCGGGCAGCGATTCGGGCCGGCGAGAAGGACTCCCACTACCTCGGTCATTGACCGGCCGCGCGGCGGCGTGGGGAGTGCCGCCGCGCGAGGCCTCGAAAAGCCGTCGCTTGGGGTGGCCGGAATCGGCCTCAGCGCAACGACGAGACGCGCGCCGGGCGCCCGACCTCCTGGAGACCCTGGCGGGTCTGCCTCCACAGGGCTCCCCGGTCGCTCCGCAGCTCGCGCGCCGTCTCCGACACCGAGTAGAACGCGAACGCCAGACCGCAGCCGGTCGCCAGGCCGGCCATGAGCTCGCCCCGCGACGTCACCGAAGAGAAGACCCAGGCGAATGCCACCGCCAGGCCGACCGAGAGGTTGGCGAGCGCGACCGCCGCCCAGTCGCCGGCTCCACGACCGGCGCTCGAGGGGAGTCGGCTGCGTTGCGAGAACCACTGCAGACCGGATCCGGGGCCTTCATGGAACTCCTCGAGATATGCCGCGATCAGCCCGGCTTCTTCGCGGGCCCTGGTCGCCACCTGGAATCCCCACGCCACCGCCAGGATCGCCGGCAGCATGAGCGCCGCGCTGCGACCGATCACCCCCCAGGCGATCAGGGCCGCCGCCGCCAGCCCCGAGGAAAGCCATCCGTACTGCGAGAGGCGCTCCGCCTCCCGGACGCGGCTCGCGAGAGCCGCGTACTCCACCCGTTCGCTGTCCTCGTGTGTCGTCATCGCGCCTCCTCGCGGCCGGGGTCTGGGTCCGATTCGGTCCACCCGGGCGGGCGGACCCCGGCCTTGGTTATCGGACACTCCGGGTCGGGGTTTGAGGGCGCTCAGCACTCCTCTTCCCACTGGGCCGGCGCGATCGCCGGAGCGCTTTGGCGCCGCGCCATCAACACGCGAGGCCGCCCGGCGAGGTCCTCGAGCAGCTTCACGTCTTCCCAGTCGCGCCCGCCTTCCAGCCAAGCCTCTACCTGGTGCGCGCGCATCTCGGCCAGTTCGAGCGCCATCAGACCGCGCGCCACGAGGTACGCCGGCGCCAGGTCCACGATCTCGCGCAAGGCTTCGAGCCCGGTCGGCCCCGAGAACAGGGCGCGGGCCGGCTCAAAGGCCCGCACTTGATGTGCGAGCCGGTCCCATTCTCCGGCCGCCACGTACGGAGGGTTGGACACCACCACTTCGAACCTCTCGTCGGGATCCACCGCCCCGAACCAGTCGCTCCTCACGAACCGCACGCGCTCCGACATCCCCAGCCGAACCGCGTTCGCGCGCGCCAGGTCCAGAGCCTCCGGCGCCAGCTCGGCGGCCACGACCCGCGCGGTCGGCCATTCGCTCGCGATCGACAGCGCGATGGCGCCGGAGCCGGTGCCGAGATCGATCACGCGTGGCCGGGGCCAGTCCGCCTGCTCCGTCCGTAACACCTCCAGCACCGCCTCGACCAGCCCTTCGGTCTCGGGTCGGGGGATCAGCACGCTCCGATCGACCACCAGATCGAGCCCACGAAAGGCAGCCCGCCCGGTGATGTACTGGAGCGGCTCCCCGCCGAGACGCCGTTCGAGCCAGGCCTCGAGGCGGCGCGACTCCTCGGCGCTCAGCTCGCGGCCTCGCTGCAGGTAGAGCTCGGTACGCCCGAGGCCGAGCAGGCGCGAAAGCAACTCTTCGGCCTCGGCCGCGGGGGCGTCGGCCGCGCTGAGCCGTGACACGGCCGATCCGAGCGCCTGGTCCAAGTTCGGCATCGAACGGGAGCGGAACCGGGGCGGACCGGCCTACTCGTTCTGCCGGCCGTCGCCGCCCACGGCGGCCAGGCGCTCCGCCAAGTCGGCGGCGCCCAGGGCATCGGACAGCTCTTCGAGGTCCCCCTCCAGCACGTCCGGTAGGCGGTAGAGCGTGAGGTGGATGCGATGGTCGGTGATCCGGCCCTGCGGGAAATTGTAGGTGCGGATCTTGGCACTGCGGTCCCCGGTCGAGATCTGGGAACGGCGCTCGGCCGCGTACTTGGCCTGCTGCTCCTGCAGCTTCCTGTCGTAGAGACGGGCCCGCAGCACCTTCAGAGCCTTCGCTCGGTTCTTGATCTGCGAACGCTCGTCCTGACAGGTCACCACCAACCCGGTTGGAAGGTGCGTCAGGCGCACCGCCGAATCCGTGGTGTTCACGCCCTGACCACCCGGGCCGCCGGCCCGGTAGACGTCCACGCGCAAGTCTTTCTCCTGGAGGTCCACGTCCACGTCCTCGACCTCGGGCAGCACGGCGACGGTGGCGGCCGAAGTGTGGATGCGTCCCGAGGCCTCGGTCTCGGGGACGCGCTGCACCCGGTGGACGCCGCTCTCGAACTTCATCTGCCGGTACACGTCGGCTCCCGCGAGCAGGAAGATGATTTCCTTGAATCCCCCGACCTCGCTCGGACTGCTGCTCATCACCTCCAGCTTCCAGCTCCGCCTCTCGGCGAACTTCGTGTACATGCGATAGAGGTCGGCCACGAACAGCGACGCCTCGTCGCCACCGGTGCCGGCCCGGATCTCGACGATGACGTTCTTGTCGTCGTCCGGGTCGCGTGGCAACAACAACCGCTGCAGCTCGGCGTCGAGCTTGGCCAGCCGCTGCTCGAGCTCCGGCAGCTCGGCCTTGGCCAGCTCGGCCAGCTCCGGATCTCCCGAGGTGACCACGGCCCGATCGTCGGCGACCGTCTTCTGGACGCTCCGGAACTGCTCCAACGTCCGCACCGTCGCCTCGATTCCGGCGCGTTCCTTGGAGAGCTCGCGCAGCTTGCGCGGATCGCTCGCCACCTCGGGGCGGGACAGGAGCTCGGTGAGCTCGCGGTAGCGGGCTTCGACCTTCTTCAAGGCCTCCCACATGTCATCGACTCACTGGATGAACGCGACTTCGGCGCGGCCTCGCTCCCCGGCGGCCTCGACGGCCAGGACCGCCTCGTCGGCCCGCACGCGCTCGAGGGCGGCGATCGCCACCGCGCACATCTCGAGGTCGGGCTCGCGGGTCGTGAGACGTTGGAACTGGAGGCCGGGCCAGATCAGGGCTCTCACGAGCGGGCGGTCGAGGTGCTTGGCGGAGAAACGAATGAACTCGAACGCCACCCCGACGATCAGCGGCAGACAGGCCACTCGCAGCAGGTGGTCGCCGAGATGCCGCGGCGGGCCGATGAAGGTGAACGCCACGATGCTCACGACCACGACCAGAAACAGGAACGACGTTCCACAGCGCGGATGGAACCGCGAGTACGATTGGACGCTCTCGGGCGTGAGCGGCGAGCGTTGCTCGAGGGCGTGGATGGCCTTGTGCTCGGCCCCGTGATAGCCGAGGACCCGCGCCATCTCTTTCCATCGGCTGATCAGGAGCAGGTACCCGACGAAGGCCAGGAGTCGGAACGAGCCGTCGACCAGCCCGAACGCGAGGCGGCCGCGGAATCCGAGCCAAGCGGCGAGGCGGGCCGGCAGCACCACGAACAGCAAGATCCCCAAGCCCAGCGCCAGGACGGCGGTCAACGCCTGAGCCGCGTTTTGGGCGGTCCGGCGGCTCGGCGCCGCCTCACCCTCCTGCTTGACGGCCTCGTCGGCACTGAAGTTGAGTGCGGTGATCCCCAGGTACAGCGTCTCGAAGAGCGAGATCGCGCCGCGCACCACGGGCAGCCCGAGCCAGCGCAGGCGACGGGAGACCGACGTGAACGACTTCTCCATCATGGCGATCGAGCCGTCGAAGCGCCGCACCGCCACCGCCATGCGCGAGGGCGAGCGCATCATGACGCCCTCGATCACGGCCTGACCCCCTACCGGGAGAAAGGGCATGAGTCCCCCTGGACACGGGAAAAGCTCCTGACCCCGGATGCGAGCATCGGGACCCGGAGCCTCCGTGGGTCGTTACTGGCCTGCGGTCGCGGGCTGCTCTTCGCCCTTCTTGCCGTACTTCCTGCGGAAGCGCTCGACGCGGCCTGCCTTGTCCACCAGCTTCTGCTTGCCGGTGAAGAAGGGATGGCAGTTGGAGCAGATCTCGACGTGGTAGTCCTTGACGGTCGAGCGCGTCTCGATGACGTTGCCGCACACGCACACGATCCGGCTCGGGCCGTATTCGGGGTGGATGCCCGCCTTCATGGAGTCCTCCGAAACGACGGCGGCAGGCCCCTCGGCGAGCCACCGCCTGAAAAGTCGGTCGAGCAGTATGCACCAGGGACGGCCCCGAGTCCAATCGCCTCATGGCGAGGGACTGCGCCTCGGAGCCGATCTCTCCGTCCGGCCAGAGCCGCGGCTCAATCCAGAGCGACCAGTCTCAGGCTGCGGCTCTCGCCGGCGGCGGTGATGCGCACGAAGTACACCCCCGGGCTCATCGGCCTCACGCTGCCGTCCCGCACGAGGAGCGCGATCTCGTGCTCGCCCGTCTCCTGCCAGCCGTCGACGAGCGTGCGCACTCGATGCCCGGCGAGATCGAAGACCTCGATCCTCACCTGCGTTGGCGCGGGCAGCCGGTAGCGAAGCCGGGTGCCGGACGCGAACGGGTTGGGACCCCGGAGCTCGAGGCCCAGCCCTCGGGAGTCGGAGCCCGCGATCGGCACCGCCGTCGGCTGGCAGGCGCCACAGTCCAGCGTGATGGCCTGGATCTTTAGGTTGTCCACCCACGCGCCGGTGGATCCTACCCCGCCGTCGCTGGTCAGGTCGAAGAAGGGCCTCAGCGTATGCCCGGCGAGCCCGAGGATCACGATGCGCACGGTTTTGTACGGCGTGGACGCGCCGGACCAAGCCGAGCGGTCGCCCGCATTGCCGCTGTCGCGAGAAAGGTTGTGCGAGTAGCGGCTATCGAATTCGATTGCGTCACCGCTCGCGAGGTGGTCGTCGCCGTCCCCGTCGAGCTGGTAGTCGAAGGCCAACCCATCGAAGCCGAAGCGCGCATCGAACTCCTCGAGGGCGTATTGGGTGTCGAAGGTGACCTCGACCGAGGTCGTCCCCGCCGGCACGACCACCGCCGGCCCGGCCAGACGCTCGAAGCTGGTGGTCGGCAGGTCGTTGCAGAACGCGGCGTTGGGGCCTGACGCCGGCACGGTCTCGGTCGTGATCCAGGGGTTCGACGCACCGTCCACCGTCGACGTGGTCCAGCCCGCGGGCAACGCCGGGGCGACCACGCCGTCGAAGGTCTCCGACAACAGGGTGCTGCTCGAGGCGACGGTCCCGGTCGGGATCGAGAACTCGACGTAGCTCGGTGACACGCCGGTGGCGCCGACGTCGAGTCGGAACCGGGCCCGCGTCCCGCACGGGTAGCTCCCCGCCAAGCTGATCTGGAAGGTTGCGCTGGAGGTCCCGGAAGCGCCGGAAGCCAGCGCCGGGTAGGAGCGCGGCGCGGGATCGAATCCGATGCTCGGCGCGAGCGCGCTCAGGCTGGCGGTGATCCCGGTGAGCGTCGTGCGCCCGATGTTCTCGAGCGGGATGGTCAGCTCGGCCCACTCGTTGGCCACCAGAAATCCGTCGTCGCAGCCGTGGTCGGCGAGGCTCACCGTGCCGGGGCGGACCCGAAGCGGTGCGACTTGGACCCCCTGGGCGGTGAACGCGAACCCGTCGGGACCGGTGGTCGTGGGCGAGGGCTCGGCCATCACCGCGAACGCTGCGTAACCGGGACCCGAGGTGAGGGGATCCGAGAAGGCGTCGTTGTAATCGCCCTGGTGAGGACCCGAAAAGTTGTTGCCCGCCTCGTTGTGGAAAGGCTCGGGGTTCACCGGCACCGGCGAGGACCAGCTTGCGCCGAAGTTCGCGGAATAGGTGTAGAAGACGTCGGTGAGGTCGTCCAGACCGTTCCCCGCCGAGAGGTCGTACCAGAACACGTCGATCCGGCCGTCGTGGGTGACGCTGACGCAGGGGTTGGCCTGGGGCCGGTCGGCCCCGGGAAATGCGTTGAGCGCCACGGGGGCGCTCCACGTGTTGCCGCCGTTGGTCGAGCGGCGGTAGTAGATGTCGCCGAAATCGTGAGCCGGCGTGCCGTCCACGGACCCCGCGTAGACCATCTCGAGGCCGCCGTCCGCCGGATTGTAGGCCAAGCCGCCGCCGCTGAAAGACCACAGCCAGCGGTCGAACCCGAACGGGCAGAGGTGGGTGAAGAAGCCGGGGCCGAGGTCGCTCGGCGTGGGCCAGCTATTGCCGTTGTTCGCCGAGCGGACGAAGGCGATGGCCCGGGCCGGATACCCGGGGAACACCTGCCAGGCCAGATAGACTTGGTCGTTGGTCGGGTTGCAGACGATGGTCGTGGCCTGCCCATCCTGCGGGCGCGATCCCACGATCGCCGCCGCCGACCAGGTGGGGGGAACGCCGGTGGCCGCATCGTCCGAGTGGGCGACGCGGATCGTCACCGCAAACGAGGCGTCGAAATGCGTCCAGGCAACTAACAAGCGGCCGGTCTCGGGGTCGACGGCGATGGAAGCTCGATCGGGAAAGTGGTCCGGCACGGTGGCGGAGGTGACCTCGAATGGGCCGGACCAGGTCACCCCCCCGTCGGTCGAGCGATGGAAGAAGATGACGTTGTTGCCCGCTGGGTTGGCGCCGAGGTGGGAGCAGTAGAAGACCGCGGGACCGGCAGGTGGGTTCCACACCGCGACTCCCGGGTCGCCGTAGACGGCCCCACCCGCCGGCACGCCCAGCCTGCCGCCGTCGTTGAAGGTGGCACCCCCGTCGGCCGAGTACAGGATGCCGATGCGAAACGGCGGCCGGAAGTCGTTGTAGCCCACCACCACCTGCGAACCGGATGCCGCGATCGATGTCTCGGATTGAACGTTCGGCAGCGGGACGGTGCCGAACGGACCCGCCGGCCCGGCGACGAGCGGCCTCGCGGCCGGCGCTTCTCGCAGGATATCGGGCGTGAATGGCGCCGTCCTCGAACGATCATCGATCGAGATCCGAGGGCGCGACATCGGGATGCCGTCCGGACTTCGGGCGTGACCGGGGCTCGCGACCCCCAACCCAGTCGCGAGGGCGATCCACTGGATGAGGACAGCACCGCAGCGCACGTGGCCTCCTCTCGACGTCCGCGGATCCGCGGGTCGCGCCGAATCGGTGGACACGGAGATTCTAGACCACTCCGCCCAACTCGTCATCCGCCGCAGCGGGCCCGGTCGAGTCGACGGCGTGCGATCGAGTCGAGATCGCCTCAGGCCATGCCGGCGGTGGAGGCGCCTTTCAGGAGCGACGAATACTTCGCGCGGAGTTTCGCGATCTTCGGTGTGATCGTCGCCCGGCAGTAGGGCTGGCCGGCATTCTGTCGGTAGTAGCCTTGGTGGTAAGCCTCCGCCTTGTAGAAGCCCTCGAAGGGGGTCACTTCGGTCACGATCGGCTGGTCGAAGACTTTCGCCGCGGTGAGCTCCTGGATCACTTGCTCAGCGGTCGCCCGTTGCCCAGCATCGTGGGTGAAGATTGCCGAACGATACTGGGTGCCGACATCGGCGCCCTGACGGTTCGGCGTCGTCGGGTCGTGGAAAGCGAAGAAGACTTCCAGCAGATCGCGGTACCCGATCTTGTCAGGGTCGAAGGTGATTTGTACCACCTCGGCGTGCCCGGTCTGGCCGCTGCAGACGCGCTCGTAGCTCGGCTCGGGGACCGTGCCACCGGAGTAGCCGGACGCGACGTGGTCGACTCCTTCGATCTGCTCGAACACCGCCTCGAGGCACCAAAAACAGCCGCCCGCCAGGGTGGCGGTTTCGGTCGTACGCGGGGCCATGGGATCCTCGTCGTCTAGGGTGCGCCCGCCCGCCGGCCCGGGCACGGTGGGCTACTGGTTCATCGACTCCAGGAACTTCTTGTTGGTCTTGGTGTCGCTCATCTTCTGGATCAGGAATTCCATCGCCTCGACCGGGTTCAGCTCGTTCAGGAACTTCCGCATGATCCACACGCGCTGGAGTACCTCGGGGGGAAGGAGCAACTCCTCCTTCCGGGTGCCGGAACGATTGATGTCGATCGCGGGAAAAATGCGCTTGTCCGAGAGCTTGCGATCGAGCACCAGCTCGCTGTTGCCGGTGCCTTTGAACTCCTCGAAGATCACCTCGTCCATGCGCGAGCCGGTCTCGATCAGGGCGGTGGCGACGATGGTGAGCGAGCCGCCGCCCTCGATGTTGCGGGCCGAGCCAAAGAAGCGCTTGGGGCGCTGGAGCGCGTTGGCGTCGACGCCCCCCGACAGGATCTTCCCGGAGTGCGGGACCACGGTGTTGTGCGCGCGCGCCAGGCGCGTGATGGAGTCGAGCAGGATCACCACATCGCGTTTGTGCTCCACCAAGCGCTTGGCCTTCTCGATCACCATGTCGGCCACCTGGACGTGGCGTTCGGCGGGCTCGTCGAAGGTCGAGGAGACGACCTCGCCCCTGACCGTGCGCTGCATGTCGGTCACTTCTTCGGGGCGCTCGTCGATCAGCAGCACGATCAGGACCACCTCGGGGTGGTTCTCCGTGACGGCGTTGGCGATCTTCTGCAGAAGGATCGTCTTGCCGGCCTTAGGCGGCGACGTGATCAGGGCACGCTGTCCCTTGCCGATGGGGCACAGCAGGTCGATGATGCGAGTTTCGATCCCCCGGTCCTTGCTCTCGAGGTTGAGCTTCTCCTGCGCGTAGAGCGGCGTGAGGTTGTCGAACAGGATCTTGTCCTTGGCCGCCTCGGGGCTTTCGAAGTTGACCGCCTCCACGCGCAGCAGCGCGAAGTAGCGCTCCCCTTCCTTGGGAGGTCGGACCTGCCCCGAGACGGTGTCTCCGGTGTGCAGGTCGAAGCGCTTGATCTGCGAAGGCGATACGTAGATGTCGTCGGGCCCGGGCAGGTAGTTGTAGGTCGGCGATCGCAGGAATCCGTAACCTTCGGGCAGGATCTCGAGCACGCCTTCCGCGAAGATCAGGCCGTTTTTCTCGGTCTGGGCCTCGAGAATCTTGAAGATCAGCTCCTGCTTGCGCAGGCCGCTGGTGCCCTGGATGCTGAGCTCCTGGGAAAGCTGGAGGAGCTCGGCCATGGTCTTCCCCTTCAGTTGGGTGAGCTCCATGGATTGCGTCTGGGTTTGCATTTCCATTGCCGGTGTCGCCTCGCTGTGGCGCTGCCCCGCCCGCAACACGCCGAGGGCGAGTGCGCGCAGGCTGGGCCGCGGATGCGGGTCCGACTCGGGCCCGCGGGCCGAAGGGTGAGTGTGCGGGAGTGTGATCCTGTCCGGACTCTGGGCCGGAGCGAAGTCCTCGGGTAACTGGTAAGGGCCCGGTCGGCAGCGGCAACCCATCGCCATGTGGCATGATGGGAGACCGCGGTCCTTCAAGAAGGTCGGTCGACGAGGCCGAATCAGGAAGGTCGGACGGCTCTGCGGATCGGCCCCGCAGAACCAAGGGTAGGCTGGGGGGCGCCCTGTGTCAAGGCTTGCGAGGGGCGAGTGTAAGGAGCAGATGATCTGGCCGCTCCCGAGAGCAAGTGAAGTGGCCGCTCCTGAGGGCAGCGACCGAGACCCCGTCGGCGGCACGCCGGAAGGGCCCCGCCGCCGCTGGCATGCGCCGCGGGGCGGCGCCCTTCCGGCGTGCCGCCGGCCTAGCGGCCCACGCGCTGTACCGTCACCGAGTCCGGCTCGAATCGGACCCGCACGTGGGCGGGCAGCCCCCCCCGGTGTCGCACCGGCAGCCGACGGCCACCCCAGGAGCCCCCGGTCGGGAGCACCCAGTACGCGCTCATCCGGGAGACTGCATCGGGGTCATAGCCACCTCGAGGCGCCGTGACGACCGCGGTGACATGGCTCGGCGTGACGGCGAGCCCGGCCGCGCCCGGAGGAGATTCCACTGGAATCACCAGGCGCCGGGTAACCGCAGCTTCCACCGCGATCTCCAGCTCGACCTCGCCGGGGGTCATGGTGCACCATTCCGGCAGCGACTGGGGTCCCACCGCGATCCTCACGGTGTCGCGGCGACCGACCAGCGTGACGGTCTTGAGCCGAACGCTGTCGAGCGCGGCCAGTGCCTGGCGCGGACCCTCGACCTCGACCGTGCCGGGCGTGGCTCGCACCGCGCCGTCCCACAGGAATCCGCCCGCCGGCTCACCCTGGATCCGCGCCGCCACCGGGACCCAGTGCCGCCCCTTGAGGTCCAGCTCGAGAGACAGCGTGCGCGGGCTCACCATGCGGTCGACCTCGGTTCCGACTCCCTCGGGCAGGGGTAGGTCCGCGATCCCGAGCACGCGCTCGAAGTGACCGCGGCCCATCCCGGCCACCGAGACTTTCACCGGCGGCTCGCTGAGCCGCAGCCGGATGAGCTGCTTGGCAGGGCCGCGCAGCTCGACCCGCACGACTCCGGGGGCCGGCCCCGCGAGCGTGAGCGAGTCGGCCAGATCGGTGACCTGGATCGGAAACGACACGATCATCGAGGCCGGTCGGTCCGTGTACACGTTGAGGTAGACCAACACCGCCAGCAACAAAGCCACCAGCTTGAGGCCGAGATTGTCGAACAGCAGTGCGCGCACCAAGTTCATGTCACGCTCGTGAATCAGGTCTCCGCCACGATCGGATCGCCGACCGAGAGCGTGCCGCCCCGCACGACGCGCACGAAGCGGCCGCGTCGCCCCTGCAAGGTGTCCTTCAGGCCCGGCCCGAGCTCGTTCATGCGCTCGCAGGGGGCGCATGGGCCCGCCACCTCGAGGATCGCCTCGCCGACCCGGAGGCGGCTGCCGAATACCAGCCGGTTCAGGTCCAGCCCGCGCACCGTGACCTGCTCGCGCACCGCTCCCGGAGCCAGGCCGAGCTCGTCCAGCACCTCCTGCTCCACCAAGAGCACGGAACGGCGGCTGTTCGCTTTGGCATGTCGATCGCCCAGCAGCCCGTGACCCTCGAGCGCGATCGCGCGATCCACCGGCTCGAGCGGCACGCGGCTCGCCTTGCTCAGGTGAAGAGCGACGATGGTCGGCGGCATGCCGCGAGTCTCCCAGGAAAATCGCCCGCCGCACAGCGAAACCGACGGTCGAGCCTAGCGCGCCGCGGCCTTCACTTCCTGCCGCAGCAGGTGAACCGCCAGGCCTTCCATGTCCTCGGCCGCTTCGCCGAGCGCTTCGGTGAGGGTCGGATGGGCGTGGATGGCGTGCGCCAGGTCGCGGGCGTTGAGGTCCGCGGCGATCGCCAGCGCGCACTCGTGGATCAGCTCGCTCGCCTTGGCCCCGATGATGTGCGCGCCCAGCACCTGATCGGTCTCTTGGTCCGCCACCAGCTTGACGAACCCGGCCAGCTCGCCGTCGGCGATGTTGCGGCCGTGGGCGCGGAACGGGAAGCGCCCCACCTTGACCGCGCGCCCTTCGGCCTTGGCCTCGCGCTCCGTCAATCCCACGCTGGCGATCTCGGGACTGGTGAAGGTGGCAGCCGGCACGGCCCGCCAGTTGGTCTGGGCCGAGTGTCCGGCGATCCCTTCGGCGGCTGACTTGCCCTGCGCCGATGCGAAATGGGCGAGCTGACGGATGTCGGTCACGTCGCCGATGGCGTACAAGTTCTTGAGCGAGGTCTGCAGGCGATCGTTCACCACGATCTTGCCGCGGTCCCCACGGGCCACGCCGATCGCCTCCAGTCCCAGCTCCGCCGTATAGGGTCGCCGCCCGGTCGCGACCAGGACCGCATCCACCGTCACCGTCTTGCCGCCGCCCAAGGCAAGCACTACGGCCCCCTCCGGGCCGTCCTCGATCCCTTCGACCTTGGTGTTCAGGTGGATCGCGATCTTTTGCTTCTTCATCTCGCGTTCGAGCGCCTGGGCGATCTCGTCGTCCTCGGCGGGCACCAGTCGCGGCAGCATCTCGATCAGCGTCACCTCGGTGCCGATCGCGGCGAAAAAACACGCGAACTCGGTGCCCACCACGCCACCGCCGAGGACGGCGAGCCGGCGCGGCTGGCGTTTGAGGTCCAACGCCTCCTGGCTGGTGATGACGCGCTCGGCCTCGAGCGCGAAACCCGGAGGCAAGGTTGCGGCAGCGCCGGTCGCCACGATCACGTGCTCGGCGCCGATCAAGGTCTGCGTGCCATCCTTGGACTTCACCACGATCTGGTTGGCGGCCGCGAGCCGGGCCACGCCGCGCAGGATCTCCACCTGGCGGCCCGAGAGCAGGGTCTTGACGCCGCCGGTGAGCTGTTTGACCACCTTGTTCTTGCGCTCCACCAGCCAATCCCACTGGATGCGCGGCTCCGAGACCTCGATGCCGAATTCGCGAGCGCGCTTGATCTGCTCGAACAGGTGGGCCGAGACGATCCAGGCCTTGGTCGGGATGCAGCCCCAGTTGAGGCAGGTTCCGCCCAGCTCCTCCTTCTCGATCACCGCGGTACGGAGCCCGAGCTGGGCGGCTCGGATGGCGGCCACGTAGCCTCCCGGCCCGCTGCCGATCACGACCACCTGGAAGTGTTTGCGATCGTTCATGTCGAGGGTCCGTGCGGGGGCGCCATCACCCAGATCGTCGCGTCGGGGCGCAGACTGAGCGCGGAAATCCGATGGTGGCCCGGAGCGCGGCGAATCTAGCCTGAATCATTCGTGAAGTGTGAGGAACGCGAAGACCTCCGTGTGGTAGAAAGCGTGTGTTCGAGCACGTTCCTTCCACGGACGGAGGCCTTCGCGTGAACCACTCTACCACGACACCGTGTGTCCTGTTCGAGGACGGTTTTCGCAAACCGGTCGTCGCCCGCTTCGACCAGCAACACGCCAGCTCCGACGGCGGCGCCATGATGCTCTCACGGTCCATCCCGGCCGCGACCCCAAAGACAACCCCGCTTCGTGGTCACCAACCTGAAGCGCGGCCCGCGTCGTCTCTACGAGCGGGTCTATTGTGCGCGTGGCGAGATCGAGAACCGGCTCAAGGAACTCCACCACGGCCTCCAGATCGATCGCACCAGCTGTTCGCGCTTCCTCGCTAACCCGCTGCGGGTACTCCTGACCGCCGCGGCCTACGTGCTGCTTCAGGAGTTGCGGCTCAAAGCGGCACGCACCGGCTGGGCCCGCGCCCAGGTCTCGACCCTGCGCGAGCAGGTGCTCAAGCTCGGCGTT
>DASXTP010000168.1:0-12825 GCA_036505355.1 Candidatus Eiseniibacteriota bacterium | reverse complement strand
GGCTGCGGCGCGTGCGCGGGATGAAGCACCTGCCGACGTTGCGCGCCGCGATTCAGCGCGAGATGGGCATCACGAAGCGTCGGGCTGCCGCCTGACATGTGGGGCCGTCACATTTCAACGAAGAATGGCATTGACTCGGGGTCGTGGGTTCCCGTGACGGCACTGCTTATGGTTTCAAGGGCAGCCGTTAGCGTGCCAGTGCTGGGCGAGGGTGAGGGTGGGTTTGGCCTGATCTCGCCTTCATGGACGAGCCGAGGATTGGGAAGGCGGCCAGGCTTTGGGTCAACGTGGGTGGTCACTATGACACGACCGCTGTGAGCGCGGTCCGTCTGCGCCTTCCCGCGGGCATTCGCCTCGTCTCAGGGGATACACTGTTTCGTGGTCATCCACGCGGTCGTGACAATGCCTGGACTCTGGTAATCAGAGCGGAGACACCTAGGCGCCACGAGATCCGAGGTTCGGTTTCGATCCAGTCCGGTCCTATCGTCGATGAAGGCGACTACGTGCTGGCCTTCGAAGCTACGGCCGACACGGCGATCGTCGAGCGATCGCGCCCGGTTCGCTGTGAAACCGTCCGAGGAGGCCGGCGCTACCGGTACGCGGGCGAGTTCCTCATCCCGATCGAGCGAACTGAGGAGTTCACCCAGACCGATATCGAGCACCTCGGGCAAAGGGCGACGGGCCCTCGTGAGCTTGACGTTGCATGTGCAAGCTGCAGGGGGACCTTGCCCCAAACGATTCGGATGGTGGCGTTTGTCGGTGCGGACGGAAAGGTCGTCGAAGCACGGGCGCGGGTCACACCCTTGCGATTCGGCGACGACCTGGTCGCGGGAGCGAAGCAGGCGATCAGCGGTGCGAAATACCGGCCCGCCCGTGTGAAGGGTAGGGCAGTTGCCGACTGGGTGCTGGTGGACGTGCACGTCTCACCAGCGAGGTGAAACGGGCTGAGTGGATTGCCGACTTCGCGTCGCTGTTCTCAGCCGTCAGCCCCCGCTCACTGCGGGCACGATCCAGACTTCGGCGCCGGCCGGTAACGAGGTGGCGAGACCGCCGGTGAAGCGGATGTTCTCCCTGCCGACGAACAGGTTGACGTGCGGGCGCACCTCACCCTGCTCGGTGAGCACGCGGTCGCGCACCCCTCGGTGGAGCGCGCACAGCCGCTCGAGCGCCTCGCCCACCGTAGCGCCTCGGGCTTCGACCTCGACCCGGGCGCTTCCGTCGGTGAAGGCCCGCAGATAGCCGGGGATGTGAAAGGCCACCCCCACGGCTACTTCTTCTTGCGTGGCCGCCGCGCCGGGGAGGCGCCCTGGCGTCGCGCCGGATTTCGGGCCTTGCGAGGGGCGGCGCCCTTCGCGCCGCGGGTTGCGACCCGCCTACTGGCCGCGGCGTTGCGCTTCGTGGCTGGCTTTTGCACGCGAGCCCAGCTTCCCGACGTGCGAGTCCGCACCGGGCTCGGCTCGCCGACCACCGTCGCCTTCACGCAGGCGATCGGCGGCAGGCCGTCCGTGATCAGGCTCCAGGAGGCTCCGCCGTCGCGGGAGCCGTAGAGCTTGCCGCTTCGGGTCCCGAAGTAGACCCCAGCGGGGTTCCAAGGATCGGTCGCCATGGCGTCGCGCAGCACGGTCTCCAACGCGCCCCTCTGCGGCAGACCATGGGCGAGGGGCTCCCAGGAGCCGCCCGCGTTCCGGGTGCGATAGACGCGCAGCTTGCCCTCCGGCGTGCAACGGAACTCGTCGGACTCGAGCGGCAGGACGTAGACCGTGTCGGGATCGTGAGGATGCACGACCAGCGGGAAGCCGAAGTCCGAAGGTACGTCGCGGGCGATGTCCTGCCACGAGTCCCCCGCGTCATCGCTCCGGTAGAGCCCCCAATGGTTCTGCAGGAACAGGCGGCCGGGCCGCGACGCATGGCCCGCGATCTTGTGGACGCATTGGCCGAACTCGGGGTACTTGTCGGGCAGGAAATCCGCCCGCACGCCCCGATTCTTCACCTGCCAGGAGCGCCCGCCGTCGTCGCTCCGATACACGCCGCCGGTCGAGATGGCGATCGTGATCCGCTCGCGGTTCGAAGAGTCGGGCAGAATCGTATGCAGGCACAAGCCGCCCCCTCCCGGCTGCCATTGCGGCCGGTGGGGATGGTCGTAGAGACCGCGGTTGAGCGTCCAGGTCTCGCCGCCGTCGCGCGACTCGAACAAGGCCGCCGGCTCGACGCCGCAGTAGAGCGTCCCGGGCTCCTCCGCGCGGCCCGGACGGATCTGCCAGATTTGCTTCAGCGAGGCGCCGGTCTCGGCCGGGAACTTGACGTTGGCGGTCACGGGATTCGACCAGGTCTTCCCGAAGTCGTCGCTCGAGCGCAGGAGCGCCCCCCAATGCATGCTGTTCGTGCTTGCCCACAAGCGCGGCCGGCCGGAGCGGCCGTCGTAGGCCATGGCGTAGACCGAGTGCCCGGGGAAGTGGGGTCCCCCGGCCTCCCACCGTGTACGCGCCGCGTTCGAGCGCAGCAGGAACGCGCCCTTCATCGTGCCCACCAGCAGCAGCGTGTCGCCGTCCTTTGCCGAGATCTGGCGCGTCGCGACCATGAGAGCCCTCCTAGCCCGCGGGATGCCGCCCGGGGAGTTGAACCGAGCATCGGCTCGGGTGCTTCAAACAGAGCCTAGGGCCAGACCATCGAGGCGATGCTGACCAGCGAGCCGTCGTCTTCACGGGAGTGCTCGTAGCGTAGCAGGCGGCCCTGGCCGGGCTCGGCACAGCGCAACAGGGCGTAGGTGGCGGCCCAACCGCAGATGCGCGTCGAATCCTCGTGCGCCGCGATCGCCTGGAACCAGCCATCGGCGTCGCCGCGGCGCGCCGCCTCGATTGCCCCGCGATCCTTGGCCTCGATCTCCTCCACGATGCGCGGATCGACCGCCGGGTCGCCGAAGCGCGGGCCCACGTGCGAGAGGTCTACGCCGGCCAGATAGAGCGTCGGACCGGGCAGGCGCCGCTCCGCCTCGCGCACCGCCCGCACCAGCGCCTCGAAGTCGGGATCGTCGCGCGGCGTTCGCCCGTCGTCGAGCAGCTCATGGAAGCCGCCGCACAAGATCGGCACCATCCGAATCGAACGGTCCCCCGAGCGACGCTTGAGGTAGAGGGCCTGGAACTCGATCGAGTGCTCGTCGCGATGCACGAGCTCCGAACGATACGCGACCTCGCCGAGCTCGGCGGCCACCGCGTCGACGAAGTCCGTGTCGCACTCGATCCTGCCGAACGGCGTCTCGAAGTGCTTGCGCGTGAGCGCCAACCGGTCGCCGTGCAGCGCGTGGCCCACGCCGAACACCACGACGCGCCGCGGTGTGCCCGAGGCGCCCAGCTCGAGGAAAGCGCGAGCGATGGCAGGGCCGGCGCGGCGCGGGTCGAGATGGGGCGCGAGCAGCGCCCGCGGGGAAGCCTCGGGTGGGGCGAGCGGCTCGCCCGCTTCGGCCCGCATGCGCTCGGCGGCCGCGAAATGCTCGTCCAAGAAGGCGGCCAGGGTGCCGGGTTCTTCCGGATACGAGAGCCCGCCCAGCGTGGCCTGGCGGATCTCGAGACGGTGGTAGGCGTCCCGTACCTCGGCGTGCGCTGCCTGAAAGCGAGGCGAGTCCAGCATCAACATGCGGTCGAGCTGGGCGACGAAGTCCCGCACGAAGCCCGCCGCTCTGAGGTCTTGGCTTCCGCGCACCACCTCCGCCGTCAGGTCGGCCAACGACACCGTGCCGTCGAGCAAAGCCATCAGCTCGAGCGCCTCGGCCCGCAACGCCACCGGGGCCGGCATGATTCCCATGGGATCCTTCACCAGCACCAGGTCACGCCCGCCATCGCTCAGCGGCAGGATCTCCAGCGGGCGCAGCGCCGGGTATTCGGGCAGGTCTTCCGGCGCTTCGAGCGTGGCACCCGGCGGCGTGAGGATCCGAGGTCCAGGCTCGGCGGGCTCCCCCGGAAGCGCCGGTTCGCCGGTCGGGGTGACGATCCGCGGTCGCCGCGAGTCGTCGGGGAGAATGGAAGGCATCAGAACTCCAGCGGCCAGAGTGGGTCAGACTGGGACGAGCAGTCTAGCCGGCTCAGAGCCCCTCCTCAAGGGCACGACGACCACGGCCGCACCGCCTGCACCTCCAACATGGGCTGGGTGAGGCACTGGGAGGTCTCGGCGATGGTGCCGTGCACGCAGACCTTGGCACCGTTGAGGTATCCCGGCAGCCTCGCGCTCAGGCTGTAGGTGTGGCCGCTCTCGGTCCGCAGGAGGCGGCAGTCCACGTCCTCGCCGAGGGTGCCGCGGATCCGCACGGCGTCGCCTGGGTGGGGCTCCGGTGTGGGGCGTGGCGGTGCCGGTTCCTCGCAACGGGAAGCCATGGCCGAGGCCAGGACGAGGGCGAGCCACAAGCGACGCATGGCTAGCCTGACCTATTCATGAGCGTCACGAACGACGGCTCCAGGTGTCGTGAACGGGTGATCGAAGACCGGCAGGAGGATGGGCGAGGGGGCGGTCATGAGGCAAGGGCCCGATGCGAGGGCTCGAGAGTGCCTGGCGAGCCGGCGATCGCCGTGGTCGGGCAAGGCTCCGCCGCTGACGGAGACGAAGGCCGTGAGGAACCCGCTGGCGCGTGCTCAGCCCGGCGCCGCGCCACTCTGCAGCGCGATACGACGCCATCCGTCACGGAACGGGAAGGTCTCCGGCAGCCGCAGCAGCAACCGGCGCACCGAGGCGACCACCTGGACGCCGATCTTGAGCAACTCCAGCCGCAGGGTGGCGACCTGGGCGCGCGCCCAGGCGGTGCCGCGGCAGGCCAGCCGCAGTTCCTGGAGCAGCGCATAAGCCGCCGCGGCCAGGAGCACCCGCACCTGATTGGCGCGGAACCGGGAGCAGCTGGTGCGGTCGAGCGCGACGTCGAACAGCTCCTTGATGCGGTTTTCGAGCTCGCCCCGCTGACAGTAGATCCGCTGGTAGAGGCGGCGCGCGGAGCGCGTCAGGTTGGTGACCACGAAGCGCGGGTTATCGCGCGGGTCGCGCCCAGGGAGTTGGACCACCTCGGCCTTGAGGATCACCCGGCGCTCCCGCTCCCAGGTGCCGGCGGCGTAGTCGAAGTCGGCATAGACGTGCTCGGTGCGGCCGGAGGCGAGACTCCTCATCCGGGCTTCGAGCATCGGCAGCGCGGCGAAGCGCTCCAGCACCGCGTTCCGGGCCAGGCCGACCACGTAGTCGACGCAGGTCTCGTCGAGGAAAGTGAACAGCTCGGGGGCGGCGAAGCCGCCATCGAGGCGTACCAGGATCCGGGCGCGGGGGAAGCGCTCCTGCAGCCGGCCGACGATGCGCTTGAGCAGCGCCAGCGCGCCGCGCTGGGTCGGGGCGTTGCCCGGGCGCAGCACGGCCGCGCACAGGTACTGCTCCGGTTCAGCGTCGAAGGTCAGGAACGCCAACAACGGCAGGTAGCACCAAGTGCCGTAGAAGCCGTTGAAGAAGCTCAGCTGCTGCGCCCCGTGGGTGGCATCGTCGGTGAGGTCGAGGTCCACGGTGATGCGGCGCACCTTGCGCCGCCGCCGCGCGTGCCGGTCGAGCACCGACTCGAACAACGCCTCGCCCATCCCCAGCAACTCGCCGCGCCTGACGCCGTTCTCGAACCGCGACAGGGTGGGCTGCGAGGCGAGCGCCTCGCCGGTCACCGGATCGCGGTCGAGCAGCAGCTTGTGCAGCGGATCGTCGGCGAGCCGCGCCGCATCGTTGGCGTCCTCGTAGCCGAGCGCCAGGCCGTAGATCCGCTGGGCCAGCAGGTCCGTGAGCCCGTGGCAGACCTTGCCGGGCTCGCGATCGTCGTCGAGCGCGCCCGCCAGGGCCGCGATCAGGCCCAGGCGGCGCTCGGCCGCCTTGAGCAGCACCGCGCCGCCATCGGAGCTCGCAGGGGGGACGTCGAAGGTGAAGGTGAGGGGCCGGCGGGACAGCTCCGGGAACAGCACCCAGGGTGTTGTGGTAGAGTCACCCACGCGAAGACCTCCGTCCGTGGAAGAAAGCTGCGTCAACACAGCCCTTCTACCACGCGGAGGTCTTCGCGTTCACTGTCTTTCGTGAATAATCCGGGCTAGAGCCTAGTGGGTTTCGCGCTCCGCCGCACGGCAGACGCCGCAGACCGGAGCGATCGGGTGATGGAGCCCCGTCGAATCGTCCGATAACCGTGGGAGCGCCTGGCGGGGGCCGGCGCAAGGCGGCGCGGCCCCGCCCCGAGCACGCAAAAAGCCGTGCGCGGCGCGCGACGGTGCCCCAATATGCGGCCAGGCGTTTCCCGATCGACCCGAGGGCGAGTCCGAACCGACGTGAATCCCTCCGAAGGCCGACATCCGGTGTCCCGGATCGACGTTCGCATCAACCGCGACGTCAGTCTGCCGGGACGCGCCTGGTGCGCTCCCCGGCCTCGGGGGCTGGTTGCCATCGTGCATGGACTGGGCGAACACGGCGGCCGCTACGCCGCCCTCGCCGGAGCGCTGGTGGATCGCCGCTTCACCGTGGTCGCGCTGGATCTGCCCGGACACGGCGAAGCGCCGGGCCGCCGCGGCGACGTTCCCTCCTGGATCTTCGTGCGGGACTCGGTGATCCCCGCCATGCTCACTATGCCTCGCGGCATGCCCGGCCAACCGGCCGATCTGCCGGCCGTGCTGCTGGGCCACAGCCTGGGGGGAGTGTGGGCCCTGGACTACGCGCTCACCCACTCGCGGAGTCTGCTCGGCCTGGTCATCTCGGGCCCGGCCTTCAAGACTCCGCCTCCGTCGTCGCTCAAGCTGGCGCTCGCCAAGGTGGCGCGGGTGCTGGCCCCGAGCCGGGGCTTCCCGAATGGCCTCGACATCAGCGGGATCTCGCGCGACCCCGAAGTCCTGGAGAAGCGTCGCTCCGACCCGCTGATGCACGACCTCATCAGCCCGCGGACCTACTTCTGCCTCGAGGAGGCGCGCCGGCGCGTGGCGTCCGGGGTCCGGCGGCTCGCCGTGCCCACCCTGGTGCTGCAGGGCGCCGCCGACCGGGTGGTGAACCCGCTCGGCGCGCTCGAGCTCGCCGGGGCGGCTCCTCATGGCGTGGTGCGCCTCCTGACCTATAAGGACGGCTACCACGAGGTCTTCAACGACACCGGACGCGAGCGCGCGATTCAGGACCTGATCGGCTGGCTGGACGCCATCCTCGTCGTCTAGGGGCTGCTGAGAAACCCAACTGCTGCGTTGCTTGGTCGCTCCTCACTGCGACGTATCCTGCGGATACAGTCTCCGGGCACCCGCCGCAGGCGGGTCGCGCTCCCTCGCGCCTTGCATTCGGGCTTTTTCAGCAGCCTGGGCGGAGCCGACGCTGCAGAGAACCGGTCCAACGCGGTACACTGCGCCGATGATCCCGCTTTCGGAACTGCGCGCCGCCGCGCGGCGCATCGACGGCGCGGTCCATCGCACGCCGCTCTTCCCCGCGCATTCGATCGGCGATCCCGCCGGGGTGGAGCTGTTTCTCAAGTGCGAAAGTCTTCAGAAGACCGGGTCCTTCAAACCCCGCGGCGCGCTCAACAAAGTGCTGTCGTTGCCCGCCGCCGAGCATGCCAAGGGCTTCGTCACCGTCTCGGCCGGGAACCACGCCCAGGCGGTAGCGTGGGCGGCGCGCCACGTCGGCTCGCCGTGTGTGGTCGTCATGCCGGCCGACGCGCCTCGCTCCAAGCTCGCCGCGGTTCGAGGCTACGGGGCTGAAGTCGTTCTTCATGAGGAGCGTGCGACCTTGTTCGACAAACTTCAGCAGGTCCGAGTCGAGCGCGGTCTCACGTTCGTGCATCCCTTCGATGATCCCGTGGTGCTGGCCGGCGCGGGCACCGTCGGGCTCGAGATCGTTGCCGATCTGCCCGATCCCGAGGTGGTCCTGATCCCGGTGGGCGGGGGTGGCCTGCTGGGTGGGGTGGCTTCGGCGATCAAACGCCTGAGCCCGACGACATGCGTGGTGGCGGTCGAGCTGGAAGCCGGACCGGGCTTGAAGCCCGCGCTCGAGGCGGGGCACCCGGTGCCGGTGCCGAGACCGCCCGGCACACTGGCCGACGGCATGACACCACCGTTCGTGGGCGACCTGCCGCTCGAGATCGCGCGGCGCGCGGTCGACGAGATCGTGACCGTGACCGAGGCGGAGATCATCGAGGCCATGGCGCTGCTCATGACCCGGGCCAAGCTCTACGTGGAGGGCTCGGGCGCCGCCGCAACCGCCGCCGTCGTGGCCCGCAAGCTGAGAGCCCGGAAGCGCGCGAAGGTGGTGGCGATCGTGTCCGGAGGCAATGTGGATCCCGAGCGAGCCCTGTCGGCACTCGCCGTCCGCGACTAGAAAATGGCCTCCGCCTAGAGGACCGCCCGATGGACTTGCGAATCCTCACTCAGGAAGACGTGCAACGCCTGCTTCCGATGAAGGAGTGCGTGACGGTGGTGGCGGACGCGCTCCGGGCCACCAGCCGGGGCGAGGCGGTGCTGCCGTTGCGGTCGATGGTGTGGATGCCGGACCGCACGGGATTGATCGGGCTGATGCCTGGCTACCTCGGTGCGCCGAAGAGCCTGGGACTCAAGGTGGTGAGCATCTTCCCGGGCAACGAGGGCAGCGGGCACGATTCGCACCAGGGGGCCGTACTGTTGTTCGACACTCGAGTCGGCAGCCTGATCGCGGTCATGGACGCCAGCTCGATCACCGGCATTCGCACCGCTGCGGTGAGCGGAGTGGCCACCCAGGCGCTGGCGCGCGAGGACGCCGGCGACCTCGCGATCCTGGGCTCGGGGGTCCAAGCCATCACTCACCTCGAGGCGATGGCGGTGGTGCGCCGGCTGCGCCGCGTGCGGGTGTGGAGCCGGAACGCCGAGAACGCGCGGCGCTTCGCCGCGCGGGAGGGCAAGCGCCATGGTCTCGCAGTCGAGGCCATGCCGACCGCGCGCGAGGCGGTGCGCGGAGCCGATCTCGTGTGCACCGTGACCGCGGCGCGCGAGCCGATCCTCGAGGGCGAGTGGATCTCTCCCGGGGCCCACGTCAACGCGGTGGGCGCCTGCTTTCCGACCGCGCGCGAGCTGGATACTGCGGCGGTAAAGCGTTCGCGGCTCTTCGTGGACCGGCGCGAGTCGGCCCTGAACGAGGCGGGCGATCTTCTGATCGCCAGGCGCGAGGGCGCCTTCGGCGACGAGCACATCCTGGGCGAGCTGGGCGATGTCTTGCTCGGCCGGGTGGCGGGACGCGGCTCGCCCGACGACGTCACGCTTTTCAAATCACTGGGCATCGCGGTCGAGGACCTGGCCGCCGCTCATCACGTCCACCAGAAGGCGCTCGCCGCCGGCGCCGGGGTCTCGGTGGCGCTCGGGGGCCGTCGGCTTGCGAGTGCTTGAGCCGCCGACGCTGGACGAGATCCGCGCCGCCCACCGTCGCATCGAGGGGGTGGCCCTCCGCACGCCGCTCCTGCCCCTGAACTTCGAGTCGGCGCCGGCTCGGATCTGGCTCAAGCTCGAGAACCTCCAGCCGATCGGCTCGTTCAAGCTGCGCGGCTCAGGCAACGCCATGCGCCTGGCCTCGCGCGAGGCCCTGGCGCGCGGCGTCTACACCGCCAGCGCCGGCAACATGGCGCAGGGCGTGGCCTGGAACGCACGGGCCCTGGGAGTTCCCTGCACGGTAGTGGTCCCCGAGACCGCGCCCGCGACCAAGCTCGAAGCCATCGAGCGGTTGGGGGGCAAGGCGGTGAAGCTGCCGTTCGACGAGTGGTGGCAGGTATTGATCGACCACCGCCGCGAAGGCATCGATGGCCTGTTCATCCACCCGGTGAGCGATCGTGCCGTCATGGCGGGCAACGGCACGATCGGACTCGAGATCCTCGAGGACCTTCCGGAGGTGGACACGATCGTCGTGCCGTTCGGCGGCGGGGGCTTGAGCAGCGGCGTCGCGAGCGCCGTGCGAGCGCTCAAGCCACGGGTGCGGGTGCTGGCCTGCGAGGTCGAGACCGCAACCCCGCTCTCGGCCGCGCTCGCCGCCGGCGCGCCGCGCAGCGTGGATTACGTGCCGAGCTTCGTGGATGGCATCGGATCGAAGAGGATGCTCGAGGAGATGTGGCCGCTCGTGAGTCGGCTGCTCGACGGCGCCGAGGTGGTGAGCCTTGCCGAGACCGCCGCGGCGCTCAAGCTCATGGCGGAGCGCAACCGCGTCATCGCCGAAGGCGCCGGTGCCACCGCGGTGGCCGCCGCGCTGGCCGGTCGGGCGGGTTCCGACACCGTCGTCTGCGTGGTCTCCGGCGGCAACATCGACGGCGTGAAGCTGGCGAAGATCCTGATGGGGGAGATGCCGTAGACCCGAGTCGGGCGGCCGCGGGGATACCGCCCGGGCGAAATCGAGCGGAGTACCACGTTTATCCGTCCTAGGCGAGCACCGCGGCCACCGCGCTCTGCCAGCGCCGGTACTCGGCCTCCCGCCAGGCCCGAGTCTTGCGGGGTCGGAACACTCGATCCACCTGCCGGGCCCGCGCGAGATCGCGCTGCGAGCTCCACAACCCGACCCCGAGCCCGGCGAGCAGCGCAGCGCCCAGACCGGTGGTCTCGACTACGCGCGGCCGCTCGACGGCCACACCCAGAAGGTCGGCCTGATACTGCATGAGGAAGTCGTTGGCGGCGGCTCCGCCATCCACCCGCAGCACGCGGATCTTGCGGCCGGCGTCGCGTGACATGGCCTCGATGACGTCGCGGGTCTGGAAGGCCAGCGATTCGAGTGCCGCCCGCACCACGTGAGCGCGCCGAGTGCCGCGGGTGAGCCCCAACAGCGCTCCGCGCGCGTCCGGCCGCCAGTAGGGGGCCCCGAGGCCCACGAAGGCGGGGACCAGCACCACGCCGCCGCTGTCGGGGATGCCGCGTGCGATCACCTCGCTGTCCGCTGCGCTCGCCAGCAGGCCGAGGCCATCGCGCAGCCACTGGATCGCCGCACCGGCAATGAACACGCTGCCCTCCAGCGCGTACGCCGGCTCGCCGAGCGGCCCGCAGGCGACGGTGGTGAGCAGGCCGGCTCTCGAAGTCCGCGGTCGATTTCCGGTGTGGAGCAGCAGAAAGCACCCGGTCCCGTAGGTGTTCTTGCTCTGCCCAGCCGTCACGCAGCCCTGTCCGAACAATGCCGACTGCTGGTCGCCGGCGATGCCCGCGATCGGCACTCCGTCGGGCAGCTCGGACACCCCCCGCGTACGGCCGAACTCGCCGCTCGACGGCAGCACGCCGGGCAGCACCGAGGGCGGGATCCCGAACAGGGCGAGCAGCCGCTCGTCCCAACGCCGCCGCACGATGTGATACAGCAGGGTGCGGGACGCGTTGGTCGGATCCGTGGCGTGCACGGCACCGCCGGTCAGCTTCCACAGCAGCCAGCTGTCCACGGTGCCGAACGCCACGCGCCCGCGCCGCGCCAGTGGCGTCAACCGTGGAACATGCTTCAGGAGCCACGCCACCTTGGTGGCCGAGAAGTAGGGATCGAGCCGCAGTCCGGTGCGCCGGCGGATCTCGGCTTCGAGGCCGCGCCGCTTCATCATCGCGCAGAAATCGGCGGTCCGGCGATCCTGCCAGACGATGGCGCGCGCCAGCGGACGGCCGGTCGTCCGGTTCCACAGCAGGGTGGTCTCGCGCTGGTTGGTGATGCCGATCGCCGCGAGCCGCCGAATCTCGGCGCGGGATGCGCGCAACGCGCGCCTCAGCGCCTGCCGCACGCTACGCCAGATCTCTTCGCCGTCGTGCTCCACCCACCCCGGGCTCGGAAAGTGCTGGGGAAGCTCTGCGTAGCCGCGGCCGCGCATCGCGCCGCGGGCGTCCAGCACCAGCACCGTGGTGCCGGTCGTCCCCTGGTCGATCGCCAGCACCCAGGGCGACTTCACGGATCCTCGCGCAGGCTGCGCAGCAGGCGGTCCTCGCGCTCCAATCGGGCGTGGAAGAACTCGATCTCTTCCCGAGTGCGCTCGCCGCTCCAGCCGAGCCGGCGCGCCAGGACGGTGGCCACTGCCTGGGCCGCCAGCCGGCCGCCATCGGGCTCGAGCCACAGCGCGCTGCGGCGCCGCACCACGTCCTCGATGCGCCGCGCGAAGGCGGCGTCGGCGGCGAACTCGGCCAGCGACTCGACCGTGGCTCCCGCCCCCGGCGGGGCCGGCAGCGGCGCCACGGCGTCCTGCAGCCTAAAGCCGACTCGCTGCAGCCGTTGGACCGCGGCACGAAGCGCATCCATCGCCATGACGCGGAAGGTCGTGTACTTGCCCCCCACCACCGTGATCAGCGGGCCGTCCTCGACCACTCGATGCTCGCGCGGCGCCGAGCCAACCGGCTCCGTCGACGCCAGCAGCGGGCGCAATCCCGAGGTCACGGCGAGCACCGGTTGCTCCGCGGGGCGGGGGAGCACCCGCCGCAGCTCGTGCTGAAGGTAGCGGACTTCTTCCACGCTCGGCTGCAACGATTCGGGCTCGGGCGGCGAAGGCACCTCGGCTTCCGTGGTGCCGACGAGCGAACGGTTCCCGAACGGGATGACGAAGAACACGCGGTCGTCCTCACGGGCGAAGAGGACCAGGCCGTGGCCACGGGTCAGGGAGGGGAACACCAGGTGGACGCCTCGACTCGGCCTCAGCAACGGGGCCGGATCGGGCGTGCCCGGCTTGAGCGACCGCAGCAGGGTCGCCCGAACCCGGTCGGCCCACGCGCCGGCGGCGTTGATCACCGCGTGGGCGTGCACGCGCTGCTCGCGGCCTTGCAGTGCGTCGCGCGCCAGCAGCTCGATCGCCTCGCCGTCGGTAGGGCGTGCGCCGAACACCTCGGTGTAGGTCGAGATCCGGGCCCCGTG
>DASXTP010000167.1:0-6096 GCA_036505355.1 Candidatus Eiseniibacteriota bacterium | reverse complement strand
GGTGGCGGCGGTGGTCCGCAAGCTCGACAACGGGCTCCAAGTGGCGGTGCTCCCGGAGCACCGCCTGCCCATCGTCCACCTCCAGGTTTTGGTCGAGGTCGGGACCGCCGAGGATCCTCCCGAGCAGTCGGGCGTCGCCGGCCTCACCGCCTCCACGCTGTTGCGCGGCACGACCTCGCGCAGCGCCGAGGAGTTCGCCGCGGCGATCGATGCGCTCGGCGGGAGCACGTCCGGTGGGGCGGGGCGCGAGTACTCCACCTGGAGCGGGTCGTTTCTCTCCCGCGATTTCGAGGCCGGGCTCGAGCTGGTCGCGGACGCGGTGCTGCACCCGAGCTTCACGCGCGCCGGAGTGGATCGGCTGAAGGACGAAACCGCCCTGGCTCTGCTCGCCTCGCGACGGAATGCGGATCGCGTCGCCGACGAACATCTGTGGGGGGTCCTCATGGCTGGCCACCCGTATGCCCATCCGCCGGGGGGGGCACTCGAGACCGTGCCGGGGCTGCGCCGCCAACAGATTCAGGAGTTCTATCAGCGCTGGTATCGGCCGGATCGAGCCCGGATCGCGATCGTCGGCGACGTCGACGTCGAGCGGGCGATCGCGGCGGTCGAGGAGGTGTTCGGCGCGTGGGCGGGCCGCGCGCCCGACGACTCCCTGCCGCCTGCGCCCAAAGCGCCCGAGACGATTCGCATCCGGTTGGTCGACCAGCCGGGTGCGACACGCGCCGAGATCCGGATCGGGTTCGTCGGCCCGGGCCGCAACGCGGACGACTTCTACTCCCTGTCGATCGTCGAGGAACTGCTCGGCGCCGGTCCGGAATCCCGGCTCAAGTCCCGCCTCGGCTCGGATGCTCGAGCCTTGTTTACGTTCCAACGGCGAGGCGCGGTGCTCTCGACCGCGGCTTCGGCGCCGAAGGATTCCGTGGTGGGCGCGATCGAGAGCATGAGATCCGAGATCGAGCACCTCGTTCACGAGCCCCCGGCCGCGGCCGAAATCGACGCTGCCCGCACGCGGCTCCAGGGCGCCTTCGCCCTTTCGTTCGAGACGCTGGCGTCGCTGGCGGCCCAGTGGATGAACACGGACTTCTTCGGTCTCCCGGCGGACTACGTGGAGCGCTATCCCCAGCGGATCGGCGCGGTGAGCGCGGCGGACGTGCAGTCCGCCGCGGCCCACTGGCTGGATCTCGAGCACTCGGCGCTGGTGGTGGTGGGCCCGGCTGCGGAGCTCGAGCCCAAGCTCAAGCGATGGGGAGCGGTGGAAACCGTGTCCGTCGGCGCCGCGCCGATCGAGGTGCCGGTCTCCCCCACGATGATCCTCTCCAATCCCACGGCGGCTGATCGGGAGCGCGGGCGCAAGCTATGCGATCTGGCCGTGGCGGCGCACGGGGGTCTCGCCCGAATCCGGAAGATCGTGGATTCGACCGTGGAGTCGGAGATGCTGCTGGTCACCCCGGGAGGTGACCGGTTGCCCGGCACCTTGCGCGAAGTCCGCAAGGATCCGTTCCGCTTCATCATGGTCACCGAATTCGGCCGCACGTCCACCTTTCAGGCGTTGGAAGGCGACCGGGGTTGGGCCAAAGGCGGAGCCGCCGGGGACTCGATCCTCGATCAGGACAGTCTGGGTGTCGCCTCGCTGAGGGCCGGGTTCTCGATGGATCCTCTGCATTTGCTGCTGGCCGCCGCGGATCCCACATCACGCGTGGCCTTCCGCGGCCGCGAGCCGGTTGCCAAGCATGAGGCCGAGGTGGTGGAGGTGGTGACGGCGGACGGCGAACGGCGAGTGCTGTTCTTCGATCCCCAGAGCCACCGCATGGTGGCGGTGGAGGAAAACGAAGGCCCGGGACCCGCCCCCGTCCTGCGGCGGATCTTCGACGACTTCCGGCCCGTCCAGGGCATTGTCTGGCCCTGGAGCGAGGAGCGTCTGGTCAACGGGGAGACGGCCATTCGGCTGACGGTCCAACGCGTCGATCTGAACGGCAACGTGCCGGACGACCTGTTCCATCGACCGACCGACAAACCTTCGCATCCTCACCGCTAGTGTCGCGAGTCAGAGGTCAGAAGACACCCGCCCCTTCCAGTCCGGAGCGACTCATGGCAGAGCCATACGTGTACTTCTTCGGAGAGGGCCGCGCCGATGGCAGCGCCCAGATGCGCGACCTGCTGGGCGGCAAGGGCGCCGGCCTGGCCGAGATGTCGAACGCCGGGGTGCCCGTCCCGCCGGGCTTCACGATCACGACCGCCGTCTGCCGCTCGTACTACGAGCACGGCTCCACCCTGCCTCCGGGATTCGAGCGGCAGCAGGAGGCGGCGCTCGAGCGCCTGCAGGACGTCATGGGCAAGCGCCTCGGCGATCCGCAGGACCCGCTGCTGGTCTCGGTGCGGTCGGGTGCCAAGTTCTCCATGCCCGGGATGATGGATACCGTGCTCAACCTGGGGCTCAGCGATCGATCGGTCGACGGCCTGGTCGCACGCTCGGGAAATCCGCGCTTCGCCTGGGACTGCTACCGCCGGTTCGTGCAGATGTTCGGGTCGGTGGTACTGGGGCTGGAAAAATCCGAGTTCGAAGACCGGCTCCAGGCCCTGAAGACGCGACGTCGCATTCACACCGATCCCGAGCTCACCTTCGACGACCTCCAGCACCTGGTCCAGGAATTCAAGTCGTTGATCCGCCGCCGCGCCCGGCGCGAATTCCCCGAGGATCCGGTGGAGCAGCTCGCCCTCGCTCGGGACGCCGTGTTCCGGTCTTGGAACAACGAGCGCGCCGTCTACTACCGGCGTCAGAACGGCATTCCCGACGATCTCGGCACGGCGGTCAACGTTCAGGCGATGGTGTTCGGCAACCTGGGGGAGAAGTCGGGTACCGGCGTCGGCTTCACGCGTAATCCGGCGACCGGTGAGAACACGTTCTACGGCGAGTACCTGATGAACGCCCAGGGGGAGGACGTGGTGGCCGGCGTGCGGACGCCGCAGCCGATCGCCGCGCTGGAGCGCGAGATGCCCGAGGTGTTTCGCCAGCTCAGGGACATCACCACGCGACTCGAGCGTCACTACCGGGACGTGCAGGACTTCGAGTATACGATCCAGGAGGGCCGGCTCTTCCTCCTGCAGACCCGGACCGCCAAGCGCACCGCTCAGGCGGCGGTGCGGACCGCCGTGGAGTTGGCGAACGAGGGTCTGATCACGCGCGAGGAAGCCGTGCTGCGGGTGGACCCGGCGTCGGTGGATCAGTTGCTGCACCCGCGGCTCGATCCTCGAGCCAAGCTTCAGGTGATTGCCGCCGGGCTCCCGGCCTCGCCCGGAGCCGCGGTGGGTCGGGCCGTATTCCACGCCGACACGGCCGCCGAGCGTGGCCCCAAGGAGCCGGTCATCCTGGTGCGGCGCGAGACCACACCGGACGACATCCACGGCATGGATGTGGCCCAGGGAGTCCTGACGTCGACCGGGGGCCTCACGAGTCACGCCGCCGTCGTCGCCCGCGGCATGGGCCGGCCGTGCGTGTGCGGAGCCGGAACGGTTCGGGTGGACGATCGGGCGCGGCGCTTCGAGGTGGACCACGTGGTGGTGAAGGAGGGCGATTGGATCACGATCGACGGCGGCAGCGGACGGGTGATCCTCGGCCAAGCCCCCACGCTCCCCGCCGAGGTGAGCGGGGAGTTCGGCACCTTCATGGAGTGGGCGGATTCCTTCCGGCGGCTCAAGGTAAGGTCCAACGCCGACATCCCGCGCGACGCGGAGCAGGCGCGGCGGTTCGGAGCCGAGGGGATCGGCCTGTGCCGCACCGAGCACATGTTCTTCGCCGAGGACCGCCTGCCCCACGTCGTCGAGATGATCATGGCGGCGCCGCGCGCCAAGGTCCTGGAGAGCAAGCTTAAGGCCAAGCAGGCCGAGCTCGAAGGGGCCGACCCGAGCGCGGCGCGCCGCCTCAAGGCGGAGATCGCCTCGTTGCGCAAGCAGCTCGACGGCCCGATGAAGGCCTACCGCCAGTCGCTCGCCCGGCTGCTGCCGCTGCAGCGCGCCGACTTCCGCGGCCTGTTTCGGGCCATGAACGGATTCCCCGTGACCATCCGGACGTTGGATCCGCCCCTGCACGAGTTCTTGCCCAAGCGCGAGTCGCTGATCGCCGAGGTGGCCGTGCTGCGCGCGGAGTGGGAACGGGCCAACAAGAAGCGCCGCAAATCGCGGAAGCCGGCGCGGCTCGCGCGGCTCGAAGGCCTGCTCGAGCGCGTCGAGGAGCTGCACGAGTTCAACCCCATGCTCGGGCACCGCGGCTGCCGTCTCGGCATTACCTACCCCGAGATCACGGAGATGCAGGCGCGCGCGATCTTCGAAGCTGCCTGCCAGGTGGCGAGCCAAGGCGTGCGCGTGATCCCCGAGATCATGATCCCGCTGGTCGGGCACGTCGAGGAGCTGCGCCATCAGGCGCGGGTGGTCCGCCGGATCGCCGCCGAGGTCACGGCCCGGCAGGGAGTGCAGCTGGATTACCTGGTCGGCACCATGATCGAGGTGCCGCGTGCGGCGGTGACGGCCGGCCAGGTGGCGACGGAAGCCGAGTTCTTCTCGTTCGGGACCAATGATCTGACCCAGCTCACCTTCGGGTTCTCGCGTGACGACGCCGGCAAGTTCCTGCCGGAGTACGTGGCGCGCAAGGTGCTTCCCTCGGATCCGTTCGTGACCCTCGATACCGAGGGCGTGGGCGTGCTGATCCAGTGGTCGGTCGAGCGCGGTCGCCAGGCCCGGCCGGGTCTCAAGGTGGGAATCTGCGGCGAGCACGGCGGGGATCCGGCGAGTGTGGAGTTCTGCCATCGGGCGGGGCTCGACTACGTGTCGTGCTCGCCGTTCCGCGTGCCGATCGCCCGACTCGCGGCCGCCCAGGCCGCGTTGCGCGGCCACGCCGTGGAGAGCGATCAGCGGTAGGGCCAGTGACGGGGGACGGATCGGCGGCGGACGGGATCCCGTTGTCCGTCGCCGTCGTGATTCCGGCTCGCGACGAGGAGGCCTCGCTACCGCGGCTGCTGGCCCAGCTCCCGCGCCAGGGGATCCGCGAGATCGTGGTGGTCGACAACGGCTCGCGCGATCGCACCGCCGAGGTCGCACGGTCGGCCGGGGCCACGGTCGTGCACGAGTCGCGTCGGGGCTATGGTGCCGCCTGCCTCGCCGGCATCGCTCACCTGCGCTCGCGTCCGCCCGACATCGTGGCCTTCCTGGACGCGGACGGGAGCGACGACCCCGACGACCTGCCGCGTTTGATTGCACCGCTGCGCGAATCGGGCGCCGACCTGGTGGTCGGCTCGCGCACGCTGGGCTCGAGCGAGCCGGGGTCGCTCGGTCCGGTGCAGCGCTTCGGCAACCGTCTCGCGGCCGCCCTGATGCGTGGGCTGTTCGGGGTTCGCTTCACCGATCTGGGCCCCTTCCGTGCCGTGCGCTGGGAGGCGCTCGAGTGGCTGCGCATGAGGGACCGCGACTACGGCTGGACGGTGGAGATGCAGGCCCGCGCGGCTCGGGCCGGCTGCGTCTGCGTCGAGGTTCCGGTGCGCTATCGACGCCGGCGGGCCGGCCGCTCCAAGGTCGCGGGCACGCTGCGGGGCACGCTCGGGGCGGGCTGGAAGATCCTCTTCACGATCGCCCGGGTGCGGCTCGGCGGTTGAGGGAGGGGCCAAGGCCGACCTCGGAGCAGTGGCAGATCCCTCGCGTGCTCGACGTGCCGGAATAACGGCGCGGACCCGCGTCCTCAGGAAGTTGCTCGAAGGGTGGGGCCTCACTACGGCGAGATCGAGAGCCTCGCGAAAGGGAGTACATCCTTGAGCCCGTCGAATCGCTGCTCGACGGTCAGGGATCGGATGCGTTCGTTCTCGATGTCGCCCGAGCCCGAGAGCAGGTAGAGCACCCCGAGGTCGATCTGGCCGTTCTCGTTGATCACGAGCCGTCCGCCGAGGCCGAGCTTGAGCCCGGCGGTGAGCTTGGTGAACTGGCCGGAGCCCGCCTCTCCCTCCATCGACCACCGGTTCACGCACAAGGACGGCGAGAACTCTGCGTACGGGCCAGACCGCCTCGGACCGCGCAGGAACCCGACGAGGCCGAGACTGACCGGGATGAGCGAAG
>DASXTP010000166.1:0-9643 GCA_036505355.1 Candidatus Eiseniibacteriota bacterium | reverse complement strand
TCGCCCTTGTGCAGCAGATAGCCCATCACGCTGGTCGCGATCGGCAGCTCCCAGGAGCCCGAGTCGACGCCCTGCGAATGCTTGCGCACGATGGTCTTCGCGGTCGGGATGGCCACGTCGGGGCCGAGCAGCTTGATCGAGCCCTCGTCGGCCGAGAACAGGCCCGTGGTCTTCTGAACGATCCAGTCCAGGATCGGCTTGAGCTCGGTGTTGGACGCCACCACCTGGGAAAGCTCGAACAGGAACCCGACCTCGGCTTGCAGGGTGGGCAAGTCGGCTACCCGGGGCGGGGAGGCTGGCGTCGGGTCGATCATGGTGCGCGAAGGCGGCTCCGGTCGAGCGGAGGAGTTCGAAGGGCCAGGGGATTGTAGGCCGGTCGATGGTGCCGCACAAGCGATCCGCGCGGCGCGTTGGCGAGCGTTTCGGAGTTGGACCCCATGAAGGTTAGCCTTGTTGGCCGAGCATCTTGTTCCCCCGGGACGGGGTGCCTATACTCCCGCCCCGCATCGCATCCGCCCCCGAGTGCGCACAGGGAGCCGAACATCATGACCACGACCGTTTCCAGCGCATACAAGAACCTGCTCGTCGAACGAAGAGGCCCGGTGACGGTGTTGAGCATCCACCGCCCCGAGGTGCTCAACGCGCTCAATCGCGACACATTGAGCGAGCTCGAGAGCTGCGCGCGGGCGTTCGTCGCCGATCCCGAACAGGCGGCGCTGCTCGTGACCGGCAGCGGTGACAAGAGCTTCGTCTCGGGGGCTGACATCCAGGAGCTGGCGGTGCTCGACCCGCGCGGCGCCGAAGAGATCTCGCGTTTCGGCCAGCAAGTGCTCGATCAGCTCGAGCAGGCTCCCAAGCCGGTGATCGCCGCGATCAACGGCTACGCCTTCGGCGGTGGCTGCGAGCTGGCCCTGGCGTGCCACCTCCGGCTCGCTTCGGACAATGCGGTGCTGGGCCTGCCCGAGGTAAGCCTCGGGATCATTCCGGGCTACGGAGGCACCCAGCGGTTACCGCGTCTGGTGGGCGCCGGGCGCGCCCTGGAGCTGATCATGACCGGGCGCCGCGTCAAGGCCGACGAGGCGGAGAGGATCGGGCTCGTCAACCGGGTGGTGCCGCGCGATCAACTGTTGGCCGAAGCCGAAAAGCTCGCCCACGCCATCCTGAAGAACGGCCCCCTGGCGGTGGCGGCCACGCTCGAGGCGGTGCGTCGAGGCTCGAGCCTCGGGCTCGCCGACGGCCTAAGGCTCGAGAGCGGCCTGTTCGGCATCCTGGCCGCGAGTCGCGACATGCACGAAGGGCTCCAGGCGTTCCTGGAGAAGCGTCCGCCTCGGTACGAGCGGCGCTAGGTTCCCCGCGCGTCCGGGGGCCGGGGAGGACACGATGCAGGACCTGATCCCGATGCTGGTCTCGGCCGCGCTCGGCACGCTGGTCGGTTGGGAGCGTCAGATGGGCCGCAAGCCGGCGGGGCTCAGGACCCACGCGCTGGTGTGCCTGGGCTCCACCATGTTCGTGCTCGTCACGCGTCACGCCGTCGAAGCCTTCGGCGGGCCGAACCTGGACCCCACCCGGATCATCCACGGCGTGGTGACGGGTGTGGGCTTCCTGGGCGCCGGCAGCATCATCCGGCAGCAGGGGTTCGTGCACGGGCTGACGACCGCTGCGAGCGTGTGGATGGTGGCGGCAGTCGGCGTGGCCGTGGGGGTGCGCGCCTATCCGCTCGCACTGATCGGCACCGTCCTGGCGCTGCTGGTGCTCGAAGGCTACCGGTGGCTGGAGCGGGTCCTCTCGTCGGAGGACAGCGAGGCCGATCGCTAGCTGGTCCGCTTCCGGACGGCAGGTTGCTGAAAAAGTCCGAAAGCAAGGCCCGAGGGAGCGCGACCCGCCTGCGGCGGGTGCCCGGAGACGTATCCCTAGGATACTTCGCAGCGAGGAGCGACCGAGCAACGCCGCAGTCGGGCTCTTTCAGCAACCTCTACACGTCGGCGGTCTGCCCGAGGGCCTCCAGCACCAGGTCGCCGACCTTGCGGGTCGAAAGGCCCGAGTCCGACCCCAGCGACGGGATGCGGCGCGAGCGGATCAACTCCGCCACGGCGTCCTCGACGCGGCGGGCGGCCCGGCTCTCGCCTAGGTGGTCGAGCATCATCTGGACGGCCATGATGGTGGCCACCGGACTCGCCACGTTCTGGCCTGCGTATTTTGGGGCCGAGCCGTGGATCGGCTCGAACAGGCTCACCCGCCCCGGGTGCAGGTTGCCCGAGGCCGCGATCCCCAGCCCCCCCTGGACCATCGCCGCCAGGTCAGTGAGGATGTCGCCGAACATGTTGCTGATCACCACCGTGTCGAACCACTCCGGGTTCTTCACGCACCACATGGCGGCGGCATCGATGTAGGCGTGGTCGCGGGCGACGTCGGGGTATTCGGTGCCCACCTCCTCGAAGGTGCGCGTCCACAGCTCCATCGCCCGCACCGCGTTGGCCTTGTCCACCAGGGTCAGCTTCTTGCGGTCGCGGCGCCGCGCGAGATCGAAGGCGTAGCGCATGACGCGCTCCACGCCCTTGCGGGTGAAGAGGATTTCCTGGGTCGCGATCTCGTCCGGCGTACCCTTCTTGAAGAAGCCGTACATGCCGGCGTAGGCGTCTTCCGTGTTCTCGCGCACGACGACGAAGTCGACGTCCTCCGGGCGCTTGTCCTTCAAGGGGCAGAGGTGCTCGGCGTAGAGCTTGACGGGCCGCAGGTTCACGTACAGGTCGAGCCCGAAGCGGAGCCGCGCGATGATTCCGAACTCGAGATGGCCCACCGGGACCCGCGGGTCGCCGATCGCGCCGAGCAGGATGGCGGAGTGGCCGCGAATCTCCTCGAACGCCGAGTCCGGCAACACCTCGCGGGTGGCGAGGTAGTGCTCGGCTCCGAACGGGTAGCGGGTCACTCGCACAGTGAAGCCCTCGAGGGCGGCGATGCGCTCGAGCACCCGCAACCCTTCGCTCACCACCTCGGGGCCGATGCCGTCGCCGGGGATGACGGCGATGTTGTACGTCGTGGGCATGAGAGACTCCTGCCCGGCCCTCACGCGGCGCGCCGCGCCAGGACCTGGGCTACGGGTACACTTTGAGGTCCAGAGCGGTCCACGATCGCCGACGCTCGCCGTGGCGTATCCCGGGGGAGAACTCCCACGCCGGCAAGCTGGCCAAGAGCCGGCTCACCTTCCAGCTCGGAATCTCGTCCTGGGAAAACCACGGCAGATCGTTCACCAACACCCGGCCCCGCTCGTCGACCAGCAGCGACACGGTCATGTAAAAGGGCTTGGTTCCGGCCCGCAGCGTGTCGTCCTTCAGCGGGTCGAACGATTTGACGACCGCAGGCGGCGTGTCGAGATGGGCCTCGTCCTCGAGCTTGGGTCCTGCCGGAGAGGTGAGGAGGGCGGCGATCCGCGGTCCGCTCAGCAGCTCGCCCGGGAAGCTGTCGGGCGGCGCCCCCGGCAGGCGTGAGCGCACCAGCGCCAGCGCCGCGGCCTGGTAGGTGGAATCGCGGAAGACCGCTTCGCGGAAGGAGGCCTGCGCCTCGCTGCGCCGGCCCGCTTTCCAGCTCCAGAGCCCCGCCAGGTAGTAGGCCTCGGGAAGCGTCGGGTCCAGCCGCAGGGCCAGCGTGACCGCCTGGCGGGACGCCTCGTCTTCGCCCACGTGCGCGGCGCAGATCGCGGCCAAGAGCCATTCCTTCCCCGAGTTGGCGCGCCAGCGGGTACACCATCGAGCCGCCTCCAGGGCGTCGGCCCAGCGCCCTTGCGATGCGGCGACCTCGGCGCGGGCCCGCCACACGTACCAGTGCCAGCCGTCGAAGTGCCCGTTGAACCATTGCCGCTCGCGGTCCACCGGATATTCGTGCCAGCGCGAGGACGGCATGGTGTCGAGAGCGGCCGCGGACAGCATTGGGCCCTGGAGACGCACCGCCGCGGAGTCGAGCCGCCCGGCTCGCGCCTCGTTAAGCGCGAGCGCCAGCTCGAGGTCGCCGTCGGGCCGCACGCGGCCGCGGATTGCGCGGATCGACTCGACGGCGCGGGTGTACGCCCCGAGATCCTCGAGGTTCCGCGCTTCGAGCGCCTGCTCGTAAGCGCTGGCGGTCGGGGCCGCGGGCTGCTTGGCGGCGGGACGAGCGGTCGAGGGCGTGGCCGTGGCCGGGCGGGCACGCGGCTTGGCGCCGAGTACTCCCGAACCGGTGCCGCCGGGCCTGGCGGTCCCCGGAGCCTGGCGGGCCGCTGGCTTCCGTGCCGTGGAATCGGGGCGCGGGACCGTGGCCGCCAACGCGAATCCGGTCGGGAGAGCGGCGGAAACGGCGGTGAGGAAGGCAGCGACGAGCGCCGTCGTCACCCATGCGCGATACCCCAGGCGCGTCACTGCACCCGGGTCTCGGCGAGCGAGTCCAGAACCGAGTGGATCTCTGGGTCGCTCAGCACGCGATCGACGCTCTTGGCGCGCTGGAACACCGCCCGCACCCGCTCGGGCGTGGGCTCGAGCCCGCGGCTCTCGAGCCAGAACACCACGTTGCTCTCGCCGCTCATGGGCCCGACCTCGATCTGCTGCCGCCGCCCGACCAGGCTCGCCGGCACCCCGGAATAGACCCGGTCGGCGAGCCAGTCCTGACCCTTGCGGTAGGCCTTGATGACCGCCGCGGCGTGGACTCCGGTCCCGGTGCGGAACGCGTCGAGCCCGACCACCGGGTAGTTGGGCGGAACCGGCACGCCGGTGGTGCGGCTCACCAGCTCGCAGTACTCGGGCAGCGCGGTGAGGTCGTTGTCGATCCAGCCCAGGAGCCTGAGGTTCACGAGCAACTGGTCCATCGGGGTGTTGCCGACCCGCTCGCCGATCCCGATCGCGCAGGCGTGTACGCGCGTGGCTCCGGCCTGGATCGCCGCGATGGTGTTGATGACCGCGAGCCCGCGGTCGCAGTGGCCGTGCCAGTCGAGCCCCACCTCGGCCCCGCTTTCTTCCACCACACCGCGCGCGAAGCGCACCAGGTTGGCGGCTCCGGCCGGCGTGGCGTGTCCCACGGTGTCACACAGGCAGAGCCGGCTGGCGCCGGCGCGGATCGCCGTCTGGAACAACCGCCGCAGCGTGTCCGGGTGGGCCCGCACCGTGTCCTCGGTCACGTACATGACCGGCAGCCCGTGGGAGACCGCCAGGCTGACGGCCTCCTCGGTGTGCCGCAGCATCAGGTCCACGGTCCAGTTCTCGGCGTACTGGCGAATCGGCGAGGAGCCGATGAAGGTGCAGACCTCGATCGGGATCCCCACCTTTTGGGAGATCTCGATCACCGGCCGGATGTCCTGCTCCAAGGTCCGCGCGGCGCAGTTGGCCCGGATCTTCAGGCGCTCTCGGGCGATCTCCTGCGCCAGGCGCGTGACGTCGCGCACGACGTGGGGTCCGGCCCCCGGCAGCCCGATGTCGGCGGTATCGATCCCGAGCCGCTCCATCAAGTGGAGGACGCGGATCTTGTCGTCGATCGAGGGGCTCTGCACCGAGGGCGACTGCAAGCCGTCGCGCAGCGTCTCGTCATCGAGCTGAATGCGAAACGGAGGCCTTTCCCAGCGCTCGCCCGCTTCGTTCCAGTCGTAGATCAGCTCGTGTTCGTCCATGGGATCACGCTCTGTGGCATGCCACCCGGGGGGATCGAGATGTGGATGAGGGCGCACAGTATGCGAGGAATCCCAGCGATGCGCAACGCCGGGGCGAGCGGACGGAAGCTCGCTCCGCGCCAAGGAAAGAAGCTAGCGAAGCAACGCCAGACGTTGCACCCAGGTCCCCTGGGGGGTCTGGTAACGCACGAGATAGATTCCCGAAGGGGCGGGGCGCGAGCCCATGCGGGCGCTCCATGTGATGGAATGCCGCCCTCCGGGGCGCTCTTCATCCACCAGCCGCGTGACCTCGCGGCCGACGAGATCATAAATCGCGAGTCGAACGTGGGCCGGCCGCGCGAGCGAATATTCGATCCGCGTCGGACCGCGGCTGGGATTGGGCTGGATGCGGGACAGCGCGAACTCCGGGGCCTGCTCTTCGACCGCGACGGGGTCTCCGGGTCCGAACTCGGCCACGATCGTCTTGTGGCCGTTCATCGTGACGTCGATCGTCGGGTTCGTTCCGGACGCGTCGCCCAGCCATTGCGAGAAATGATGCCCGCTCGCGGGAGTGGCCTGGAGGGTGACCGTCTCGCCGTTGCCATAGCAGCCCTTACTCGGGGACAGATTCACCGTCCCATCCGTGCCGCCCGCGTCGAGGCCGTATCCGCCGGCGAAATCGCGCCGAACCACGTCGCTCCTCCGCGTCGAGCTGCCGGGGCCGAAACCGCCAAAGACCGTAATGAGATCGTGGTCAGATTCGTAGGCCGACGCGAAAAAGTAACGTGGTCCGAACAGGGTCGGCGGGACATTGACCTTCGACCACAGCGGCTGGTACTTGAATGCCAAGGCGAAGGTCTGATCGATCGCGGAGCTTCCGTTCCATCCCCCGGTCACGACCATGCGATCGCGGATGGGGTCGTAGGCCGCACCGGGGAAGCTCACCGCCTGGGGGGCAACGCCCACCGGGGCGAGCAGGCTCCAAGCCGGCGTCCCGGCGAGCGAGAGACTCCAGGCGTCGTTCGCGGGCGCCGGCACGTATCCCCCGAAGATCACCATGCGATCCCGCACCGGATCGTAGATCGCCGCGTGTCCGTACCGGGCCGCGGGCGGGGTGCCGGTGGGCGCGAGCTGGCTCCAGGCCGGTGCGCCCGCCAGCGCCAGCGACCAGACGTCGTCTTGCGACGATCCGGAGATCTGACCCCCGAACAGGAGCAGTCGATCGCGCACCGAATCGTACACGACGGAGGGGGCGAAGCGGCCGACCGGTGGTGTGCCGGAGGCCGTGATCGAGGTCCAGGCCGGGGACCCGGACAGCGATAACTCCCACACATCGCTCACGAAGACACCGCCGGCGTTGCCTCCAATGACCAGCACGCGGTCGCGCACCGGGTCGTAGATCATGCCGGCGGCGTCGCGGGGACTTGGCGGCGTGCCAGTCGGGAAGAGCTGTGTCCAGGTGAACGACCCCGCCGTCGAGAGCTGCCAGACCTGGTTCAGGAACGAACCGTCGTAGCCGCCGAAGGCCAGCATGCGGTGGCGCACCGGGTCCCAGACCATCGACGAGCCCGCCCGCGCCGAGGGGCCACCGGCCGTCGTCAGCGTCCAGGTCCCACAGCCGGGAGGCACCAGCGAGAAGTTGGCCGTGACGCTGATGTTGCCGCTCACCAGCGGAGTCGTGGGGTTCCCGGTTCCAACCACGTCACCACTCCAGGAGTCGAACTGATAGCCGAGGGAAGGAGAGGCCGTGAGCATGACCCCCGTTCCGGGCGCATAGAACGCCTGGTTGGGGGTCTTGCTCACCGTGCCGGTGCCGGCCGGCGCCACGGCGGTCGTCACCGTGTAGGCCTCGAAGCTCGCGGTGATGTTCTTGGGACCGTCCACGGTGAGGCTGAGGGGGTTATCGGTGCCGCCCGCATCTCCGCTCCAGCCGAGGAAGGGGAAAGAGTTGCTGGCCGTGAGGGTCATCTGGGATCCGGGCGCGTAGGTCGCTTGATTGGGGTTCTTGGTGACCGTCCCCGAGCCCGCGGGTGAAACGGTCACGTTGACCGGATAGCCGACGAAGCTGGCCGTGATGTTCTTGGGCCCGTCTACCGTAATCGTCACGGGATTGGTCGCTCCACTGGCGTCTCCGCTCCATCCCACGAAGCCGTAGCCGGTGGCCGGCGTCGCGGTGAGGGTTACCTGGGCGCCGGGAGGGTACGTCGCCTGATTGGGACTCTTTACCACGGTGCCGGAACCCGACGGCGATACGGCGACGTTGACTGGATAGGTGGCGAAGTTGGCGGTGATGTTCTTGGCGGCATCCATGGTCACGGTGATCGGGTTGGCGGTCCCGCTCGCGTCGCCGCTCCAGTTGACGAACCCGTAGGTGGCCGCCGGAACCGCCGTGAGCGTGACCTGCGCGTTCGCCGGCTCACATTCGCCGGCCGGATTGGCCTGAACCGCGCCACCGACAGCGGGAGAGGCCGTGAGGTTCAGCGGGTATGCGGGAGGAAACGAGAGCGCCACCACGTCGTTTCGTGTGTAGGGCGCCACCTCGTAGTTCACGCCACCAAAGACGACCCAGCGATCGTTGGCGGCGTCGAACAACGAGCTGCAGTCCGAACGGCCGTCAGGAAGCGCTGTGGGCGACCCGATGGCGCTCCACGTCGGCGTGCCCGACAGGTCGAGGGCATAGGTCGCGTTCAAGTCCAGATAGCCCATGCCCACCAGCATCCGGTCACGTACCGGGTCGTACGACGCCGTATGGTGATACGGCGCCGGCGGAGGTGTCCCGGCGGTGGCGAGCGTGGTCCAGGCAGGTGGTCCGGAGAGCGACAGGGCGCGCACCGTGCTGGTGCTGCCATTGTCCCCCAGGGCGAGCATCCGGTTTCTCGGGGCGTCGAAGACCGCGGTGTGGTACTCGACCGGCGGTGAATCTCCGCTCGGGTTGAGCTGGCTCCACGTGGTACCCCCGCTCAAGGAGAGTGCCCACACTTCGTCCACGATGCCGTTTCCGACCTCGTTCCCACCGTAGATCACCATCCGGTTGTTGGGAGGATCCAGGATCGCGGTGTGCGCAAAGCGCGCGGTCGGAGCGGTGCCGGCCGGGGTGAGCTGCGACCACGCGGGCGAGCCCCCGAGGCCGAGCTGCCAGGTTTCGTTGCCGGGATTCTCCCCGGAGCCTCCGAACAGGACGACGCGATCGCCGCCGGGGTCGTAGATGGCGGCGGCCGCGCTTCGCGGCGAGGGGGACGCCCCCGACGGCGTCAAGCGGGCCCAGCTTCCCGTGGCGAACGTGTAGGCCCAGAGGTCGTTGGCGTCGACGTCCTCGGGAAAGACGAATCCGCCGAACAACAGCATTCGCTGCCGAGGCGGGTCGTAGACCACGACCGCGCTGGTCCGCAAACGGGGCACCTGCCCCGGCGGCGTGAGGATCGACCACGACGGGGTCCCGGCGAGTCCCGAGAGCGCCCAGAACTCGTCGGCCGACGACAGGAGAACCCGCTCCCGCACCGGATCGTAGACCGAGGCGAAGTACCACGCCGGCACCGGGGTCGGCCCGGTAGGGCCGAGCTGAGTCCACTTGATCGGGTTGTTGAAGCTCAAGGTCCAGGCGTCGCCGAGCGTGTGGAACGCCGGCAGATCACTGAAGCCGCCGAAGACGATCATCCGGTTGCGCGGCGCGTCCACCACGGCGTTGTGTCCGTATCGTGTCGGCGGCGGCCCCCCATTCGGCGTGATCAGGGTCCAGCTTCCGGAGCCGGTGAGCGAAAGCGCCCAAGCATCGTTGGTCTCCCCGTCCGTCGTGCTCGGCGCATAGCCGCCGAACATCACCATGCGGTTGTGGGGCTCGTCATAGACCGCCGACTGGAGGTAGCGCGGTGCCGGGGGTGTGCCGCCGGGAGACAGCGGGCTCCAGGTCGGCGTCCCGGAAAAGGCCAACACCCAGACGTCGTTGAGGCTCCCCGCGCTTTCGTTGTAGCCGCCGAAGACCACCATCCGGTCGTTGGTGACGTCGTAGATGGCGGAGTGCTCCACGCGGCCGGGAGGCGG
>DASXTP010000165.1:0-7525 GCA_036505355.1 Candidatus Eiseniibacteriota bacterium | reverse complement strand
GTCCCCGCCGGCGAGCGCCCGGTCGCGACGCTCCGCCCACGGTCCGCCGATGCTGCGCGCCATGCCGCCCAGGTCCTGGGCGCGCTCGGGGTGGGGCATCAGTGCGAGCACGTTGCCGCGTCCATTGCACACGGCCGCGGCTCCGACTTCGGCACCATTGGGGTTGTCGGGAAACGCCTCGCTCGGCGTGCCGTCCGCGGCCACGTACCGCAACGGAACCTGACCCGCGGCCGCCAGCGAAGCCATCCGCCCCGGGGTCGAGGAAGTGAACCGGCCCTCGCCGTGCGCAACCGGAAGCGGAATCAGGGTGCCCGCCGAAAGGCCACGCGTGAAGAGGCAGGGAGAGGGCTCGATCCGCACCCACACCCAGCGCGTGTAGTAGCCGCTCCGGTCCGGCATGCGATTCCTCGCCAGCGCCAGCTCGACGCCACCACCTCCGGGCACCAAACCGGCCTCCACCAGCACTTGGGCCCCGTTGCAAATGCCCAGCACCGGCTTGCCGCGCTCCGCCTCGGCGGCCAGGATCTCCACCAGCGGATCCTTGGCCGCCAGGGCGCCCGCACGCACGCGGTCCTGGTACGAGAAACCTCCGGGCAACAGGTAGCCCTGGAACCCCCGCAGCTCCCCCGGGCTCCTCGTCCAGCGAAAGATCTCGGCGTCCAATCCGGCGCGGCGGAGCGCCCGTACGCTCTCGGCCTCGCAGTTGACGCCGGGAAACTGGACCACCGCCACGCAAGGCACGCTCACGTGCCGACCTCGTTCCACAGGTCCCTGAGCGCAGCCGCGGCCGCGGTATTGAGCTCCTCGGCGCTCCAGATCAGGCTCTCGCCACCGGGCAGAAGGGTTCTCAGTCCGGGCCGCGCCGACACCGTTCCGATCGGCCAGGCCAGGAGCGAACGCTCGCGCGCGCGTTGGAAGAAGACCGGAGCGCGCTCCGGGGCGACCTCGAACACGATGGCCGGGCGTTCGCTGAAGAGCGCGAGCCCGGTCTCGGTCTCGAGCACTCCCAAGTCCGCCTCGATGCCGAGGCCGCGCGCCGGAGCGCCGCCCATCGACATCTCCGCCAGCGTCACGGCCAGCCCGCCGTCCGACACGTCGTGCGCGGCCGTCACCCAGCGTCCTTCCGCCGCCAGCACCGCCAGATCCTGGAGCGCCGCTTCGTGTGCCAGGTCGAGCGACGGCGGTCCCCCCTCGAGCCCCAGCAGCTCGCGCGCGTACACCGAGCCCGTCAGCTGGTCCCGTGGCTCTCCGACCAGCACCAGGAAGTCGCCCACCCGTTTCAGGGACTGGGCCACCACCGTGGTGACGTCGCGCACGACGCCGGCGCACAGCACGATCGGCGACGGCGGCACCGCTTGAGCCCCAGTCTGGTTGTAGAGGCTCACGTTGCCGCTCACGAACGGCAGGGGCTCGCCGTGGTTCGCCAGCCCCCCCAGCGCCTCGGCCGCCACCGCCAGGCCCTCGAGGCTGGCCGCCAGATCGCCCATCACCGCCGGCTCCTCGGGGTGACCGAAGTTGAGGCAATCCGTGAGCGCCCAAGGCCGGGCGCCGACGCAGGCGACGTTGCGGGCCGCCTCGGCCACCGCGTGCCGGGCACCGAGCTCCGGATCACTGGCGCACCAATACGGGTTGCCGCCCACGGCTAGCGCCACCCCGAGCCGGCGCTCGGGATGCACACGGACCACGGTGGCATCTCCTTCACCCGGCCTCAGCCAAGTGCGGCCCTGGACCTCGCTGTCGTAGTGACGAAACAGATACTCGCGCGAGCCGACGTTGAAGCCGGCGAGCAGTGTCAGCAGCGCCCGGTGCGGATCGGGCCGTGCGGTCGTCGGCGGCAGCGCGGCGGCGGGCGGCCGGCGTCGCGCCGGACGCTGCACCCTTCGTCCGGCGGTGATCGCTTCGACCGGGCAGTCCACCACCGTCTCGGTTTGCCACGTGACCCGGTAGCGACGCTCCTCCTGGACCCGTCCGATCACCCGCGCCGCCGCACCCGGATAAACGACTTCGAGCGCAAAGTCGCGGTTGTAAATTTCGCAGGCTTCGGCGGCGAACGCCTCCGGCAGCACCCAGCAGTAGCGCTCCTGGGTCTCGGCGCACAGCAGCACTTCGGCCGGCAGCGGCCGCGCCACCCGGTGCAACTCGTCCAGGGCGATCTCGGCGCCGCGCCCACCGGCCGCCGCCAGCTCGCTGGTGGCGCAGGCCACCCCTCCGGCACCGAGGTCCTTGAACCCCGCCGCGATGCCCTGCTCGCGCAGGCGGCGGAAGACCTCGGCGTTGGCGACGTGCAGCACGCGCTTCAGGAACGGGTCCGGGATCTGCACCGCACCCCGCTGGTCGCCTTCGCCGAGCTCGCCGGAGGCGAAGGCCGCGCCGCCGAAGCCGCTTTCGTCGGTCGGCTTGCCGACCAGCACAAACACCCAGGGGCCGTTCCCCTCCGGCACGCGGCTCCTCAGGATCCCGTCCCGCGGCGCGATGCCGACCGCCATCACGTTGACCAGGCAGTTGGCGTCGAAACGCCGATCGAAGGTGACATCCCCTCCCAGGTTGGGCACCCCGAGCGCGTTCCCGTAGTCGGCGATTCCTTGGACCACGCCGCGCACGATGTCGCGGGCCGGCACGCCGCCTTCGCGCGGGTGACCGAAGCGCAGCGCGTCCAGCACCCCGACCACTTCTGCCCCCATGCAGCCGACGTCGCGCACGATCCCGCCCACTCCGGTCGCCGCGCCCTCGACCGGCAGGAGCTGGCTCGGGTGGTTGTGGCTTTCGTGCGCGAGCACCAGGGCCAGGTCCTCGCAAGGCGGAGGCAGGGCCACCACGCCGGCGTCCTCGCCCGGACCCACCAGGACCTGCGGCGCCCGCGTGGGAAGTCGATGCAGCAAGTGGCGCGTCGACTTGTACGAGCAGTGCTCGCTCCACAGGATGCCGAACAAAACCGCCTCCGCCCAGCTCGGCGGCCGACCCAGCAGCTCGAGGAGCAGCGTCACCTCGTCGGGCTCGAGCGCGACCCCGCGTACCGCCAGACCGCGCGCCACCGCCGCCGGGTCGCGCGCCTCCTCGCGCGTGTAGGCCGGCGCGAGACCGGTGAAAGCGCTCACGTCGGCGGCTCCGCGCGGGCGAACAGGGTGTCCACGTTCTTGAGATACGGCTCGAGCTCGAAGCAGCGCCCCAGACGCTCGATCGGGAGCGCGCGCGTCACGCGTGGGTCCGCCTCGAGCAACGCCCGGAACGACCCGCCGCCGTCCAGGGCCTTGAGCGCGCTCTCCTGCACCGCCCGGTAGGCTTCGTCGCGTGCCAGCCCGCTGGCGGTGAGCTCGAGCAGCACGCGTTGGGAGAACACCAGCCCCCCGCCCGCTTCGAGGTTGCGGCGCATGTTCTCGGGATGGACCTTGAGGCCCTCGACGACCTCGACCAGCTCGTGGGTCATGAAGTCGGCGAGCAAGAACGCGTCCGGCAGCGTCACCCGCTCGACCGAGGAGTGGCTGATGTCGCGCTCGTGCCACAGGGCCTGGTTCTCGAGCGCGGCCTGCGCGTACGCGCGCAGCAGCCGGGCCAGGCCGCACACCCGCTCGCAGCGCACCGGATTGCGCTTGTGCGGCATCGCCGACGAGCCCTTCTGCCCGGATGAGAACGGCTCCTCGGCCTCGCGCACCTCGCTGCGCTGCAGGTGCCGGATCTCGAGCGCCACCTTCTCCAGCGTTCCGCCCAGCACCGCGATCGAGCACTGGAGCGCGGCGTGCCGGTCGCGCTGGACCACCTGGGTGGCGACCGGCTCCGGCGTCAGCCCCAGGCGTTCGAGCACCCTCCGCTCGACCTCGGCATCCAGATGGGCCAGCGTGCCGACGGCGCCCGACAATTTGCCGACCGCGCATCCCTTCATCGCCTCCTCGAGCCGAGCCAGACCGCGACCCAGCTCCTCGGTCCACACCAGGCACTTGAGCCCAAAGGTGGTCGGCTCGGCGTGGATGCCGTGGGTGCGTCCGACCATCGGGGTGTGGCGGTGGCGCTGGGCCAGCTCCCAGGTCCCGCGCCTGAGCCGCTTCACCTCCTCGACCAGGCGTTCCCCGGCCTCCACGATCTGGCACGCCAGGGCCGTGTCCACCAGATCCGACGACGTCATCCCGGCGTGGAGGTGCCGCGCGTCCTCACCGACCGATTCGGCGACCATGGAGAGGAACGCGATCACGTCGTGTCGGACCTCGGTCTCGATGGCCTGCATGCGCGCCTCGTCGACCGCCGCGCGATCCTGGATGCGCTGGGAAGTGCCCCGCGGCACCTCGCCTCGCGCCTCGCGGATCGACGTCACCGCCAGCTCGACCCTGAGCCACAGCGCGAGGCGGTTGCGGTCGCTCCAGATCTCCTGCATCGCGGCGCGCGCGTATCGGCCGATCATCCGTCCCTCCGCGGGGCCTCGGCCAGGACCAGCGTCAGCTCCAACGGCCGCTCGTCGCGCTCGATCCCGAGCTTCAGCCGGTCGCCGACGCGCGCGCCGTAGATGCTGCGCTCCGCGTCGTCCATCGAACGGATGACCTGTCCGTTGACGCGCCGGATCCGGTCGCCGACCCGCACGCCGGCCCGGGCCGCCGGGCCACCCGGATCGACGCGAGACACTACCAATCCTTCGACGTCCCGGAAGCCGAGCCGCTGCGCCAGGTACGGGGTGAGCGCCCGCACCGACATGCCCGGCCAGGCCACGCGCACGTGGCCGTATGTCCGGATCTCCTCCAGCACGCGCTTGACCAGGTTGATGGGGATCGCGAAGCCCAGTCCGATCGAGCCGCCGCTCTGCGTGAAGATGAAGGTGTTGATGCCGATCACCTCGCCGTCGGCGTTGACCAGCGGGCCGCCGCTGTTGCCCGGGTTGATCGCCGCGTCGGTCTGGATCATGTTCTTGTAGACGCCGGCATCCGACTCGGAGCGCTTGATGTCGCGCCGCGTGGCGCTGATCACGCCGGCCGTCACGGTGGGCTGGGTGTCGTTGAGCAGGTAGCCGAACGGGTTGCCGATCGCGATCGCCCACTCCCCGACCTCGAGCTGGTCGCTGTCGCCGAGCCGGGCCACTGGCAGTCGGGGCGCCGCCACCTTGAGTACCGCCAGGTCGTAAATCGCGCTCACGCCGAGAATCTTGGCCGGGAGCTGGCGGCCATCGGACAGCGTGACCTGGATGTCCTGGGCGTCCCTCACCACGTGCTCGTTGGTGACCACGAGCCCCGAGGGATCCACGATCACGCCCGAGCCGAGGCCCGGGATCTTCTCCAGGTACTCGGTCGGCGGGAAGAAGCGCTCGAAGAACTCGTCCCGGAACATGCCCTGGAATGGATCGGCCCGCACCACCCGGGTTGCCACCACGCTGACTGACACCACCGACGGGCTCGCCCGCTCGGCGGCGGTCACCACCGCGGTGCGGCGCGAGGCGGCGATCTCGGACGCCGCCTGAGCCACCTCGACCCGCGGCGCCCCGGAGGGGCGTGGCAGCCCGAAGCGAACCACACCGGCACCCAGCACGACCCCGAGCAGCAGGGCTCCGAGTCCATGCAGCCTCCGGCTCACGACGGGATCCCCGGCGTGTAGAACACCTGCTCCAGGCACAACCCCTGCGCCGGCGCCGTCGGTCCCGCCCGGCGCCGATCGCACGAGGCGAGCACGGTCGCCATCGCCGCCGCCGCATCGCGCCGTGGCATGAGCCCGAGCGACGTCCCGACGACCGTCCGCACCATATGGTAGAGGAAGTGATCCGCCACGATGTCGAGCTGCAGACCGCCTTCCCAACGCCGCCAGTTCACTCGATGGACGCGGCACCGGGTGCAGGTCGGCGAGCTGCCTTGGCTGGCGAAGGCGGCACAGTCGTGCTCACCCTCCAGGGGGCGAACCGCGCGGCTCAGCCCGTCGGCGTCGAGATGCGCTCGAGGGTGCCACGCCATCCGCTCGAGCAGGACATCGGGCTGGTCGAGCAGGCGATAGGAGTAGTGCCGCGCCAGCGCCGAGCGGCGGGCGTCGAAGTGGGGCCCGCTCTCCTCCGAGCGAACCACCTTGAGATCGGGCGGCAGGTGGGGCCGGATCGCGGGCGCCAACGCCTCGGCCGGCAGGCGGGCGTCGGTCGCGAAGCTCACCACTTGGCCCCGCGCGTGACAACCGGCGTCGGTGCGCCCGGCCGCCGTCAAACGGACCTCCTCACCGAGCAGTCCTCCCAGGTGCCGCTCCAGCTCGCCCTGCACGGTGCGTTGCCCCGGCTGCGCCTGCCAGCCGCGGAACGCGGTGCCATCGTAGGCCACCACCAAGCGAATCTTCCTCACTCAGCCTCGCCACATCAACGCCACGCCCGCCAGCGTCACTCCGCCCAGCTTCCAAGCGAGCCCGCTCGGTGGGCCGCTGCCAAGCGACACCGGCGAAGTGGGACGCATCCGGTAGTGCCGCGCCTCGAGGGCCAGCGCCACGCGCTCGGCGCGCTCGAGGGCACCGACCAAGGTGGGGACCACCGCCGCCCGCCGACGCTGCAACCACTCTTGGACCCCGCGGGGCGGGCGTCCGGCCCTGAGGTTTTGCACCTTCGCGATGCGCACCGATTCGTCTCTCAGAAGCGGCACGAAGCGCAGCGCCAGGGCGAGCATGGTGCGGGCTTCGCCGACCGGCAGACCGAGCCGCCCGAGCGGCGTGAGCCAACGAGCCGCCTGATCGATCGCCGCCTCGGCGGTCCAAACCCTTCGCAGACCCTGGACCGAAGCCAGCGCTCCCGCGAGCCGCGCCACCAGCAGGGTGCCCAGCACCAAGCCCTGCAGCGTCGGAGCCTTGCCCAAGAGCACGGGTCCCGCGATCAGGGCCCCTGGAGTCAGATAGAGGTTGAGGACCCACGACGCTACGCTGCTCACCCCGAGTCCCAGCATCCAACCGCGGGTCGGCAACCGGGCGCCGACCAAGGCCCCCGCTCCCAAAGCCACCAGCAGGCACAGGATGCCGGTCTCCAGCCGTCCGGCGACCAGCGATCCGACCAGCGCTCCCAGCAGCAGGGCCGAGACGGCGCCGGCGCGCCTGGTCGAGATGGGATCAGTCGCTTTCCGATCGGACCCCTGCGGCCCACCTTGGCTCGTCGACTTCATCTCGTCCCCGCCGAGGTTCGAGCCGCGGAGCCGGTCTTGAGACTCAGCAACCGCTCTGCGATCTGAACCGCGTTGGTTGCGGCCCCCTTGCGGAGGTTGTCAGAGCAGACGAAGAACACCAGACCCCGCGGATGCGACAGGTCACGACGAATCCGTCCCACCAGCACCACGTCCCGGCCCGCGGCCTCGAGCGGCGTCGGATATCGCTCGCGTAGAGGATCGTCCAAGACCTCGATCCCCGGGGATGAGGCCAGCAACTCGCGCGCCTCCTCCGGGGCCAGCGCGCGCGCCAGGGTCACCGAGACCGCGGCCGAATGCCCGACCCGCACGGGGACGCGCACCGCAGTCGCGGCCACCGGAAGATCCGGCAGCCCGAGGATCTTTCGCGTCTCCCACACCACTTTCATCTCTTCCCGGCTGTAGCCGTTGTCCTC
>DASXTP010000164.1:0-8088 GCA_036505355.1 Candidatus Eiseniibacteriota bacterium | reverse complement strand
GGCCGCGCGGCTCGGGTCCGGCGGGCTCGAAAGCCCGCTCCGGTGGCTGCCCGTCGCAAGCGTTTCACCGCCCCCGAGCCGGCGCGCGTACAGGCCCTGCTCGAGCAGCTCGAGCACCTGTATCCGGACGCCACCACCGCGCTTTCGCACCACAACCCGCTGCAGCTCCTGATCGCCACCATCTTGTCCGCGCAATGCACCGATGAGCGCGTGAATCAGGTCACGCCCGCCCTGTTCGAGCGCTACCCAGACGCGGCGGCGTTCGCCGCCGCGCGTCCCGAGTCGCTCGAAGCGGCCATCCGTTCCACCGGGTTCTTCCGCAACAAGGCGCGAGCCATCCGGTCGTGCTGTGCCGACCTGGTGGCCCGGCATGGCGGTGAGGTTCCGCGCACCCTCGAGGAGCTCACGGCCCTGCACGGCGTGGGACGCAAGACCGCCAACGTGGTCCTCGGGAACGCGTTCGGCATCCCGGGAATCGTGGTCGACACCCACGTCGGCCGGCTGGCGCGGCGTCTCGCGCTCACCGCCGAGACCGACCCGGTCAAGGTCGAGCTGGCACTCATGCCCATCCTGCCGCGCGAGCGATGGACGAAGTTCTCCCACTGGCTCATCCTCCACGGCCGGCGCACCTGCGTCGCCCGCCGGCCGCGCTGCTCGATCTGCCAGCTCGCCGTCCACTGTCCTCGCGTCGGGGTGACGACTTCCCAGTGATCGAGGAGCGTCGGGTTCCTTGAGCGTGCGAGTGGTGTCGCGGTTTCGTTTCGTGGTCCTCCGCATGCTCGGCTCTGCGCTCGCCGTCGGCGTCGCGGCCACGGCGCGGGCGGCGGTGCCCACGCCGGAGTTCCCGCTCACCTGGTTCGGCAACGAAAGCGTGGCCTCGACCGACGGAGCCACCGGCTTCCTGATCAATCCGGCGGCCGGTGGGGTGAGGTATCCCTCGGAGCTGACGCTTTCCCTCGGCGAGGTCGAACCCGACCGGCGGCTGCTGCGCGGCGTCTGGTCGGCCGGCGGCTTCCTCCTCGGCGCGAGCGACCTCGAGGGTCGCCTGCGGTCGCAGCTCGTGGGGTTCGCCGCCGGGAGCGAACGATTGCGGCTGGGCTGGACCGGGACGCGGCTCGACAGCCGGGTCGACGGCGATCGTGTCTTCGACCATGCGCTCGGGATGCTGGCGCGCCCCGCCCCCTGGTTCTCGCTGGGGGTGACGCTCTCGCACGCCGCCGAGCCCCGCTTCGAGAGCGGCCGGCTGGGCCGTACCGTGACCCTCGGGCTGGGTCTTCGGCCGCTCGCGCTCTCGCGGGCGCGCGCGCACGCCTTGGGGAGCCGGCTGACGCTCACGGCGGACCTGTTGCTGGCCGAGGGGGCGGAGCGCGAGCAGGCGCGCTTCCGGGCGGCGGGTGAGCTGGAGATCGTGCCGGGGATCAGCCTGCGCGGCTCGCTCGAGGACCACGGCTCGGCCCAGCTCGGCCTCGGTCTCTCCGGCACCCGCGCCGCGCTGCACGCCCAGTCGGCGTTCGATCGCGATCGGCGACGCCGCTTCGCCAGCCAAGCCCTGTCGGTCCATCGCGGGGAGGATGCGACCGTGCTGGTGGGACCGCGCGAACGACGGGTCGCGGAGATCCGGATCGCCGGCAACCTGGGCGACGAATCCCTCCCGGGCTTCTCGCTGTTCGGCGGCGAAGCCAGCCGGTCGGTCGCCCCGATCCACCGCCAGCTCGAGCGTGCGCTCGAGGATCCGCTGACGCGCGGCGTGCTGCTCGATCTCGGCGGCACTTCGAACATGGCGCAGCTCGAGGAGCTGCGGCCCCGGATCGCGCGGCTGCGGGCGGCCGGCAAGCCGGTGGTGGCGTTCCTCGAGCAGGGAGGCGGGCGTGGGGATCTCTACCTCGCCGCCGCCTGCGACCAGATCGTCACCACCGAAGAGGCCGACTTCCTGGCCCTCGGGCTGCGCGCCGAGCGTCGCTACTACCGCAAGCTGCTCGCCGATTGGGGGCTCAAGATCGATCGCAGCTCGTTCGGAGCCTACAAGTCGGCCTACCGCAACTTCAGCGCGGACTCGACCCCGCCGGAGGACCGGGAGGTGATCGAGCACAACCTGGACGTCCAGCAGGGGCTGCTAGTCGCGGCCCTCACCGGCGACCGCGGGATCGATCGCCGGCGCCTGCTCGGCCTGCTGGACGGCCGCTGGTGGCCGCCCTCGGAGCTCCGGAAAGTCGGGCTGATCGACTCGATCGGCTACCGCGAGGACGCGCTCCGCATGCTCGGCCGCCGCTGCGGGCTCGGCGACAAGCCGCGCCCGGTCGATCTGCAGCACGCTCCCGAGTCGCGCCGAGCCTGGACCACCCGGGCCCCGATCGCCGTGGTCTACGCCAGCGGCGCCATCGAGACCGGCCGCAGCGGCCACGACCTCTTGAGCGGCCCGACCCTGGGCGCCGAGACGCTGGTGCGGCAGCTCGAGCGGGCGTTCCACGACCGCGAGGTGCGGGCGGTGGTGCTGCGGGTGGAAAGCCCGGGCGGCTCGGGGCTCGCTTCCAATCTCATCCTTCACGCCACCCAGCGGCTCAAGCGCGAGACCGGAAAGCCCTTCATCGTTTCCATGGCTAGCGTCGCGGCGAGCGGCGGCTACTACGTCGCGCTCCAGGGCGATCGCCTGTTCGCCGACCGCTTCACCCGCACCGGCTCGATCGGGGTACTCACCGTGAGGCCTTCGCTCGAGGGTTGGTATCGGCGCCACGGCGTGCGCCAAGACGAGTTCGAGCGCGGGCGGTACATGGGCGCCTGGTCGCTGGGGCGGAACTGGGGCCCCGAGTTCCAGGCGGCCGCGGATTCCGCGATCTACGATTTCTACCGGGGCTTCGTCACCAAGGTGGCCGAAGGACGTAGGCTTCGCTGGCAGGACGTGGATGCGGTGGCGCGCGGGCGCGTGTGGATGGGGGAAGATGCGCTGGAGCGCAAGCTGATCGACGAGCTGGGTGGGCTGGAGCAAGCGATTGCCGAGGCGCGGCGGCGGGCCGGCGTGCCGGCGGGGGAGAAGATCCGAATCGCCGAGTCCCGGCGCCCGCGGCCGGGATGGCTGGAGCGCACGATCGGAGGCTGGCTGGGCGAGATCTGGGAGCAGTCGGCGCACCTGCCCGAGCCCGGGGCGCTCTATCTCTGGTCGGATGTCGAGCCGGAAGACTGAGCCTCAGGCCGCCGACCCCGGCGTCCCACGCGGCGCAGCGACCGGCCTGTGGATCGTGGCCGGCCTGCTCGTTGCGCTGCGGGCGGTGCTGGCGTTCGAGCCCAACATGTGGGGCTGGGGCCTATCGCTGCTGCGCTTCGTGCCGCCGCTTCTCGGCTGGTTCGGGTGGGCGCTGGCGGCCCTGGCGCTGATTCCCGCGGTGTCGCGCCGCGTCGCACCGGGGCTTCGGTGGCTCGGCGACCTGTCACGGCATCGTCTCGGCTGGGCCAGCACCCTGTGGGCCGGGGCGGCGGCCGCTTTGGTGTGGTGGCTGCCCGATCGCGTGCACTTCGTGGGTGACTTCCTGCTGCGCTTCGGCACCGCGGAGCGCGCGCTCGAGCCGGCCCGGCTCTTCCCGCAAGCGCTGCCGCTCGACGTGTTCCTTCACTATACGTTGCCGCGCCGACTCGGGGACTGGTTCGCGCTCGACGTCCTGACCACGTCACGGCTGCTGGGCTTGCTCGAGGCGGCGAGCCTCGGAGCGCTGGCGGTGCAGTTTTCGCGGGTGCTCGACCTGCGTGGCATTCCCTCGCTCGCGGCGAGCGGGACCGTGCTGTTTGGCGGCTATCTCGGCATGTACACCGGCTACGGCAAAGCCACCGCCGAAATGGCGGTGCTCACCGCCGGCGCCGGGGTGCTCGGGCTGCGCGCGCTCGTCGATCCGCGGGCGCTGCTGCCGCTCGGCTTCCTGGTGGCCGGCTCGCTCACGCTCCATCGCTCGGCGCTCGGCCTGCTCCCGGCGCTGGTACTAGCGTTTGGTCTCGCCGCCCGCTCGTCGCCCGCCGGGACGCTGCGCACGGCCCGGGCGTGGCTGCCCCTGGCGGCACCGGGGCTGGCGCTGGCCCTGTTGCTGCCCCGCATCGTGAGCACCATCCTCACCTGGGATCCGGTTCACTTCGCCTCCGCCGAGGTGCAAAGCGAAGGTGGCCTGCTGCGCGCCACTTGGGCCGGCACCCGGCCCGTCGATCTGGTGAACCTGCTGGTGTTGCTCTCACCGCTGGCGCCGGCCGCCGCGGCGGCGGCGGTGGCCGACCCGCGCCGGCTGCGCTCGCGAGAGGTCGCGCTGCTCGCCATCGCGGCGCTGCCCTGGTTTCTCGCCGTGCTGTTGGTCCACGGCTCCCAGGGCATGTTCCGGGACTGGGACAACTTCGCCCCCGCCGGTGTCGCGGCGTCGCTGCTGAGCGCGTGGCTGATCGGTGGGATCCTCACCCGCGCGCCGGACTGGGAGTGGCTGGGGGTGGCCGTCCTGATCGGAACCGCCGTGCCGGCCACGCAGTGGCTCCTCCACAACTCCGACGTCGATCGCGGGCTCTCGCGGGTCGAGGCGCTGATGCGCGAGCCCCCGCGACGCACCGATCGGGAGCGCGGCACGACCTGGGACTTCCTCGGCATCCGCTACGCCCAGCTCGGGCTGTGGCAGAGTTCGGCCGAAGCCCTGGCCCACGCCGCCGAGACGGCGGCCAGCCCGCGCGTGCTGCTGCAATGGGGGATGGCCGAGCAGGCGGCAGGCAACGCCCGCGCCGCGCAGCAGGTCTACCACCGGCTGCTCGAGCTCCAGCCCAACGACTCGAGGGGATGGCTGGGCCTCGCCATCGTATCCTGGAACCTGGGAGACCGCGACGAATGTCGCCGCGCCGCACTCGAGGTGAGGCGCCGGCTCCCGGCCGATCCCGACGCGAAACGCCTCTTGGAAATGGTGGCACAAACCGAGTCCACCGATGTCAGACCCAGCCCCTAAGCCCGGCACTCCTCGCCGCCGCCGATCGTCACATCGGCGCGGCGACCCGGCTCGGCCCGCCACCAGCGCAGGCCCGGCTCCGGCCACCGCCGTGGCGCTGTGGCTGATGCTCGCCCTCTTACTCGCCGCCCGCGCGGCGCTCACGTTCGGGCACTCGATGTGGGCCTGGTCTCTCAACACCCAGCGCTTCCTCGATCCTTGGCTCGGCTGGGGATCATGGACCCTGGCCGCGCTGGCGTTGGTTCCACCATGGGCGCGCCGGATCGCGCCGTGGGTGGCGCGGGCCGGCGACGCGATCGATCGGGCCCCGGCGCGGTCGATGTTCCTCTGGGCGGTGGCGGCAGGAGCCCTGGCCTGGCTGACGCCCGACCGGGTGTGGTTCGTGGGCGACTTCCTGATGCGCCAGGGCTTGGTCCGCGAGGGCGAATCGCCGGCGGTGCTGTTCCCGCAGGCACTGCCGCTCGACATCCTGCTCCACTACCACCTGCCGCGATACCTGACCGGGACCGCGTTGGTCGATGCCAACGGCGCCGCGCGCATCCTCGGCGCACTGGAAGCCGCGGCCATGGGCGCTCTGGCGGTGGCCTTCGCGCGCGGGCTCGAGCTGCCCGGGTCGGCCAGATTCGCGAGCGCGGCGGTGCTGCTGTTCGGCGGGTATCTGGGGCTGTTCACCGGTTTTCCCAAGGCGTTCGCGGAGCTCTGCCTGCTGGTTGCCTGCACCGCGGTCTTCGGTCTCAAGGTCCTGAAGCAGGGCCGCGGCCTGCTTCCGCTCGGCCTGACGCTGGCGATCGGAGTGGCTTTGCACCGGGCCGCCCTCGGCCTGCTTCCGGCGGTGGCCTTGGCCTTTGGGTTGTGGCTTGCCGAGCGCGGCCGCCGCGGGGCGTGGCGCCGTCGCGAGGTGCTGCTCGCGCTCGCCGTTCCGCTGGCGGCGCTGGCGGTGATGGTGCCGCGGATCGTGGCGGTGGTGGCCCGCTGGGACACGGTCCACTTCACGCCGAAGACGGTCCAGCTCGAGGGAGGCGTCCTCAAGGCGGCGCTCGCCGGCGCGCGCCCGGCCGATCTCGCCAACCTGTTGGTGATGCTCTCCCCGCTCTCGGTCACGATCCCGCTGCTGCTGCCTGGGGTCCTGAGCGCCTCGGACCGGGCGGAAGCGAGGACCCGGCGGCGCGAGGGGCTGCTGCTCGGAACCCTCGCGCTGCCGTTTCTCGCCGTGATGCCCTTCATCCACCCGGCCCAGGGTCTCTTCCGAGACTGGGACGATTTTGCCGCCACCGGGGTGGCCGTCTCGCTGCTTGCCGCCTGGACCGTGGCGCACGCCATCCGGCTCGCCCCGCACCGGGTCTGGCTGGCGGTCGCGGTCGTGGCCGGGGCGATGGCCCCCACGGTCCAGTGGCTCGCCCACCACCGGGATGTCGAGCGCGGGCTCCAGCGCGTGCGGGCCTTCATGCTCGAACCCCCGCGCCGCACCGACGCGGAACGCGGCACGACCTGGGACTACTTGGGTCTCCGCTACTTCGCGCTCGAGCGGTGGGATGCGGCCGCCGAGGCGTACGCGAATGCCGCCGAGACCGCGCCGACATCGCGCATTCTCCAGCAGCAGGCCATGGCGGAGACGATGCGCCGCCGCTACCGCAAGGCGCAGCAGCTCTATCTCAAGATGGTGGTGGTCGACCCCGGCAACGTCTTCGGCTGGCTGGGCCTGGGGACCACGTCCGCCCACGCCGGCGACTGGGCGGAGGCGCGGCGCGCGGGCCACGAGTTGTTGCGGCTCCAGCCCGGGAATCCGGACGCGCTGCACCTGCTCGAGGCCGTGGACCGGCTCGAAGCCCGCTCCAGGCCCTCGCCGTGAGGCCCGCACCGGGGAGCAGGCCGGGCGCCAAGGGGCCCGCCGAGCGACGTTCACCGCCAGCACCCGTGCGAGCAGCGCCCGGCATCCTCCCGCTGGCCGCCATTCTACTGGCCGCGCTCGCGCTCCATTACGATGCCCTCAAGGCACCGTTCTTCGCCGACGACTACCTGTTCCTCGACCAGGTGCGCGACCGCTCGCTGATCGCGGCCCTGGCGGCGCCGGACCCGCTCGGCAACTACTTCCGCCCGGTAAGCCGTCAGCTCCACTTCTGGACGCTGGCGAGGCTCACCCACGAGTCGCCGGCCGCCTTCCACGCCGTCAACCTGGGGATCTTCGTCGTCGTCGTCGGGTTGAGCTTCGCCGTCTGCCGAGCCGCCGCCGGAATCGAGGCGGCGGCGATCGGCGCCTCGTTCGTGGCCCTCCACCACAGCGCGGATGTTCCAGTGCTGTGGGCGAGCGGAAGCCAGGACCTGCTGGCGGTGGCGGGCTCGCTGGCAGCCTTCCTGTTGCATCGCGGGGGCCGCCGCTTCTGGGCGGCGGCGGTACTGCTGATCGCGCTGCTCTGCAAGGAGACGGTGCTGATGGCGCCGTGGATCGCGGCCGCCCTGGATCGGCGTCCCCGCGAGCGTTGGTCGTCCGTGCTGAGAAGGGCCTGGCCCATGGGCGCGGCGGTCGGGCTATGGGGGCTCATCTGGCTCGCCACCAGGGCCCGGCGGCCTGCCATCGGCCTCGAGGCGCGCTTCGATCCGGCCGGCCTGCCCGGGATGCTCGTGCACCTGCCCCAGGTGGTGCTCGGGCTGGAGTGGCCTCACGACGGACCGGCGAAGATGCTACACGCTCCACCGTGGCTCGCCCTTGGGCTGGTGGCGCTCGGACTCTGGGGGGCTCGGTCCGGCGCCAGGCGGCCCCTGCCGCACCAGCCGAAGCGATCGACGACGACGCCCGCGCCGGCAGCGGCCCCCCTGAGCCCGGCGCGTGGCGCCCTCTTCGCGGGCCTGGCGTGGGCCGTCCTGGGGATGCTGCCCGCGTTTGCCGTGGCCGACATCTGGAGCGCCTACTTCTACTTGTTCGCGATGTGCGGCGTGGGGCTCGCGCTCGGCGTTCTGTTGCGAGCGCGGCCGCTGATCGTGACGCTCGCGGTGATGGGGATCCTGGGCTGGGGCTCGGAGAACGCCCGCCGCATGACGGAGTTCGCCACCGGGCGCGGCGCCTGGACGGTGCAGTCCCACGTCAATCGCTTCTACCTCGAGCGCGCCATGCGCAAGGCTGGGTACTATCTCGCCG
>DASXTP010000163.1:0-3216 GCA_036505355.1 Candidatus Eiseniibacteriota bacterium | reverse complement strand
CGCTTCGCCTGGGAGCTCTCTCCGGAGCTCGTGCCGCTCGCGCTTGCGCGAGCCTGCCGATTGCTGCGCGAACATGCCGACGCGCAGATCGCCGGCGTCATCGACCGCTACCCGCGCCCCCGCGGAACGGTGAACGTGCGGATGCATTTCTCGGACATCCCGCGGGTGCTTGGGATCGAGGTCGGCCCGGAGGAGACCCTGGACATCCTGCGGCGGCTGCAATTCGCGGCGGCCGCCGACGGCGATACCCTGGTGGCCACGCCGCCCGCGGTTCGGACGGACATCGCGATCGCCGAGGACATCGTCGAAGAGGTTGCCCGCATCGCCGGCTACGACCGGCTCCCGGTGCGCGTTCCGGACGGACCGTTGCCGCTCCACGAGCGGCACCCCCTGGAGGATTTCCGCGAGCGGGCGCGCGACGCGCTCGCTGGGTTCGGTCTCCAGGAGATCGTCTCCTACGCGCTCATCGACCCTGCCTGGCTCGCGGAGCTCACCGCGGACGGCTCGCCGATCGCGCCAGAGCCGCTGCGCGTCACGAACCCGACGACCATCGCCCAGTCCGTGGCGCGGCCCACGGTCCGCCCGAGCCTTCTCGACACCGCCCGCCGCAACCTGCGGAACCGGGAGAGCGTGGCCATCTTCGAGATCGCTCCGGTGTACCTGCCCCGGCCCGCCGATCTGCCCGAGGAGCGCTGGACGATCGGGGTGCTCCTGGCCGGCAACGCGGAGCCCGTCCGCGACGGCGAAACCTGGCTCGTCCCGGAGCGGCGCTGGGAGGTGCGCGATCTCGTTGGCTACGTCCGGGCGCTCTCCGATCTGCTGCGCGTGCGGAATGCACCAGGCCAGGGCATCGCCGCCCCCGGCCTCCACCCCGGCCGGTCTACCGCCGTAGCCCACGAGGGAGCGATCCGGCTCGTCGCGGGCCAGCTCGATCCGCGCGTGGCCGCGAAATGGGAGCTTCCCACCGAGACGTTCGTCGCCGAGATTGACCTCGCCTGGTGGCACGCAGCCTCGGCGCCGGCCCGCGTCGCCGCCCCGCCGCGGTATCCGCCGGCGCTGCGCGATCTCGCCGTCGTGGTCGACGAGAGGACCGGATATGGCGATGTCGAGGATCAGATCCGCGCCGCCGCGGGAAAGGACCTGGAGGCGCTCGCCCTGCTCGATGTCTACCGCGGCCCGCAGCTGGGGGCGGGGAAGAAATCGTTTGCCGTTCGGCTTGTGCTTCGCTCCGCCGCCGGGACGCTCTCGGAGGCGGATGTCGACCGGATCACCAGGCGAGTCACCGGACGGCTGCAGCACGCGCTAGGAGCCGCGTTCCGCGATTAGCGCCGGCGCTGTGATTTGGTCAGACCACGACTGAACCGCGCTGCGCCGGGAGAGGTACCGAAGTAGACTGCGCCATCTAACGCTAGGAGGTATCTATCTGGTGGAGAAACGGTACTGGCAGCGAGGGCTCGCCCTCGCAATTACGGCAACCATGGCATTGGCGGCCTGCGCGCCTGGCCCAACCGGGGGCGGTGCGAGCCCCGGGGGGGCCGCGTTCACGCGTGGCGCGGGCGGCGAGCTCAAGATCCTGTACTGGCAGGCATCGACGATCCTCAACACGCATCAAGCGACCGGCACGAAGGACTACGACGCGGCGCGCCTCATTCAGGAGCCGCTGGCGTCCTGGGGCGTCGACGGCAAGCCGTCTCTCACCGGCGGCATCGCCAAGGAGATCCCGACACTCGAGAACGGCGGGGTGTCAAAGGATCTGACCACGGTTACCTGGAAGATCGCCGACGGCCTCAAGTGGTCGGACGGGACCGACGTCACGGCCGACGACGTCGCCTTCACCGCGAAGTACATGGCGGACCTCGATACCGCAGACACGAACTCCAGCTTCGTGGAAGGTGTGAAGTCGGTCGTCGCGAAGGACAAGTCCACTGTCGTGGTCACCTACAACACCCCGACGTTGGGCTACTACACGTTCGGAACGGGCGGCGGCAACGAGATCCTGCAGAAGGCCCAGTTCGAGAAGTGCTTTGGGCCCAAGGCGAACGAGTGTCCCGAGAACCTGAAGCCGATCGGCACCGGGCCGTACAAGCTGACCGAGTTCAAGTCCGGCGACGTCGTTACCTACGAGATCAACACGAACTACCGCGACAAGAACAAGCCGTACTTCAAGACCGTCCAGTTCAAGGGCGGTGGCGACGCGCTGGGTGCGGCTCGCGCGGTCTTCCAGACCGGAGACTTTGACTACGGATGGAACCTCCAGGTCGAGGCTCCGGTGCTCCGCCAGCTCATCCAGTCAAGCACCGTGGGCGACTACCTGGCGGAGCCCAGCTCGAACGTCGAGCGCGTGAACCTCAACTTCGCGAACCCGGACCCGGCGCTGGGTGACCAGCGTTCGGAGCCGACCACGAAGCATCCCTTCTTCAGCGACAAGAACGTTCGCCGCGCTCTCGCGATGGCCAGCGACCGGGCCACCATCGCGAAGGAGCTCTACGGCGAGAATCTGACCGGCACCGCTACATGCAACCAGATCGCGGGCAACAAGGACTGGGAGTCCAAGAACACCGCGAGCATGGATGTGTGCAAGTTCGACATCGCCGCTGCGAACAAGACCCTCGACGACGCCGGCTGGGCGAGGGGCTCCGACGGAGTCCGCGCCAAGGGCGGCGTCAAGCTGAAGATCCTCTTCGGCACGACCAGCGTCTCGCTGCGGCAGAAGACCCAGGACATCCTCAAGAAGAGCTGGGAGCAGGTCGGCTTCTCGGTCGAGCTCAAGTCGACGACCTCCGGGGTCTTCTTCAACAACACGACCCCCGACGGCGCCAACAAGATGTACTACGACGTGACCATGTACACGAACGGCACCACCCCGGACGTAACGGCCTACGCCAACTTCTGGACGACCAAGCAGATCGCCCAGAGGTCGAACAACTGGAACTTTGGCAACTACCACCGGTACTCGAACCCGGCCTACGACGCCATCGTCGACCAGATGTACAAAGAGACCGAGCAGTCGAAGATCAACGCGCTGGCGATCAAGGCAAATGACATCCTGATCAGCGATGTCGTGGTCATCCCGCTGGTGAACCGCTTCCAGGTCGCCTCCGGGAAGAGCAAGAAGCTCCAGGGCACCAAGCTGACTCCCTGGGACTCGGAGATGTGGAACATCTCGGACTGGTACAAGACATAACGGGCTAGCGAGCAAGCGAAGGTGTAGGGTGG
>DASXTP010000162.1:0-2100 GCA_036505355.1 Candidatus Eiseniibacteriota bacterium | reverse complement strand
CTTCGGCCTTGCGATCCGTTCGGCGATCCACACCGGTGAGATCGAGTTCCGCGACGACGACATCGGAGGGATCGGCGTTCACATCGCGGCTCGGGCCCTTGGTCAGGCCGGCGATCGCGAGGTCGTCGTCACGCGAACCGTTCGAGACCTCGTCACGGGCACCGACCTCGCTTTCAGCCCGCTCGGCGCAGTTGGGCTTCGCGGAGTTCCCGGTGAGTGGGAGCTGTTCGCTGCTTCGGCTGGATGACAGGGATGACCCCGAGCGACGCAATCCTGGAGGGCGGCCGGGAGGCCGCCCTCCAGGTCGGCAACGACACGACTAGGGTGTTGGAACCGCGCGGGGTGTCGGAACCGTCCGGCGATCGACCTGGAGATGCTCGATCCCGGATGATTTGAATCCCTTGACCATGAGGTAGATGCCGAGCGACAACTCCCAAACGAATTCCGGGGCCGTCGCGATGACCTGCGGCCCGGAGCCTGGCTCGATGACATCGAACAGCACGGCGATCCCCGCAGCGCACAGCAGGGGACCTCCGATAAGCCCCAGCACGGCCATGCCCCGCGGCACCAAGCCGGACCGGCACATCAGGTAGCCCAGGATCAGCCCGTTCCCGACGCCGACAACGAAGCCCGGCCCGAGCAGGAACGTCCAATCATGGACCGCGACCAGCGACTTGCCGACCGTCACGAACGAGCCCGAATCTCCGCCGGCAGCTCCCGCGAAGTCCTGGCGCAAGGTCACCACCGCAAGGAGGCTGACAATGCCGATGGCGATGAAGGTGCATTCAACCAGACGAGCTGAGACATAGCCGAGAGCGAGCCCTTCGTTCTGCCGCTTGAGGATCGGGAACAGCACGACGGCGGTGCCGACGTTGGCGATGATGAGGAGGACCTCGAGCAACGCGCCCAAGGCCACGCCCGCGTCGGCGCCGGCACCGACGATGTAGTTGGCGTCGTCCAGCACCGGGGTGTAGAGCAAGAGCGCTGCTGGGATCGAGGTGACGAAGGTGACGGTGAACAACACGCCGGCAACGAACGCGGTCTTCCTCGCCGAGCCCATCGGAGCTCGGCTTGGTGCTGTGATGGCCATTTCTCCCTGCTTTGCGGGTCTTACTCGTCGAGGTCCGGTGACGGGCTCTTCGGGATGGCCGCTTTCGAGCTGGGTGACCGAGAGCACCGGAAGGCCGATGTCGCGGAGCGTCCGGAGCAGTCCGTGCAATGCCGCCTGGTCGACCACGGGGCCTTCGATGAGGGTGGTGCCGTCGGCCCGGGTGGTGAGGGTCATCCCGTCGAACCGGGCCGCCCAGCGGGAGCCGAGGTGCCCCTTGAGACGGATCTCGTACCGACCAGGGTTGTGCGAGTGGCCGGCCCACGTGTCGCTCATGGTGCTCCTCTCAGCTTGCTTGCCCGAAGGTTCCCGTCGGGCTTCGCGGACCTTCGGGATGACCGCAAGGTAGGAGTCGATGTGGTGAGCAGACATCACCACGTGTGGTGAGTGGCGTGGTGATTTCTTGGAGGTGAGGCGCGGTGGGCGCCTCGAGCGGCACGCCTGGGGTCAGCGGCCGCCGGTGCGCGACAGCAGGTTGAGCTCGGCGGCTTGACGCACCGCGGCGCGGCGGTTGTTGACGCCGAGCTTGGCGTCCTGCAGCCGGTCCTCGACGCCCTCGAACTCCCCGCCAGCCATCAGCGCCCCGATGAAGCCCACCGCGAGCACGGGCCTGACGCGAACCACGTCGTCGGGGATGGTGTCGAGCCAGCCACGGATCGTGGCCTCCTGCCTGCTCCTGCGCAGTGCCGGGATCTCCAGCTCGACGAGATCCGCTGCTCGCTCGATGTCCCCGGCGGCCAGCGCGTGGCGGATCGCCTGGGATGGTTCCGCGTTCTGCTCGTACCACTGGCTCGCGCGGCGGTGCAGGGCCGCCACCCGGTCGGGATCTGAAGGGCCGTGAGGGGATCGCTGACAATGGCCGCCTGAGGCGATAGCCGCCGGTCAGGTATCCAGCGGCTGGACCTGGACGTCCCCGAACTGCGCGTACGCGTCCTCGGCGTACAGCCCGACGCGCCCCTGGGTGTACGGCGACTGCTCGTCGGTGAAGCGCG
>DASXTP010000161.1:0-2904 GCA_036505355.1 Candidatus Eiseniibacteriota bacterium | reverse complement strand
AGTACGCCTCGCGTGCGGCCCTCGGGCGCCGCCTTGCAGCTGGACCCTTCTCATCGCTCTAGCCACAGCGTTTCTCCGACAGGCTCCTAGCGTGCCGAAGACACTTGGATTGCTCGATCGGCTGGCGCGGGGACCGGTGATCTGCGCCGAAGGGTATCTGTTCGAGTTCGAGCGGCGGGGTCTCCTGCAAGCCGGCGCCTACGTGCCGGAAGTGGTGCTCGAGCGCCCGGACCTGGTCGAGGAACTGCACCGGGAGTTCGTCCGCGCGGGCTCGGACGTGGTGGAGGCGTTCACCTATTACGCCCACCGCGCCAAGCTGCGGATCATCGGACGGGAGAGAGACCTCGAAAGACTGAACCGCACGGCGTTGCGCATCGCGAAGAAAGTCGCGAAGGACACCGGCGCGCTGTTCGCGGGCGACATCTGCAATACCAGCATCTATGCGCCGCCCGACGCGAGGTCGCACAGGCAGGCGCGCAAGATGTTCGACGAGCAGGTCGGATGGGCCGTCGACGCCGGCGTCGATTACGTCATCGGCGAGACGTTCGGCTTCGGGGGGGAGGCCCTGCTGGCGCTGGCGGCGATCAGCGCAGCGGGGAAGCCGGCCGTGATGACCCTCTCCGTACCCCGGGAGACCACCACGCGAGAGGGCTGGAGCGCGGCCGACGCATGCCGACGGCTCGAGGATGCCGGGGCCGCGGTCGTCGGCTTCAACTGCGCGCGAGGACCGGCGACGATGATGCCACTGCTCCGAGAAGCGCGGGCGGCCGTGACGTGCCATGTGGCCGCGCTCCCGGTGCCCTATCGCACCACCGCCGCCGAGCCGACGTTCCAGTCGTTGACGGACCCCTGCTGCGTGTGCATTCCCGAGGATCGGCCGTTCCCGACCGCGCTCGATCCCTTCCTGTGTAACCGCTACGAGATCGCCGAGTTCGCGAAGGAGGCCTTCGCGCTCGGCGTGCGCTATCTCGGCGTCTGCTGCGGCGCGGGACCGCACCATGTGCGGAGCCTCGCCGAGGCGCTCGGCCGTCGGCCACCGGCCAGCCGGTTCTCGCCCGACATGTCCAAGCACGTGCTGTTCGGAACCGACAAGCGGCTGCGGGCGGAGAACCTGGCGTACGGCCGGACGTACAAACGCCCGACCGCGGCCGGGTGAGCTCAGCGCTCCGAAGGACGGCCACCAGGACGTGAAAGACTCGCGGGCTGCTCGAGAGGCTCGGCCACGGGCACCCAGCCCAGCCGAGCGCGCCAGTCCGGCGGCACGTCGGCGAAGCGAGCCAGCCGGAGCGCGGTGAGGTCGGCAAAGCGACAGTGGCGGTGGAGGACGAGCTCGCTGATCGCCTTGCCGGACGCGGGCGACAGCCCGAAGCCCACGCTCGACATCGTGGCGACCACCACGTTGGCGGGATCGCTCAGGCGGTCGATCACCGGGAGCCCATCGGGTGTGTTCTCCACGATGCCCGCCCAGCTCCGGATCAGGCGCAGGTGGGCGGCGCCGGGAAACAGCTCGGCGAGTCGGCGACTCAGGTTCCGGAGGAGCGGCGTGGCGGGCTGATCCTGCGCCGCCATGCCCGCGACCTCGATCCACTCGTGAGGTCCGCCGCCGTAGACGAGATTCCCCCGGCGTGTTTGTCGGCCGTAGAGGCCGTTGCCGTCGACCCCGCCCACCGCCATGAGCGGCAGGGGCTCGGTGCAGATCATTTCCACTCGAGCCGGGGCCAGCGGCAGGGAGACGCCCAGCATCCCGGCGAGCAGACCCGTCTGGGGCCCGGCCGCGATGACGAGCACGTCCGTCCCGAACGGGCCGCGATCGGTCTCGACGGTGGTGACCCGCCCGCCGTCGGTTCGAAACCCCGTGACCGTCGTGTGCTGCCGGATGCGCCCGCCGAGGTCCTGGAGGGCCCAGGCGTAGGCCTGGACGGTCCGCTGGGGGTTCGCGTGCCCACCGAAGTGCAGGTAGAGGCCGCCGATCGCCGTGTCCCCGACGATGGGCACCAGTTCGCGGAGCTGCTTCGAATCGAGCTGCTCGCTCGGAAAGCCGCGCGCGGCGGCGATCTCGGCATTCGTCCGGTAGAGCGCGAGCTGATCCTGGGAGAGCGCCACCTTGATCCGCTGGGGCGCATACTCGGTCGGGTAACCGAGGAGCGCGTCCATCCGAGGCCAGAGCCGCTGCTCCTCGAGGCCGAGGGGGCTGTAGACGTGAGTGGCCCCGCCGCCGTTCCGTCCCGAGGCCTCCCAGCCGACGATGCCCTTGTCCAGGACGACGACGTCCACGCCCGCCCGCGCGAGCCACCAGCCGGCGCTGAGTCCAGTCACGCCCCCGCCGACGATCACGACACTCGCGCCGCCGCCCGCGCTCATCTCCGCCGTCACTTGTCTGGCGCCACGCCGGGCGTCCCGGCCTGGCCGGCGGGGATCGAGCCCACCGGATCCCCCGCCCAATGAGGAGCGAACTGCGTCGGGATCCCGAACCAGGCCACCCAGTGGTCCCTCACCTCCGCCGGCTCGTCGTGGGGCCACAAGACCGAGAGGGGGAGCGGGCGTACCGGCGGCCGGTAACTGGCGAGCGGGATCGCTTCCACGGGCACCTCACCCGCGTGGGCGAGGAGCAAGGCCACCTGCTCCCGACAGCGACGGCCCTGACACTGGCCCATGCCGGCGCGGGTGAGGCGCTTGATCTGATCGGGGTGAAGCGGCCCATCCATGATCAGGGTGCCCAGGCTCCGCGCACTCATCGGCTCGGAGCGCCACCCCAGGTACCGTGGCGGCTCGACGCCCACCAGCTCGCCCCGGGTCACCTCCTCGCACTGGCAAGCCAGGACGTCCCATCCCCCGGCGGCGAGCGAGGCGCGAAGCCAGGCCCGCCAGTACTCATGCGCCGGTGGAAGCGAGCGCCCGTCGTCA